>NZ_AP019697.1:2132500-2407548 GCF_007164725.1 Dialister hominis | reverse complement strand
CGAAGTTCAGCCAGTTATGATAGAAAAGGTGGGCATAGCTGCACCATACGAAGCGCGGGCGTTCCTGCGGATCATCGTAGGGATAATAGTTGGCAGGAAGCTTTGTCGGAAGGCCTTTATCACGGTCCCTCTTGTATTCCCACTCCAGCGTGCGCAGGTCGTACTCGAAGTGGCCGAGAACGAAGACGCGGCGGGATTCCTTGTCGGAAATGATATTGATGCCGTTGTCCTTGGAACGGGAAAGAGCGATCAGCTCGGGCGTGGCGTCGACCTTGGCATCATCGATCGATGTGTGGCGGGACTGCGGGATGAAGTACCTGTCGTCAAAGCCGCGAAGGAGCGGATGGAACGGCACCTGAAGCCCGTACTGGTAAATACCGAAGAGCTTCTGCGGAAGGATCCTCTTCTGTACGCCGTAGTCACGGTAGAGGCCTGCCTGTGCGGCCCAGCAGAAGTGGAGCGTGGAGAATACATTCTTGTCGGCCCATTCGAAGTATTTCAGCATTTCCGGCCAGTAATCGACTTCCTCGTATTCCATCTTTTCGACCGGCGCGCCTGTGATGATGAAGCCGTCATAGCGCTTGTCCTTGATATCATCGAATGTCAGATAATTCTGCTCAAGGTAGGAACGGTCGGTATGCGTCGTTTCGCGGGAAACCGTGTGTGCGAAGTCCACATCCAGCTGGAGCGGCGTGTCGCCCAGGAGACGGAGTAGCTGGACTTCCGTCGGTTTCTTGATCGGCATCAGGTTGAGAATCAGAATCTTCAGCGGACGAATATCCTGCGTCCTCGCTCTTTCTGTCCCAATCGTGACGATACCTTCCTTTTGCAGTTCACTTACGGCTTCGATGCCGTCTGCTACTTTTATTGGCACTGTAAGACCTCCTGTTCAAATTCCCATAAAAAAAACCCCATCCCCTATGAAAGGGACGAGATATTCGTGTTACCACCCAATTTCGCCTCCGCGTCGCCGCGAAAGCCTCCGTAGGTACGCCGGCCAAAGCCTTGATACCGCATCTCTGTAACGGGAGATCCCGGGCTGCGTCATCATTCGGCACACCAGGCTCAGAGGCCATCTTCCGCGATTCTCTCCGCGCTCCTTTTCACCAACCGGAGCTCTCTTTGGCGTATCCTTCCGCGTACTCTTCTCTTCACTGCCTGTCTGAAATTATTTGTACTATACCATTACGCCTTTTGGCTGTCAAGAGAGCAAAGGAAATTTCGCAATTCCCATTATCCGTTCTTTCCACGGGCAAGGAGCAGCAGTTTTCCGGGCACCTTCTTCACCGATTCCGCCGACATTTCCGCCAGAAGGATCCCTGCAATCACAAGGAAGGCTCCGATGAATCCCGTCATCCCCGGATCCTCGGCAAGGAATATCATGCTCCAGAGCGTCGCAAAAAGAGGATCGAGCGCACAGAAGAGCCCTGCGTCCTCAGCCGACATGTACTTCTGCGCGACCGGCTGGAACGTAAAGCCGAAGCACGAGCAGAGGAAGACGAGCGCCAGAAGGTACAGGATCGTGCTCCCCTCCTCCGGCACCGTAATCGTACCGACCGAAACGGCAGAGACGGCGCAGAAAAGGCCCATGAAACCCATCTGCCATATGCCGACGGAAAGAGGGTCGAGCGTTTTCACATACTTTTCTGTCAGGAAAATGAAGAATGCATAGCTGAGCGCCGCCAGAAGACCGTAAATGACGCCCGGCGTAATGTCCGGCCGACCGCCTTTCAGTGTCAGGAAACCGGCGCCGACGGAAATGATGAAGACACTCGCTATGATTTTTCCGGACGGCAGCTTCCGCAAAGCCGCCATGGTGAGGAACGGCACGATCGCAAGCGCCATATTTTCCAGGAAGGCTGTCAGGTAGACGTCCGTTTCCTTAAGGCTCAGCATCTCCGCCGCCATGCCAAGTGCCAGCGTGATGCCAAGGATGGCCCCTTTCCTGACCATGTCCCAGGAAAACGTGCGCATGACGCGTTTCCTGTAAACAAGAAGAAGGAAAGCAAAGGCCAGAAAGAAACGGAGCCCTAAGAGCTCGAAGGGATTCATGCTGACCAGTATGAACTTGGAAAACAGAAATGACGAGCTCCTTGCCACAATGACAGATGCCAGGAGCCACTTTGCTGCGGACGCGCTCATGAAAAGCACCTCTTTCGTACGGCATTCTAACTGATAAATTTTTTGATTTTTTAGGACTTTATGTATACCTTGTTTGATATCGAGTATATATCATCGGATTTATTGACGGAAGAGCAAGTTTCGCAATATAACCTTGATATACCGGCAAGCGTTAATGCAAATATTTTGCATTTCCCTATTTTATAAATCTATTCTTTTGCTATAATAAAGAGAACGAAATAATAACGATTTTGTCACCCTCAAGTACAGCTTATAAATAATGTATATGATGTATCTTTAGAAATAAAGCGGACAAAAGAGTGCCATATCTCAAAGAAGGAGGCTTGTCCATGGACACTAACAAATACGCTGCTCTTCTCAGCATCATCCGGCTGGGAAGCTTGTCAGCTGCCGCAGAAAAGATGGGCTATTCACCCTCGGGCATGACAAGAATGATGGACAGCCTTGAAAATGAGATGGGCTTCCCACTTCTTCACAGAACCAGCCAGGGCGTACAGCTCACGGAAGAGGGAAAGCGCCTTCTCCCCTCGATCAGGGAACTGCTCCTTGCCGAGAAAAAGACGCGTGCTGTCCGCTGTGACATCCTTTCCCTGACAGCCGGCGAGCTTTTCATCGGATCCTATTCCAGCACTGCTGCTGTCTGGCTGCCGCCGGTGCTTCACCGCTACTGCGATCTTTATCCCGATGTAGCCGTGCACCTTAGGGAAGGAAGCAACCGTGAACTTCTGGAAGCGCTGCAGGACGGAGAACTCTCCTGCGCCATCCTTTCCGAACCCCGCTCCTACAAGGGCGACTGGATCCCGCTCATGGAAGACAGGTTGCTCGTGTGGCTTCCGGCAGACTCCAAGCTTGCCGAAAAGGAAGCCGTCCATCCCAAGGACCTCGACGGCCTCGACTTCGTCAGCCCGCCCCTTCATGCAGAAACTGACGTGGAAGCCATCTTTGAGAAACATGACATCCATCCGACCTTCCGCCTGACGACGAGCAGCAACTACACCGCATGGCGCATGGTCGCCGCCGGCCTGGGCGTATCGATCAACAACGAGCTCGTGAGTGAGAACTGGAAAGAAGACGTCGTGACACGCCCCTTCGTTCCGGAAGAAAAAATCACCCTGGGCATCGCCCTCCCGTCCCTCCGGGACGCCTCCCCCGCCCTGAAGAAATTCATCGCGGAAATGAAAGCGCACCTGGCAGGAGAAAAAGAATAAGAAGAAACAATGGAGAAGCTCCGACGGGGGCTTCTTTTTTATGGAGCATTTCGGAAATACGGCTTATAGGACATTTCGTGTTGTTTTTATAGTCGATGAGCCCCGCGTTTATCGGGCTCCATCGGCATTTTAAGACTTTCAGTAATTCTTAAAGGGTGGACAAAACGTGTTGGTAAAAAGCCTCAAACCCCTGATAAATACAAGCTAAAATGGGATTTTATCTTTTCAGTGTGAATAATCTTCTGGAAAGATTATCGTTATGAAAAATAGATGCCCTTATTGTGTCTTTATCTGCTGCTGATGCGGAAAAGTGCGCATTTGAACACAAACCTGGAAGTGCTGAGAATATGGGCGCTTTTACGCTTCCAGCTAATTGTGATGAGATGGATTACAGTGCAGCTCGGGCGTATTTCAGTATGCCCCGTATTCTGCCCTTAATACAAGCATAATATAAATTTTTACCAACACGTTTTGTCCTATAACCCGGAAATACTACGATTAAAAAAAGAGCTACAGAAATGTGCACCATTTCCCGCAGCTCCCTTTGCCGTTTTATGAACGATTAGACGAAAACAATTTCAAATTCAGCTTGTAATAATTAACTTTGCCGACTTTCGTAATCAGCATATGTTCCTCAGGAATCTTTTCCATCCGTTTTTGCATCGTTCCTCTGGATTTCCCGGTGATCTGCATCAGGTCCGAAATACTGACTCCCTGGCCATAGAATAAAGCCGCCTGAAGCAGTATGTAATACATTCCGCTGAGCAGTTCATCTTCCAGCCCCAGTTTCTCGATTTGATTCTTGTATTTATTCAGCTGATCATTTTTCCGTCTCAAAAGACCAATCGTATCGAGTACTGTACCGTGGATAATTTCCAGAAACCCAATGATAAATGGTGTCAGATCGCCGCGGTTGATCTCACTGTCAGCTTCAGAAAACAGGTCATAATACTTCTTTTTATTCTTCTGTATATAAACGGACAACCGTAAAGCGGGTATCGTCTGGAAAAATTTCCCCAGGAAATACGACGTGATAAACCTATCGGTTCTTCCATTTCCATCATAAAATGGATGGATATACGCGAAGAAGTAATGGAATAAGCCAAGTCTTACGAGTACCAGGATATCCTCACGATGCAGGATTTTCAAAGCCTCATTCATCGTCGATATAATGACACTTTCAGGAAACAGCCCCTGATGAATTGTCTTGCCCGCAGCCGACGCTATCTCTACCGGATCCTTCCGGAAGATTTCCCCGTCTAATTGACGATTGGGATTTTCTTTCGAAATTTCCTTATGAGCAAAATCGTCAAAGAAATTCCTTATATCCTGGCAGGTATTGAAATCGATCTCCGTATCAGTCATTAAGCTTATATATTTATTGACGATGCTTTCCAGCCGGCCCGATCTCGGTTGTACGCCATCGATGATTTCTCTTATTTCTTTTCCTTGTACTTCTTACCCCTTCAATATCATTTGTAGACTTTACTTCGTCCAAGATACTCAGAAGGGAAAATTGATGCAATACAACCGGAGGCACCTGACTTTCAACAGCAAGAAACTCTTCATAAGATTTGTGAATTTTTTCCAGAAGAATCGCAATCTCATTCGGATAATAAAAAAACGCCTCAAAATCATGCTTTCTGTTATACTGCCGGATTCTGATACCAAGGTGCATCGAATATGGAAACATAAACCTTGAAGTATATTCCTTCATATAATTATCAGGCGATACATAATATATTTTGGATAAAGATTCATATTTCATAATATTCACCTGCCTCATTTCCCTCTGAATCCCGTGAACAATTCCCCTCAATTTCATTTACAAAAAGTGGCTTTTTTGTAAATGAAAAAATCTCATTTACAAAAATGGGCATTTTTGTAAATGTAAACCTCCGTTTTTGCTCAAATTATTAGTGGCTCATTAAAGAAAAGCGTATCTATTTCGGTTTTCTTTTAGCGTATTCACAAGAGCAAAGCGAAGGATAATTGTATAATTTATGCAATAATTTACAAATTAATTCATCTTCTTGTTTTTGTTTTTATTATATGCAGAAAACATGAACATATCAAATACCAACTTTGGAAAGCCTTTAACGCATTTCAATCTTCAATCATCCCCATTTCCAAAAACGGAACAAAAAAAGAGCCATTGAAAATGATTGTTTTCTTTGGCTCTTTTCTATTCCTTTTCTTATCCCGTCACTTCAGTACGGAAGGAAGCCAGGTGGCGATTTCCGGAACGAAGCAGAGGAGGAGGATTTCAAATACCATGATAGCTGCAAATGGCGCAGCGCCTGCGATGATGTCCTGGATGGAGCTGTCTTCGCTGATCCCCTTGATGACGAAGAGGTTCATGCCGACTGGCGGCGTGATGAGGGCGAGTTCCATGTTGATCAGGAGGACGACGTTGAACCAGATGGGGTCGAAGCCGAGCGCCTTGATGATCGGATAGAGCATCGGAAGGGTAATGAGGATGATGGATACGGTTTCCAGTACGCAGCCAAGAATCAGCAGCATGATGTTGATGCCCAGCATGACGATCCAGCGGTTCAGGTCACCTTCGGTGACGAGTCTCATGAGTGCCTGCGGTACCTGCAGGATAGTCAGGATGTAGCCGAAGAGCATGGCGCCGATCATGATGGAGAAGATCATGCAGGATGTCTTGATGGTCGCGCGGAGGATGGCCGGCATATCCTGGATGGTGACGCTTCTGTAAACGAAGAATGTGATGGCCAGTGCATAGACGGTGCCGACAGCAGCGGCTTCAGTCGGTGTGAAGATGCCGGTGTAGATGCCGCCGATGATGATGACCGGAAGGAAGAGTCCCCAGATGTTTTCACGGAGGGACTTCATCTTTTCAGCATGAGAAGATCTTGGTTCTCTCGGTTTGTCCCAGGAAGCAAAGACGATGTAGCAGATGAAGAGGACCGTCAGGAGCGCGCCCGGTACGACGCCGGACATGAAGAGCTTGCCGACGGATTCATCGGTGATCGTGCCGTACAGAATCATCGGAATGGACGGCGGGATCAGGATGCCGAGCGTGCCGCCTGCGGCAACGGAGCCGACGACGAGTTTCCTGTCATAGCCGCGCTTCAGCATTTCCGGAATGGCCATAGCGCCGATGGTGACGGCGGTAGCGACGGAAGATCCGGAAATTGCAGCAAAGATGGCGCAGGCGAAGATGGTCGCGATGCCAAGGCCGCCGGGGAGGTGGCCCATCCACTTGCTGCCGAGTTCGAAAAGTCCGCTTCCCACGCGGCCCGTCAGCATGATCTGGCTCATGAGGATATAGAGCGGAACGGACGTCAGGACGTAGGAGTCCAGCGTCTTGTACGCGATGACCGGCACCTGCGAGAGGAAGGACACATCCACGAACTGGATGATGCCCAGGATCCCTGCGACGGAAAGCGTGAAGGCGACCGGCATGCCGATAACGAGGAGGAAAATGATGAATAAGGAAAATCCTGCGAGTATCATAATTTTTCCTCCTTCCCGTCATCAAAGAAATCCCGGAGGAGATGGTTCAGTATTTCCAGGAAAAGAAGCGTGAAACCGACGACCATGGCGGTCTGCGGAATCCAGAGCGGCACGCGGAGGAGCGACGGGGATACGATGCCCATGTCGTAGCTCATCAGCATGTAGTTCGTCGATTCAGTGACGCAGACGTACATGGCAAAGAGTGAAAGCGCCGAGGTGAAGATATCCAGTACGCGTCTGACATTTCTGGAAAAACGCGCGTAGAGGAAATCGACGCAGATGTGGCCGTTCTTCCTCATGGTGTATGCCATGCCGAGGAATCCGGCGAAAATGAGGAAGTATGTGGATATTTCCATGACCCAGACAGTGGGGCTTCCGAAAACGCTGCGGGCGATGATTTCATAACAGATCATGAATGCTGTCAAAAGGATCGCCAGCCCGGATACAGCGGCTGCCGTATAGGTCACATAACCCAGAAGTTTGTCGAAGTAATGATAAATCGTACGCAAGAGCCAGCCCTCCTTTTCGCAAGGCTCCGCCAGAGGCGGAAAAAGGAAAACCCCGGTCACCCCGGGGCATCCGAGAAAATGACGAAAGGAAATTACTTCTGTGCTGCCTGGCTGGCTTTCAGGCAGTCTTCTACGAGCTGCTTGCCTTCAGCGCCCTGTTCCTGTTCAAAGGCTGCGACTACAGGAGCGGTAGCTTCCTGCCAGAGGTGGATCTGATCCTGCGGAACGACATAGACCTGCATGCCCTTTTCTTCCAGTTCCTTGATGCACTCCTGATCTTCTGCCTTGGTTTCCTCGCGGATTTCATTCTGGATTTCCTTGGAAACGTCGGTGATGATCTTCTGCTGATCCGGGCTCAGTTTCTTCCAGGAGTTCGCATTGATGGCAACGAGGTATTCGACATAGGAGCTGTTGGCGACTGTCATGTACTTGGAAACTTCATAAATCTTGCGGGACAGGATTGCCGTCTGTCCGGAGGACTGGCCGTCGATCGTGCCGTTCTTGATACCCATGTATACTTCCGAGGAGCTCATGGTCGTCGGGGATGCACCGAGGGCTTTCAGCACGTCAGCGGAAATTTCGGAATAGGAACGCATCTTCAGTCCCTGGAAATCTTCCGGTTTTTCCAGCGGCCTTACTTTATCCGTGAACTGGACGTAACCATAGTCAGCCCAGATCAGCGGGCGTACGCCCTTCTTTTCCAGCTGTTCGGAGAGTGCTTTGCCCAGGTCTCCGTCCAGAGCGTTATCGACTGCCTGGTAAGATGTGAGGACGAAAGGAAGATCCAGAACCTTCATAGCCGGGACAACCATGGACCAGCGTGCCGTCGAATTCATGCCGATATCGAGGCCGCCGCTCATCAGTGCGTCATTCATGTTCTGATCATTGTAAAGCTGGCCTGCCGGGTAGACTTTGACGTCAATGGAACCTTTGGAACGTTCATTGACCTCCTTGGCGAACTTTTCGATGCTCTTGGACAGATGATGATCGGAAGGAAGCTGGTAAGCCAGTTTCAGTTCCACTTTCTGTCCGGCTGCGCCGCCCGCTTTCTTGTCTCCACCCGAAGACATGCCGCACCCGGCCATCAGGCCAGTCAAAACCAGGGCTGCTAAACCTGCCGCTGCTGCTTTTTTGTAACTACCTTTAAACATACCCATAGTAATATCCCCTTTCGCAAGACGCTTTCTAAGAAATTGTTTCCTCACATGACCGCTTTCTACTCTTCTTCCATTCTACGCAAAAAACGCCCTGATCAGTCTGAAAAGACTAACCAGGGCGTAAACCTTTACGCGGTACCACCTCGCACTATACTCGAAGGCCTTCTAACGCTGCCAAACGCTGCATCCTACATTAAATATCAGATCCAGAACTCCCGGACGACTTTGTGAGGACCTTACGCTGCCTTTCACCATACGGCAGCTCTCTGAAGAAAAGCCTTGTCACTCGCTTCCGTTCCCAGTCTTTCATGCACTTAGAGAATCGTGCTGTGAAATTAGTTCATACTTGAGGTTGGACATAGTATACGCTGTCCAAAAATTTTTGTAAAGAGCAAATATTTATCTTTCTGAAAATTTCCATGAGATGGAGAGCGCTGGAACACCCGATTCTATCGGCGATCCCAGAACATAGAAAAAATATAGTTTATTATGCTAAAGAGATATAAGAGAGATGGAGAAATAGAAAACGCCCTCAAGCCTTTAGAAACTACATACCCAATCACAGGCGATAGTTGTAGCGAAACCATCTTGTCTGTTAATGGTTGTAGTTTAACGCTTGATTATCCCATACAGGGGATACTTGCAAGGGTTACAGTATTTCTAAAGCTTGACGGGCGCGACGTGATAACCTTACAATCTTATCTTAAAATTTGTGGCAACGGATTAGATAACAATGTACATGTTTTTGAATGGACTCATTCAATTACTAATACATTAACAGATTGTATAGGTTAATCCGGTTTAAAGGTACATAGGTATGGGGCTTGCATAAAGTCCCTGCCTGAGCCCTTTAAATTTATTATATCACGGCAGCAATAAAAAAACTGTGAGTAAATGTGCAGTCATCTTGTCACGGTCCCTTTTATGTGCTGGCAAATTCGATGAGAGAAGTATCTACCATATTTATATTTTTGTGCTATCTGAAAACCATACAACCTCGCTCCGCTCGTTGGAAATCAACCCTAACCGCCACTTCGTGGCCCTCCTTCCCCGTCTGGGAAGGTTAACACCATTTCCTTGCTTCGCAAAAGGAAAACAAACCTCGCTCTGCCCCACTCCCCCAACAAAAAGAGCCGCGGAGATGATTTCTCATTTCTGCAGCTCTTTTGTTTGGATGCTTTTTTCAAGACTTCAGTCTCTCGCCGCTCATCCCATTTTTCTTCTGAGGATTTCGAACCAGGTTTTGTACTTGGTCTCGTCTCCTGCGAGGCATACGCAGTAGAAGTTCATCTGCGCTTCGGGGTCGGAGAAGGGGACGGAGAGTCTGTCTCCGTAGTTTCCTACGACGCGGAGGCTGATGTCGGTCGAGAAGCTGGGGAGCAAGGAGTGTTCCACGACTTCGCGGAAGGATTCCTGGTCGTCCTGCATGCGGAATTTCGAATTCGGCATTTTCCCGCGGACGATCGGGCTCCAGACGCCTACGTTTTTCATCATGAGGAAGTTTTCCCCGTTCAGTTCATCGAAGCGGATGGACGTGTCGTATGCTCTCTTGTGCGAGGGCGGCAGGCAGGCGCAGAGGTGCTCTGAGCCGCAGGGCTCGCTGTAGTGCGCTGCATCGTCCGAGGGGTGATTCAGGATGACGAACTGGTACGTGTGATCGGCAAGGCCGGCAAGGAGTTCCTTCTCCGGCTTGATTTCCGTCGAGACTGTCATCCCCGTGAACGCGTCCGTCAAAAACGGCACGAGCTCCATCATCGGCCCCGGCGCGCAGGAGCCGACCGTGATCGTCCTTCTTCTGCGGTCGAGCGCCTTCACCTGCGCGATCATCTTTTCCTCCTCTCGGAGGATTTCCTTGGCATAACGGGCTGCCATCCACCCGTTTTCGTTCAGACGGATTCTTTTCTTTTCGCGGGTGAAAAGAGGAACGCCGAACGTTTCTTCAAGCTTGTTCATCGATCTGGTCAGCGTCGGCTGTGTCAGATGAAGCACGGAAGCCGTCTCGGACAGCGTCCTGTGCTCGCTGAATACAACCAGGTGCTCCAGCAGGTATGATTCGATCATTTCTCTCTCCTTTCGCAAACCGCCTTCCATTCCATGTTTTTAATTATAAACTGGCATAATATACCTTGCAAGTATATTTTTATACGCATCTTTCATTTTACCCGGCCTCATTTTTCTCCTACAATGAATATGTAAACAGGAATCAAATTCATGAAAGGAGGCACCCATGAAATTACTCATCGCTTATTTTTCCTGGAGCGGCCATACGGAACGGATTGCAAAAGTGCTTGCCGTCAAAACAAAGGGGCGGCTTTTCCGGATTGAAAGAAATCCGCCTTACAGCACAGATTACGAGACATGTTCCGAAGTCGAAGGCAAGGCTGACGCAGAAGAGAAGCTGCGGCCTGCCCTGAAGCTCCCTCTCCCGGACATACGCACATTTGACGCGATTTTCCTTGCTTTTCCGATATGGTACTACACCTATCCCGGCGTCATCCGTTCCTTCCTTTCTTCGTATCCTGACTGGATGGGAAAGCCCATTTACATCTTCCCGAACTCACTGGATGAAGACCCCGGCTTTCTTCCCAATACGATGAAAGAAGCGGAAAAAGATGCCAAAAATGCAGAAATCCGTCCCGGCCTTTACAACAAGGAATTGAAGAACATCGACGAATGGCTCGCCTCGCAGGATTTCTTCAAACCCTTGAAGCCCATCAAAAGAAGAGCAAAAAAGGCCTGATTTCCTTCTTATAGGAGAGGCCTGTAATATGCAAAGAATGTATGAATTACTATGTCATTTCATACAGAAAATGTATCAATTTTTTACACAAAAAGGAGATTTGAAATGGAATTTGCCACACTCAATACCGGCGCCAGGATGCCTATGGAAGGCTTCGGCGTCTACCAGATCACAGATCTTGATGTCTGCGAAAAGTCCGTTTATGAAGCCATCAAGGCAGGTTACCGCCTCCTTGATACCGCAGCCGCTTACGGCAATGAATCCGCCCTTGGCAAAGCTGTGAAGCGCGCTATCGCTGACGGCCTCGTCAAGAGAGAAGACCTCTTCATCACGACGAAAGTCTGGGTGCAGGACATGCACAAGGCAGGCGACACCTACGCATCCGTAAAACGCTCCCTTGCGCTCTCCGGCCTTGATTACTTCGACCTCGTCCTCCTCCATCAGGCCATGGGCGACTACTTCACCGCTTACAGAGACCTCGAAAAAGCAGCCAAAGACGGCCTCACAAAAGCCATCGGCGTATCCAACTATTTCCCGTCCATCCTCGTCAACCTTTGCGAAAACGTGGAAATCATCCCGGCCGTCAACCAGATCGAAGCGCATTCTTTCTTCACCCGTGAAGAAGACCTCCGTGTCATGAAATCCTACGGCATCGTTCCGCAGGCATGGAGCCCGCTGGCTGAAGGAAATTACGGCATCTTCACCGATCCGGACCTCACCGCCATCGGCAAGAAGTACGGAAAGACCGCAGCACAGGTCGCTCTCCGCTGGAACGTGCAGAGAGGCTTCTCCATCATCCCGAAATCCACTCACGAAGAAAGAATCAAGGAAAACCTGGACATCTGGGACTTTGCGCTCACTGAAGATGAAATGAAGACCATCAGCGCCAAGGACAAAGGCAAGAGCGGCATCATCAACCACTTCGATCCGGACCTCGTCAAGAACCTCAACCATCTTTCATTTGAACATTAATTGACAGTATAAAGGAGAACACCATAGAAACATTCACATTAAATGACGGCGTCGTCATCCCGTCCGTCGGCTTCGGCGTATTCATGATTCCCGTCGGCGATGAAACTTACAATGCTGTACGCACAGCTCTGTCCCTCGGCTACCGCCACATCGACACCGCAGCTGCTTACTTCAACGAAGCAGACGTAGGCCGCGCCATCCGCGACAGCGGCATTCCGAGAGAAGAAATCTTCGTCACCAGCAAACTCTGGCTTCAGGACTACGGCTACGAACCGGCCAAGAAGGGCATCGAGACATCCCTGAAAAATTTAGGTCTCGGCTACATCGACCTCTACCTCATCCATCAGCCATACGGCGACGTACCGGGCGCATGGAAAGCTATGGAAGAAGCCAAGAAAGAAGGCAAGATCCGCTCCATCGGCGTTTCCAACATGACACTGAAGATCTGGAACTCCTTCGTTCCCCAGTTCGACACCATGCCAAGCGTCAACCAGGTCGAATGCAACCCGCTCTACCAGCAGAAGGAAATCCGTAAGCTCATGGCAGAACACGACGTCCGCCTCGAAGCATGGTACCCGCTCGGCCACGGAGACAAAGCCCTCCTTGAAAACCCCGTCATCACAGCCCTCGCTGAAAAATACGGAAAGAACCCGGGCCAGATCATCCTCCGCTTCGAAAACCAGGAAGGATTCATCGTCCTCCCGAAATCCACCCACGAGAAAAGAATCAAAGGAAACATCGACATCTTCGACTTCAAGCTCACCGATGAAGAAATGAAATCCATGGAAGCCCTGGATACAGGCAAAGGCCACCACGACCCGGATGCACCGGGCGTAGCAGAAATGCTCCTTGCCAACTTTAAAGTACATGACTGATAGATAATTAAAAAGAAGCTGCAGGAATGAGCCATCATTTCTGCGGCTTTTTTGCTTGCATATTTGATTAGAGAATACCAACACATTTATATATTTGCGCTATCTGAAAACCTCAAAACCTCGCTGCGCTCGTGGAAATGCAACTCCTCAGACGACTCCGTCGCCAGCTCCCCCTACGGGGCGAGCTCTGACACCCTTAAACCGAACTTCGTTCGATGAAAAACCATAAAACCTCGCTGCGCTCGTGGAAATGCAACTCATCCGAGAAATTTTTAAAAAGCAAAAATTTCCCACCTTCTCCTGCCGGAGCAAGGTTAAGACCGGCCTACGGCCCTGAAAATCAGGACTCAGTACATCGCAGTTTGATAATGACCAGTCACGTCGTAGCCGAAGGTTTTGACCTGCCCCAGCGGGGAAGAATGCCTTTGACCTTGCCCTGGAAGGGAAGGTGCCCGACCTTAAATTCTGATGTCGGGCGGATGAGTTGCATTTCTTCAGCCGCTAGGCTGGTTTTATGGTCTTTAGAAAATGCATTTTCTAAAGTTTTCGGGAAAGGGGTGCAGTATTCATCGATTTTTCCAATATAAAAGGTTCCTCGAACGAAGTTCGGTTGTACGTTTTTAAAGCCACATCCCCCTCCTATCCTCACTCATGTATTTATTCAATGGACTTATTCAAAAGTTTTTCATGAGAACATTTGGTTCGAATCGAGGGGGTTTTGTTCTGCTCATTTTGGCCTGACCATAAAGTGACCGGCATTGGGATTTGCCCATGGATTCGGGATTTCCTCTTTTCTTTCATTCTCATGATTTCGTTTGAAAAGTCTGTTTTTATCAGATGCTGCCGCATGCGGGGAGCAGCGGGGAAAAATGTGGGTTGACTTTCTCCGGTTTTTGACTCTGAAGGAAATTCTGTTCGATTTGCATGGTTTTCCACATGCGCTTTTTCTTAAATGGTACACTTTCCTTTAAGGTGGTTTATGGGGTCCCGGAGTCCTCCTCAAAATATATAGAGGAAAATCTTTCCATTGGGAATGGACAGCGGACAAATATTCTACTATCTGTGAATAGTCCGTTAAACAGGAAGGAAACCGGCTTCCTGCAATCAGTTCTTTTGACTTTTGCTTTACTTTGTCATATTTTTTTACAGGCGTTTTCCCCTGTGAAAAGTGAATTCACAATTTCCACAGGTGTGAATTGTGAATTCATGTCCTGAAATCGGCTTGGTATCGAATGAATCTACAGATAGAAATCCTTCTTTTATATGAGTTATTCACACTAATTCACAGTTTTCTGTGTATATCTCCAGTGGACAGTGAATTTTTTCCTGCTTATTATCGTGAAAATACCAATTCACACAATTTTTTTACACAGCCTGTGGATAACTGTGAATAACTCTGTGAATATAGTGAACAACCTTATGTTCGGTTCCATTTCGTGTGATGTAGTGTATGCTTAATCGAAATTTTTCATTAGATTTGTAAAAACGGGGTGAATTTCTTGACAGCCCTATTTTGCAATGCTATAGTAATGGCAAGCTTCATACAGGCAGTGAAGAGAAGAGTATGAAAACAGGATCCGGCCAAGAGAGCTCCGTTTGGTGAGAGGGAGTACGGATACGTTTCAGAAGATGGCCTCTGAGCCTGGCGTGCCGAATAGTGAGGCAGCCCGGGATCTCCCGTTACAGAGACAGGGTATCGGAGTTTCTCCCGTACCTGCGAGGCTGGCAGAGTGATCTGCCGGTAAAATTGGGTGGTAACACGAACAGACGCTTCGTCCCTTTAGGGCGGGGCTTTTTTTGTTTCCTTCCCGGCTGCTTTCCTGTGAAGTTTCCATCATTCTGCATTTAGTAAGGAGGTCTCTTTTATGAAATTAAAAACTACCATTGCTCTTTCCCTGGCAGCGATTGCCTTTGCCGGTGTCATTTCCGGCTGCGGCGGCGACAAGAAGCCGGCTGCTTCTTCTGCTGCTGTGAAAAATGAAATTTCTGTAGGTATTACACCTGGCTATTCTGAACAGGTCATGGAATATGCAGCCAAGGAAGCTGCTAAGCAGGGTCTGACTGTCAATATCAAGACATTCTCTGACTATGTCACCCCGGACCAGGCTCTGGCTGCCGGCGACATCGATCTGAACTCTTTCCAGCACGGCCCGTTCCTGCAGGCTTTTAATGAAAAGAACGGGACCCACCTTGTTTCCATCGGAAATACATACCTCGCACCGCTCCGCGTTTATTCCAATAAGATCACCAGCATCAAAGACGTTCCGGACGGCGCAAAGGTTTCCATCCCGAACGATCCGTCCAATGGCGGACGCGCTCTGCTCCTTCTGGACCACAACGGTCTCCTGAAGCTGAAACCGGGCACCGATCCGACAAAGGCAACGATCAATGATATCGCTGAAAATCCAAAGAAACTGGAAATCATCGAACTCGAAGCTGCCCAGCTCCCGCGTTCCCTCGATGATGTAACGATTTCCGTCATCAACGCAGGCTATGCGAAGTCCGCAAACCTGGACTCCAAGAAAGCACTGGCTACTGAAGATAACACGTCCCCATACGTCAATATCATCGCAGCCCGCGAACAGGATAAGGACAACCCGACCTACCAGAAGTTCGTCAAGATCTTCCAGAGCGACAACGTCCGCAAGTATATCAACGATAACTTCTCCGACGGCCTCGTTCCGGCATTCTAAGAAGGAAAATGAAAAGACTGCAGCAAAATGTGCCATCATTTTGCTGCAGTCTTTTTTATTTCCTTAGTCCATATCTTTTTCCCATACTCGGAGTGTATGGACGCCGGCTTTGTCGCCTTCTTGTTCGAGCTTCTGGATTTCTTCTTCTGTGAGTCTCACATCCATGGCAGCGGCGGCTTCTTCTACCTGTTTTACTTTCGTGACGCCAATGATCGGAAGGGTGCCTTTGGCAAGGGCCCAGGCGATGGCGGTCTGGGACGGGGTGATGTTATGCGCTTCCCCGATTTCCTTCAGGGCTGCAAGGATGCCGTCCAGTTTGTCCATGATGCCGTTGTAGCTCTTTCCTCTTCCGCTTCTTTCTGGCATGAGGTGGTCTTTGTCATACTTGCCGGTGAGGGCGCCCTGTTCGAGGACCATGTAAGCGTAGAAGGTGATGCCCTCTTCTTTGCAATAGTCCAGGATGCCTGCACGTTCGGACGACCTGTGGAGAAGGCTGTAATGGTTCTGCACGGCTGCGACGTGAAGGCCTTCTGCCGAAAGGATTTCCTCTGCTCTTTTGATTTCTTCTAAGTTATGATTGGAAACGCCGACGGCGCGTGCCTTGCCGCTTTTCACGACGGGGATGATTTCCTTTGTCCATCTTTCCACGTCGGCCGGATTGTGGATCCAGTACAGGTCGACGTAGTCGGTATGGAGGCGTTTCAAGCTTTCATCCATCATTGTTTCGATGGGATGCTCCACGTCTTTGGCAATCTGCGGGGTGAACTTGGTCGAGATGTAGAGATCGTCCCTGTCGCAGTCATCAACGAATTCGCCCAGAATCGTCTCAGAAGCACCCATTCCGTACACGGCAGCTGTGTCACATAGATTGAGTCCCAGTTCCATGCCGCGGCGGAATACGGGCCATAAATCTTCTTTTGTGAGTGTGTTTCCAAATACACGGTCTCCGCCATTTCCGCCTACGCCCCAGGACCAGGCGCCCATAGCGATTCCTGCTGTTTTTTTTCTGTCCTAATACCTCCCCCTCCGTCCTATCGGACGGCCACCGGAGCCAAAGCTCCGCAAACTCTTCCCTTCTATTATATGGCAGCCATGCGGCTATGTTAAATATTTATTTTGCTTTATATGAATCAATTTAATTAAGCATGACGAAATTAAAAAAGACTGCAGCATTTTCACTGCAGTCCCTTTAATATCCTTAAAGGTATTCTGATACGTCTTTTCTTCCGATCATGCCTGCCGGGATGAGGCCCGCCAGAGTGCCCAGGATGGTCATGACGGGGATCGTGAGGAGGCCTCTCCAGTCGGGTGCTGTCTCAAGGACGATGGCCGCATTTCCCTGGATCGCCGAAGCGGTCAGGAGGAAGGCCCCGTAGGCGAGGAGCCAGCCGCAGACTGTCCCGAAGAGGAGCAGCATGCCTTCTTCTGCCAGAAGCATGGTGATGATCTGCTGTTTTCCTGCGCCCAGTGCCTGCAAGAGGGCGAGCTCGGGCATTCTGCCAAGTCCGCTCCAGTACATGACGAGGAGCGTGATCATGAGGGAGATGCCGATCAGGGATACAACGCGGACGGTCCAGAAGTGGCGCGTCTGTCCGACCATCGAGTAGAGCTGGATGACGTTCTGTGACGGGAATACCATCTGCACGTCATGGTTCTTCTGATAGGCCGAGAGAAGCTGCATAGCTTCGCGGTAGCCCTTCGGCACCGTGAGGATAGCCGTCACTTCCTGTTTGTCTGCCGTGGTGATTCCGTGTTCTTCCCATACTTCATGGATGTCGACGAAAATCGCCGTATCATACGGGCCGCCGCAGGGAGCGAGGATGCCTACCACCTTGAATGCGTGGTTGTGCTCCTTTCCCTTGTCGGCAAGGCCGTGGATAGAATGGAATGTATCGCCGATCTTGAGTCCTGCAAGGCGTACTGTCTCGCTTCCGATGACAGCGGCCCCTTCTTCCCCGAAGCCCTTGCCTTCCGCGATGGAAAGCCATGGCGCGCTGGTCTTGTCCGGCTTGTAGGAGAAAATGGCCTCATCCGTTCCGACGATACGGAAGCCCCTGTAATTGTCCCCGAAGGCGAGCGGATAGACCGCCTGCACCTTGCCAGAGTCTTCAAGCTTATCCATTTCCGTGTAAGGAATATTTCCTATCGGCCGGTCGCGAAGGAAGACCGTATTCAGCACAAGCTGGTACGAGGATCCCTTGGCCCCGACGAGAATGGGAAACGGCCGGACGGAATGGTTGATGCCCTCATAGAGCCCGTCTGTCACCTGCAGGAGAAAAACGGGCACGGCTGCTGAAAGCGCTATCAAAAGGAAGAGGAGAAACTGCCTTAGGGGTCTTCGGAAAAGGGAGTAAAAGGCGAGATTAATCATCCGTCCTCCTTTCACCGAACCGTTCGGCAAAGAGGGCGCGGGCTTCATTATTTCTGACGACGAAGAGGAGCGCGAGGATCAGCGCTGCGAAAATGACTGTGCCCACAGGGCGTATGAAGAAATCCCGCAAAGAAACTGTCATCATGCATTCCCCCTCTTCATGAAATACTGATTTTCAAAGAGTGCCTGGACTTCCGGATCGTGGGTTGCGCAGAGGAGCATGCACTTCGTCCGCCTCTGGTAATCCAGCATAAGGTTCATCAGTATTTTCCCGTTCTCGCGGTCGAGTCCCGATGTCGGTTCATCAGCAAGAAGAAGCGACGGATGCCTTGCCACGGCACGCAGGAAGGAAACCCTCTGCTGCTCGCCGCCGGAAAGGTGCTCCGGACGCCGGTTTCCTTTGCCGGAAAGCCCGACGCTCTCAAGGAGCCCGTCCAGTTCGTCCTGCATGAGGTCCCAACCGGCGAGCCTTGCGGAAAGGCGGATATTTTCCGCTACCGTCAGATAAGGAAGGATGAGGGACTTCTGAAAGACGTACCCCACCTTCTGCGCGCGGAAACGGCATTTCTCCTGCCTTGTCATCTGCGTGAGATCGGCTCCGGAAACGATGACCGTGCCCTTTGTCGGCGTCATGAGCCCGGAGAGGCAGTGAAGAAGCGTCGTCTTCCCGCTCCCCGAAGGGCCGATGAGCGCCATGGCGCCGCCGTCTTCCAGAGTGAAGGACGGGACGTCGAGCGCACGGATCACGCGGCCGTCGCCGTCAGGAAATTCGCATATGAGATTCCTTACTTCGATCAAGTGGGCCTCCTTTCTAGCCACTGATGGAATCAGCGTGGATGCGGAGCTGGCTGACGAAGCCTGTCTCCGGATCCGTTTCACTGCCGATTTCCAGTGTACCAGACACCGTGATCGGGCTGTCATAGGGCAGCGCCGTCACAGGGTCGTCTACCTTGACCACGATGATATTGTCCGGCCAGTCCGCATCGCTCGAGCAGAACGGGCAGACGGACATGGGGACTTCCGTCAGAACGAAGAACCGGATGGTCGGCGTCAAAGGCGGCGCCATGTATCCGGATATTGTCACCTCGCCTCCGGCAAGGCTCTGCGTCTTGTCCGAGAAGGTGAGGCCTTCGGCGGAGTATCCGGAATAGATTTCAGAGAAATCCAGGTTTTCAGCACGGGCTGTCCATCCGGAAAAGAGCGCCAGGAGCGTAGTCAAGAGGAGAAGGACGAGTCTTCTCATTTCTTATTGCCGTTGATTCCGAGAGCTCTCAGGATGCCGAAGAAGACTTCTGTATTATCCATGGTGCCGTGGAAATATTCGGAGCCAGGTCCGCCTGCATTGAGGAGAACGTCATCAGCTGCATGCGCTTCCTGTGCATCGTCCTTCGGTGTGTTGGCCGGCATGAGGACTTCCGGATCGCCTGGGTGGATGCGGGCCGGATTTGCCTTGGAAGAAGCGGAAGATACCTGATGGTATTCGATCTTGTCGCCGACTTTGGATGCTTCCTCTTTTGTCTCGGTGACGGAGAGTGCCGGCGGGGTCGGTGTCTTCATGAAGTGGTAGTTTTCATAGTATTCAGGATGGTTTGCATACTGTACAGCAAGCGTTACATCCGGATCCGGATTATCCGGGAATCCGTCATGATCGGCATCCTTGAAGGTCGGGAATATGGACTTCGCGTAAACGCGGACTGCTTCCGGACCCTTCTTGCCGTCTCTTTCATGGTAGGTGCCGCTGATGGAAATGCCGTGTGCATGGTCAGCTACGACGATGATCAGGGTATCATTGCCATGTTCCTTAGCCCAGTTTTCAGCGTATTCGATGGACTTGTCGAATTCAATCGTATCGTAAGCCGCACGCTGCCAGTCCATGACATGGAGATGCTTGTCGATGGATGCGCCTTCGATCATAGCGAAGAAGCCGTTCGGATTCTTGGAGAGGATGTCGAGAGATTTCTTCGTCATATTCATGAGGTTCGGCTGATCGGTGAAGCCCTTCAGGACCTTCGGGTTCTTCAGCATTTCACGGTCGATGTAAACGTTCATCGTGCCGGTGTGGAAGAGGCCGAGGAGCGGCTTATCGGACGGAGCTGCCATCATTTCCTTGGAAGTGGAAACGAAGATGTAGCCCTTGTCCTTGAAGTCCTGGATGATGTTGTCATTGTCTTTTCTCTTGGATCCCGGTACGGAGGACGGGAGGTAGCGGGCAGAGCCGCCGCCCATGATGACATCCGGACGATGGTTGTCGTCGAGGTAGCTCTTAGCCAGGAAATCCTGGTTTGCTCTTCTTCTGGTATGTCCGACCATAGCTGCCGGGGTAGCATCGGTGGATTCAGCCTGGGTGATGATGCCGATGGACATGCCGCGTGTACGCTTCAGAATTTCAGAAAGGTTTTCTACCTTTGGATCATCGAGCGGATCCTTGGTGGAGTCTTCGTAAACGCCCATAGCGTTGACTACGGACTTGTGTCCGGTCGCATAAGCGGATGCGGAGTTCGCACTGTCGGTGACGAGGGAGTCGTAGCCGGAAGTGGTGATGACTGCATTATGGTCGAGTTTTTCCATAGCCAGAAGGTCATTGTACTTGCCGTTTGTCATGCCTTTGGAAAGGATGCGGGCGATTTCTCTGGCCTGCAGCGACATTCCGTCGCCGATGAAAAGGATGACGTTCTTTGCGCGTTTCACAGCCTTTTCATTCACAACCTTGTACTTGGCTGTGGAGGTGGAAACGACGCCATTGTCATTAGCGCTGGCAGTGACAGTGATGTCACCAGTCTTCGGGAAGCTGACCTGATCGATGCGGTAGGAAACGACACCGTTATCAAGGGTCTTCTGGACAGCGTTCTTGCCGAAGAACTTGTCAGCCAGTACGCCATTGATATCGACTTTGACATTCTCCAGATTCTTAGCTCCGGAAACCTCTACGTCGAAATCAAAACGGGCGCCAGCCCAGAATTTAGCGGTGTCGACCGGAAGGATCCGGACATTCGCAGCATCGGATACCATAGCGGTTCCGAAAATTGCTCCGCCAGCCACAAGCGTCATGACAGCAGCCTTCAGGAAATTCTTTTTCATTTTATTCTCCTCTCAAAAATAGGAATCATTGCATTTACTACTGAAAAAGGTTCATGCAAGAGTTCTGATAAACTTTTGTATAAACTTAGCAAATTATCGATTAAAAATGAGAGGATTCTCTGATAATCTTGATAATTCATGTACTTCTGTAAAGAAATAGAAAAGTTTTCAATTCCCGCTCCTCCCCTTTCCCGAAAACCGTTCTTACGATAAAATAAAGGCAGAACATTTCCTTTTTTCTTCCAGTGGAAGGAGGCAAACTATGCCATACGTCAACATTAAAATTACAAAGGAAGGCAACATCACAAAGGAACAGAAAGCCGCCCTCATCAAAGGCGCCACTGACCTTCTCGTCAATGTTCTTCACAAGAACCCGGCCAGCACCGTCGTCGTCATCGACGAAGTAGACCTCGACAACTGGGGCCTCGGAGGCGATCCCATCCTCGTCGCAAGGGAAAAGAACAAGAAGAAATAAAAGAGTAAAAAGAGAGCCGCAGGAATGAGCAGTCATTCCTGCGACTTTTGCGTGGGGGAGAAAACCATAAAACCGAGCGATGCTCGAGGAACCTTTTTAGATTTTTAAGTACGATGAATACTGCACCCCTTTCCCGGCAACTTTAGAAAATGCATTTTCTAAAAAACCATAAAACCAGCCTAGCGGCTGAAGAAATGCAACTCATCTGCCCGACATCAGAATTTAAGGTCGGGCACCTTCCCTTCCAGGGCAAGGTCAAAGGCATTCTTCCCCGCTGGGGCAGGTCAAAGTCCTCCGCTACGACGCGGGCGGATAGTAACTTCGCTGTACTGAGTCCTGATTTCCTTTCATTTCTTTCCTTCCCACGAAAAAAGCGGTACCCTTGCGGGCGCCGCTTTTTTCGATCGTATTGGATTGGGAGATGATGCTATAGCCAGTCAGGAGCCGAAGGTAACTTCAGTTCCTGACCAACCATCTAGTTTTCTTTGGAGAAGAGTTCCATGCAGCCATCAGGTTTCCCATGCTGCATTGTCTTTCCCTGCGATAGCCTTGGCGGATTTCATTCCGTCAAGTAAGTATTGAAAGTCCCTGGGACTCCTTATTTATTGTCCTGTCCCGGGAAGTGTGGTCTCTTTATTTCCTGGCCAACCATCCAGTTAGCTTTGGAGAAGAATTCGATGTAGTCATCCATCAGGTTCGAGGTGACATAGACATCATCCTTGTCTGCCAGAGCTTTGACGGATTTGACTTCGTCCAGGAGGTACTTGAAGTCTTTCAGAACGCTTTCATAAGCTTCTTCAGAGGTGACTTCCTTGTTTTTGGCTTCTTCGATGGAAGAGAGTGCCAGGAAGCCTTTCATGGTGCTTTCCGGTTTGAGGCCGAGCTTCAGCATGTTTTCAGCGACGCCGTCGACAATCTCAGCGACTTCATCATAGTATTCTTCGAGTTTTGCATGGTCATCGAAGAAATGATAACCTTTCAGGTACCAGTGGAAGCTCTGCAGTTTATGATATTCCACAACAAGATCAGCAAGCAGTTTATTTAATTCTTTTTCCATAATAAATTTCCTCCTTATATAGTATGTCTTTCCGTATGTTTCGGGTTCGTGCCCTTATTATTTCTTAAGAACCTGGCCAACCATCCAGTTAGCTTTGTAGAACATTTCGATGTAGTCATCCATCAGGTTGGAAGTGACATAAACGTTGTCCTTTTCAGCGAGAGCCTTGACGGATTTAACTTCATCAAGCAGGTACTTGAAGTCCTTCAGAACTTCGGTGTAAGCTTCTTCGGAAGTGACTTCCTTGTTCTTGGCTTCTTCGATGGAAGACAGTGCCAGGAAACCTTTCATGGTGCTTTCCGGCTTGAGTCCAAGCTTCAGCATGTTTTCAGCAACGCCGTCGACAGCTTCAGCAACGGAGTCGTAGTATTCTTCAAGTTTTGCATGGTCATCGAAGAAATGATAACCTTTCAGGTACCAGTGGAAACTCTGCAGTTTATGATATTCCACAACAAGATCAGCAAGCAGTTTATTTAATTCTTTTTCCATAATAAATTTCCTCCTTATAACATGTATCCTTGGAAACCTTTCCGGTCTCTCTCTTGATCTGTATATATTGTATCGCTAATCGAATTTCTTCGATAGTAATATCATCTTTTATTTTATAACTATCGTATTCAATTCTGAGATTCATCCATCAGAGCCGATCTCAATTTCACCGGTTCCGACAGGAACTCTCATTTTTACTCAATCATACTTTATTGATTATATTTGCAAAATTATTCTGTTTTGCGTCGATTTGCCGCTTCAGGCATCCTGACCAGGGAAATGCGGCTTCTTGGTTTCTTCGCCGACCATCCATTCAGCCTTCGAGAAGAGTTCGATGTAGTCATCCATCAGGTTCGAGGTGACATAGACATCATCCTTCTCTGCCAGAGCTTTGACGGATTTGACTTCATCAAGCAGCTGTTTGAAATCCTTCAGGATGATTTCATACGCTTCTTCAGAAGTGACTTCCTTGTTCTTGGCTTCTTCAATTGTGGAGAGTGCCATGAAACCTTTCATCGTGCTTTCCGGCTTGAGGCCAAGCTTCAGCATGTTTTCGGCAACGCCGTCGACAGCGTCTGCAATGTCTCCGTAGTATTCTTCGAATTTCTTGTGATCATCAAAGAAGTGATAACCTTTCAGGTACCAGTGGAAGCTCTGCAGCTTGTGATACTCAACAACCAGATCAGCAAGTAATTTATTTAATTCCTTTTCCATTTTTTGTTCCTCCTTACCATACGATGGATATTTGGAAGACGCTCCCTCTCGGGGAGGTCTCTCCTTCGATCTGTGTATAGTATAGGTCAAAGCAAGCAGAGAAAATAGCAAATTCCTCCTTTGGTTTGTAACAATCGTCCATATATTGAAGAATTTCTTACTATTCTCATTTATAAATAAGCACTGTCACAAAGAGCAGTGGAAATCACTGCATATTATGACAGTATCCGGAAATAGAAAGGAGCGGCCCCGAAGGGCCGCTCTCTTGTTAACTAAGTTTATTTGGATTATCTGACTTCCTGTCCAACCATCCAGATGGCCTTGGAGAAAAATTCGATGTAATCATCCATCTTGGTAGATGTGAGGTAATCGCCGCTTTCATCAGCAGCTGCCTTGACGCCCTTGACTTCATCCAGGAGATACTTGAAATCTGCAAGGACAGCTTCATAAGCTTCTACAGAAGTCACTTCCTGATTCTTTGCTTCTTCGATAGAAGAGATCGAAAGGAAGCCTTTCATCGTGCTTTCCGGCTTGAAGCCAAGCATCAGCATATCTTCAGCGACGGTGTCGACTGCTTCAGCGATAGCGTCGTAATATTCTTCCAGCTTTGCATGATCATCGAAGAAGTGGTAACCCTTCAGGTACCAGTGGAAGCTCTGCAGCTTATGATATTCCACCACGAGATCAGCCAGTAAATGATTCAATTTCTTTTCCATATTTCTTCCTCCTATATACGATAAGACCCATGGGGTCAGTTCAAATTTGATGTTCTCAGTATACAGGAAAAGCAAATTTTCGAATAGTAAAATCGTTTCCAAAATTGTAACTATCGTATCTATATTTATACTTTTCGAAGATGAAAGAGCATGCGGAGTCTTGTTTGCAAGCGAAAAGGAGCCGCGGAAATGATCGCTCATCCCGCAGCTCCTCTCTTACCTTATATATAATTATTCTTCGACTCCTGTGACTTCGTAGCCTTCGATGCCGGAGAGGGCTTTTTCGTACATGCCCTCTGTCTTTTCAGGAACGCCTGCTTCGAGGAATACTTCAGCCACGCCTGTTTCATGAGAAGCGGTGACTTCCTTCACGCCCGGGAGCGCTTCGAAAGCAGCGCGGATTTTCTTCTCGCAGTTCTCGCAGCCCATTCCCTTGATGGAGACCCTCTGGTAATCCAAACGGTCGATCTTGAAAATAACCGGACGCGTGCCGTCAGAGCAGCAGCAGATCATCTGCCTCTCATCCTTCATCCAGCCGCGCATGATTCAGCCGCCCTGCAGCCCCGTGTAGATATAGCGGGAAATCGCATCCCATGCTTCCGAGCAGAAAGGCATCTTCGGCCCGCCTGCGACCTCGTCCGGATTTCCTTCTGCCTTTACCAGGGCGGAAAGGCCCATGTGCCAGAAATCATCCTTGCCAGCAGCGCATTCGAAGATGAACGTGTCGCCCACATTGTAGCAGGGGCATGCTCCCGACTTCGGATCCATGCAGTATGCTTCCTGCAGTTCCGGATACAGTTTCTTATCAATGACAGTCACTTTTACCTTATGCAGCATTTCATTCACTCCCTGTTCCCACATGGCGGTTTTCCCGCTCTTATTATGATGAAATTATTTAATGAAAAATGCGCGTCCTGCTTTTCTTGGAGCTGCCTTCGGCTGTTGGTCTGCATAACCGATGACCAGGTTGCCGATGCCAAGGTATTCCCCTTCAAGGCCGGCCTTCTTCAAGATTTCCTTTCCTTCTTCCGTCTCGAAGACTTCCTTCGCGCGGTGGATCCAGCATCCGCCAAGTCCCAGCGCATGAGCGGCAAGAAGCATCTGTCCGATGGCAAGGCTTCCGTCTTCGACGCCCTTGTCCCAGTCCTTCGGTGTCAGCACGGAAATCACGACCGGCGCACCGTAGAAGGGATCGAAACCTTCCTTCCATCCGCCAGCCTTGCGGTTCAGATCAGAAAGCTCATCACGCGTTTCTTTGTCCGTGACCGCCACAATCACCGGCTTCTGGTATCCCATGCCGCTTGGCGCATACAGCCCAGCTTCCACGATTTCCTTCACAAGCTCTTCCGGCACAGCCTCCGCCTTGTACTTTCTGACACTCCTGCGGTTTACAAGCGCATCCATGACTTCGTTCATATGTAAAACCTCCTTCGCTATTCTGTTTCAAGTATAGACCCATTGCCAGCTTTTAAACAAGTACGATATTTCTATGACAGCACACTACTTTAGTAGAGTGTATGCAGTGAAATATAGTACTTGCCCGCGCCGCTCACGCGTAGTACCATCATAGGAAAGAAAGGACGATGCAAATGGACCTGAAACTTGCGCACGAAGAATTCGAACGCGGCATCACGCACACCGGATTCCACTACACCATGTCCCTCATCAAGAGAAAATACAAACTGGGCATCATCTACTGCCTCATGATGAACGGCCCCACACGCTACAACGAACTCAAACGCCGCCTCGAAGCCGCCACCTTCCGCTCCCTGACAAACTCCCTCAAAGAACTCGAAGCCGACGGTCTCATCAGCCGCAAAGAATACAGCCAGATTTCCCCGAAAGTCGAATACGACCTGACCGAAAAAGGGAAATCCATGACCCCCTTCCTGGAGCTCCTCTGCGACTGGGGCTGCGAACACATGCCGAAAGAAAAATAAAGGAAATAAAAAGAGACTGTGACGAAATCCGTTAAAACGCTGCTTTTCCTTTTTCTCGAGCGAAGCGAGGTTTAAGGGTGTTAACCGTGCTCCGAAGGAGAAGGTCCCGGCGAAGCCGGGGAATACAGTAGTTTTCGAGCAAAGCGAGGTTTTGAGGTTTTCAGATAGAACCAATAAATACATTTGTTAGATAATCCTTTAATGGAATATTCCAATAGAAAAAGGGCCTGTGGCAAAATGATTAACCATTTCGTCACAGCCCCTTTTTTACATGGAAATCAATTAGAATTTATAGGCTGCAGAGACTTGGAAATTCCAGTCGTCATGAAGACCGGAAGAGAATTCGCGGGCAGCGGACAGGGACAGGCGCGCAAATGGCGTAACGTCACAGCGGCAGCCGATGCCGAGTGTCTTGACGTGTTCCTTTCCGCTTTCGGAAATGTCCATCGCATTCCACGCATCAGACATGGTGCCGTCGATATCATATCCGGTGCGGATGCCCCAGCCTGCATAAGCGGTAAGAAGCGATACCGGCGAGAGCGGAAGGGACGCCTTGAGCCCGGCTGAGAAGGAGCTGTAATGGCTTTCCTTCATGGTGAACGGGAATCCTTCCCCATCCTTCGTCGTGAATCCGCGGATGCCTGCATAAGCAGCGCGGACAAGAGGTGTGATCGTGCCCCTTCCTGCCGGGACATCCACGCCAACTTCCGCATGGACTCCCGCTGTGCGCGTGCTCATATCCACCAGACTGGTGTCCTTGATGCGGATTCCGCCGGCAAAGACATCTCCTGCCGCGTAGAGTCCGCCTGCAAAGTCATGACGCCCGTAAAGAAAGACACGGGTGAATTTCTTCTTCATGGACACTTCGCCGAGATTTTCCGTCCTGTCGAGCGAGGAATTCGTATGCATGACAGAAATACCGGCGCGGGAATGATCGGTATGATAGAGATCGACACCAGCCGCCAGATCGTTGTGGCTTCCGCTCCGGTCTCCCGGACCGTAATTGCCGCGTGACCAGTGCGCCCATACATTTTTATCATTGCTGTCTGGATAGAGCGGCGCATCCATGCCTGCCATGATGAAGCGGCCTGCTCTTCTGACAGCGCCTATCGTACGGAGAGCTTCATCGGAAACAACATTCTTATCCACTTCATACTTCCCTCCGACATAGCCTGCACTTTCATCCTGGCTGACTGGTGTCACGATGCCGTACATGCTCTCATCCGTCATCGTGGTGACGCCCTTAAGGGTTACACTGCTTCCTTGATCAAAAGACATGATCTTTGTCTTGGCCAGTTCGGAGGCCGGGGTCACGCCCTTTTCTCCGTTGGCACTGACATAGACCGTGCCGGATGCTGTTTTCGTATTGAGGAGACTGTGCGCATCATCCGTCACTTTGACAGCCAGCGTGCCGTTCTCACTCTTGAAATCATCCGTAGTCAGCGTTACCGGCGCATCTTTTCCGGAAAGATTCAGAGTGGCCTGCTTCATGGACAGAGAGGACGCTGTTGAATCCTTCGTCACATTCCATTGGGATCCTTCATCCAGGCTGACATTGACCTTGCCGGCCTTATTGGCAAGGAGCGCGCCAAACCTTTCTTTGTAATCCGGATACTTGGCATACATAGCAAGATCCTTGTCGATATTCATCTTCTCATTATCCACAGCCGCAGCACCTTCGAAAGTGCCGCCCTTGCTGATATTGATATCCATGACACCGCCATACGATGCCCAGACGGTGCCTTCATCCTTGTACGGCCCGTCTGCATCGGCGGAAACATCATAAGGGATTCCCTGATCAGGATCCGCGGAGGCCGCTTCATAGTAATGGCCTTCCGGATTGAATTTCAGTTCTTTGGCATTGATTGTCACTTTATTGCCAAGGAATATCGCGCTTGCCGACGTATCAAGAGAAAGAGAATCCGCATTGACCGTCGTTTCTGCTCCTTCTTCCAAAGCTGCATAGACATCCGATCCGACAGATTGGACGCGGTAAAGATGCGCTTCGGGAGCAGACAGGACTGCCGTCCCGTTGATATTCTTCACGCCGCCCTCCAGAGTGAGCGTCTTCCCTGCTTCCACCTTTGCCGTGCCGGAGTGGCTGATGGAAATGGACTGGTCGACCGGCTTGCCGTTCCTGGCGTTGCCCTTCGTATTTGCGATACTTTCCAGACTGATATTTTCTGCGCCAGGCGTTACAGATGAATCCGCTGCTTCTGCGTAGGATGCAGCATCCATGATGAGCGCACCGGCTGAAAGATTTTCAAGGCCGTGGATATCCAGCGTATTGCCGCCTTCTTTTACCATGATCGGATCCTTGATGGCAAGTGTTCCTCCATTTTTGGCCGCGATTGTGACTGTGTTCTTGTACTCTTCCTTTGGATTTCTCGTGTCCAGAAGATCAAGATTCAGTGAGTCCATCGTGCCATTGATCGTATTGGCGGAAATGGAAACGTTCGAGCGTCCCTTGGCCTGCACCTTTTTCCCTTCCAGTGTCAGCGTGTCCGCTTCAATCGTGCCTTCATCCCCTGCGAGAATAATATTTCCTTTCATGGAAACATCATTGCCCTTGATGGAGAATGTATCCGCTGTCTTTGACTTGATGGAGGAAGTGCTCGTTTCATCAAATTCAAGCCCGCCTTCCAGATGGATGCTCTTCCCTGTGAGCGCCATCTTCGACCGGCCTCCTGAAAGGACGACAGAATCATGGACGGTAAGAGATTCCGTATTCTCATCGCCGACGACCGTTTCCGCCAGGTCACTGTTTGTGCCAAGTCCGTTCATCTCGATCGTCTTGGCCCGCATCGTGAGCTTGGATTCGTGCCGGTTCGAGACATTATTCGCCTTGATGAAATCCTTCGCTTTCAGCGTGATTTCCGTCTCCTCAAATCCGGAAACACTGTTGATCGTCATGGAATTCGCATCCACCGAAATGATGCCCTCGCCGGACCTCGTCTGGATATCTCCCACGCGGTAAGACCCTCCGGCAATGCCGCTCTGGCTGATCCAGTCATTCCTGCGGTCTCCGATTTCATTATTCGCATCGCCCGCTACGAGATCCCCGGTGAGGTGGACGATGACCGAGGAGTGATACTCTTCCTCATCAGCCGGTTCATACCACTGGTTCTTATGCGCATAGAGCAGGTTGAAATTCATATTCTTTCCTTCGATCTGTATCGTCCCGCCCTTTTCTGCCTTTGCCACGATAGGATCATTCACCGTGAGTGTTCCTGAATAATCTTTATCCAGATCGTAATGATTTTTGATGAAAGCACTGTCCAGATACTTCGAATGGACGATGATCGTAATCGTATCGTCAGCTTTGCCATCGTCCTTCCCGATCGTTCCCTTTGTCCCATCGATCAACATCACATTGTACTTCCCGCGGGCAACCAGTGTCCCTGCAAGGTTCCCGCCCTCCGGTACATCGATCTTAAGATTCGTTCCCGAGTGAATCTTTGATGCCAGGTCAGCCTCAGGCCCCGTCAGCGTCAGTGCCGGCCCGTAAGACCTGGACCCTTCCGTGCTGTCCGCAAAAGCGAGCGGCGAAACACTCCCTGCAGCCATCATGGCAATCAGGCATACAGTCACCCTTCTTTTTAATTGTCTCATCTTAACATCCCTTTAATTAATATTAAGTGAGCAAATTAATGCTTCTTTAATTTCATAGGTCAGTTAATTAGAGTGTCAAATGTTATATTAATCTTATGTTAATCTAAAATAAGTTAGATAATAGAATGAAAATTAGTAATAACTTATTTTAAGATTAATATCTTATTGGATATCTGTGCTGTACGCAAGTGAACAGGCATTGGAAGCAGAAATGCAGCACTAAAAAAGAGACCCTCTTCAGGTCTCCTTTTCAGTGATTCTTTTATTTAATCTTCCCACCAAATACCGGGGAGTGGGATGCTTCGCCGTAGTCTTTGAAGGTGATTTTCTTCAGGGTTTCCATGTCTTCATCGGAAATAGTGAAGTCGACGTCTGCATTGGCTTTCATGTGGTCCGGGTTGGCTGTCTTTGGAAGGACGACGGTGCCGAGCTGGAGGTCGTAGCGGATGCAGAGCTGGGCGATGGTAGCGCCGTATTTCTTTGCCATGGGTTCGATGTCCTTGAGTTTCAGGGCTGCGCCATGGGCAATCGGCGAGTAGGCTTCGACTAAGATGTTTTCTTTCTTGCAGAAGTCGATGACACCGAATGGCGTGTTGCCGACGTGGCAGAGGAGCTGGTCGACCATCGGGCGGATCCTGCAGTTTTCAAGGATGTTCATCAGGTCTTCTTCGAGGAAGTTGGCGACGCCGATGGCTTTGACTTTACCTTCGTCGTAAGCGTCTTCGAGGGCTTTCCATACTTCGCGTTTGGCGAGGAGGCAGCGGTTTTCGGACTGGTTGACTTCTTTCCACGGCTGCGGGCTGTGGATGAGCATCATATCGATGTAGTCAAGGCCCATTTTGTTTAAGGTCTCGTCGATGGATTTGGATGCGCTTTCGTAGTCTTTGAGTTCAGCGGCAATCTTGCTGGTGACGAAGATGTCTTCTCTCGGGACGGATGCGGTGCGGACGCCTTCGCCGACGCCTCTTTCGTTGCCGTATGCCTGGGCGGTGTCGATCAGACGGTAACCGAAACCGATGGCTTTTCTGACAGCTTCTGCTGTGTCCTTGTCATCGATGAGCCATGTGCCAAGGCCAAATTTCGGGATGGTCAGACTGTCTTTCAATGTATATGTTTCGCTTAATATCATGGATTTCCTCCTTTATGAAACGAGGGAGCGCCCGAAGTCTTCGAGTTCCTTCTGTTTTCTTTCGAATCTGCTTTCGCTGCCGCAGGCGGTGAAGATGCCTCTGTCCCTGGTGCCCAGATAATCGAAGATAGCTTTGTACTGCGCCTTCGCTGCGTCGTAGACGCCCGGGGAGCCGGAGGTGAGGATCATGGCGCTTTCGCGGATGTTGTCCGGGATGCCTTTGGCATGCATGCGCTGGATGGCGGCTTCAAGCTGGGCGGATGGGGAGAAGAAATAGATCGGGCTGGCCAAAACGAGCATGTCCGCCTTCTTCATTTCCTCTTTGACTTCCTTCTCATCGTCCCTGATGATGCATTCGCCGTGTCCCCTGCCGTGGCAGTATTCGCAGCCAAGGCACCCGCGGATGGCCATGCGGCCGACGGGAAGTTCGACGACGTCGTTGCCCGCTTCTTCAGCGCCTCTTTTGAAAGCGGCGGTGAGGGTGCTCGTATTTCCATGCGCCCTTGCGCTGCCGTTCAGGATGAGGATTCTCAATCTTTATACACTTCTTTTGCGAAATTGAATGCAGCCCATGCTTTCGGCCAGCCTGCATAGAAGGCAGCGTGGGTCAGGATTTCTGCCATTTCTTCCTGAGTGACGCCGTTTCCCTTAGCTTTGGAAATGTGGAACTTCAGCGAGCTGTCCAGCGCTCCGCTTGCCATCAGGGCAGTGACGGTCACGATGCTTCTCAGTTTCGGGGAGAGTTTGTCTTCCCTGGCCCAGACTTCTCCGAAAAGGACGTCATCATTCAAATGTGCGAACTCTGGTGCGAATTCGCCGAGCTGATCTCTTCCTGCTGTTACTTTTGCCATTTTCATTTCCTCCTTCAATCAGTCAAGCTTGCTGTAATCTTCGTCAGATACAGGTTCGAGCCATTCGTTGCCGCATTCTTCTCCCGGCACTGCGATGGCGATGTGCTGGAACCAGCTGTCTTTCGTGGCGCCGTGCCAGTGTTTCACGCCGGTCGGGATATTGACGACATCGCCCGGTTTCAGTCTTCTTGCCGGCTGGCCCCATTCCTGGTACCATCCTTCGCCTGCGGTGCAGATGAGGATCTGTCCGCCGCCCTTCTTGGCGGTGTGGACGTGCCAGTTGTTGCGGCAGCCCGGTTCAAAGGTGACGTTGGAAATATGGACCTGTTCGGTCGAAAGCGGATAGAGGTAGCTCTGTTTGATGAAATACTTGGCATACGCTGTGTTCTTTTCCCCTGTCGGGAATACGCTGAGTTCCTTCATAATGAATTCCTCCCTATATTATACTTCGGATTTTTCGAAAATAATCGGTGTCGTTCCCATGTTGGCAAAGAATGAAATGTCGTCGTCCGTGTGGCCGATCGGCTGCTGTTCGAAGACTTCGCCGTTCTGGCTGTAAAGGATGACAAGGCTTCCCATCGGCGGCCAGTAGGAAATATCCCCTACCTTGTAGCCGGTGTCCTTAGCTTCCTTCGTCGGAAGGCTGCCGGCTCCCATGCGGAAGCACATTTCACGGTTGTACAGGTTCTGCATCGAATAGGTGACGGGCATCTTGTCCCAAAGGGCTCTGGCTGCCGCGTTATCGTAAAGTTTGGCATGAATGACATGGCTGCCCGATGTGATGCGGATGATTCTTTCTTCTGATTTCTTCACTGCTGATTCCCCGCTTTTATTTTGACTCTTTGCCGGTGCTGCCGAAACGGCGGCCGATGCGGCAGATGCGCTCTTGGCGCTGGCGGTATCGGAACCACAGCCCGTCAGAAGCGCGAAGGATGCTGCAAGCGCTGCAAGCGCGATCCATTTCTTTTTCATGATTTGTCCTCCCTGTATATCAGAAAATCCAGTTCATCGAGTGTTTTCTGCTTTTCATGGCACTCATCAAGCGCCTTTCTGCGAATCCGGTAAAGGAGCTGCTTTCTTGCCTCGGGCTCAGTCAGAGCCAGATAATCCCTGACTTCCTCCTTCGTCGCGCCCGCACGCTTCAGCGTCTCTTTGATTCCTGACAAGGTCGTCTCTTCCACAGGCGATCCGCCCCCTTTTCCTTTGAAGTGCTCAGAGCTTTGCTCTAAGGCCAATATACCGCGATTCGTTTGGCATGCGAAATAGTTATATTTCATATGAAAATATTCACTCAATGCATACTTTTCTGCAGGGAATGCGCTTATCCTTCGTAGACTTCCTTGGCATAGCGGAAAGCGGCCCATGCCTTCGGCCAGCCTGCATAGAAAGCGGTCTGCGTCAGGATTTCTGCCATTTCTTCCTTCGTGACGCCGTTTTCCTTGGCTTTCATGATGTGGAACTTGAGCGAGCTGTCGAGAACGCCGCTCGAAACGAAGGACGTGACAGTCACGATGCTCCTGATCTTGGCCGGAAGCTTGTCTGTTCTCGACCATACTTCGCCGAAGAGGACGTCGTCATTGAGATGAGCAAATTCCGGTGCAAAGCTGCCGAGCTGGTCATGTCCGGCGGTGACCTTCACAGCGGGAGCCGGCGCTGGTTCTGCGGTGCTGGCGCTCACCATGGACAATCCCGTGAAAGAAACAGCCAGGACGGCTGCGGCTGCGAATTTTCTAAGTGCTGAATGTTTCATCGTTTTCCTCCCCTTCTGCTATGGATTCCTTCTGCGGAGACCCGCGCGGAATCTTTCCATGAAAAAAATGCAGAGTTTCCTCTGCATTCACTATACCGCAATCAAATTACAACTTAAAATAGTTATATTTCATGGGTCGTTATTCAGTTTTTGCATACCTCTTGATCGTTGAAAGGAACGCGGATGCCGCGCCGAAGAAGGGCGATAATTTCTTCCATGCGACGACGGACGTTGCGGAAAGATCCGGCGAAAGCGGCCGGAAGGTGAATTTCTGCGGATCCAGGAAATTGACAGCACCCTCGAGCGTCATGGCGCAGGCTGTGCCGTCGGAGACAAGGTTCGCCACATTATTGATGAGGTTGTACGTCGCGATGAAGTCGAGGTGCTCCATGCTGCCGCCGAACCATCCTGCCAGTTCCTTCTGGACATTGGCGCGGTTCGTCATGACGAGCGGCTGATGCAGGAGATCCTTTCTGGAAATGAGCGGCTTTTCTTCGAGCGGATGGCCCTTCGGCATCAGGATGCCCCAGCGCTCCTTCACCTGCATGCGGACAAAGTCGTACTTCCCGATGTCCACCGGTTCCAGAAGGAACGCGAAATCCAGAAGGCCGCGGTCAAGCTGCTCGCGGAGATGATCGGCGCTGTTCGTGTATATATTGAAACGGACAGCCGGATGAAGCGCGCGGAATTCACTGATGAGCTTCGAAAGAATCTGCGCAGACATGAGCCCGCCGGTTCCGATCGAAACGACGCCGGACAATTCTTCCCCTGCCTTGAATTCCATGCGGATCTTGTCGATGATCTGCGTCACTTCCTCCGCGCGTCCGCGAAGAAGCACGCCCGCATCCGTCAGCTGCAGGTGCTTGCCGCGGATGAAAAGCTGCGTCCCCAGCTCCTCCTCCAGCGCCGCCATCTGACGGGACAGCGTCGGCTGCGTCACATGCAGCCGCTCCGCCGCTCTGGAAATATTCTCCTCCCTGACCACCGTCAGGAAATGATTCAGTACCTCGACATCCATACTATCCCTCCTTATCTAATTAGCATTATACGTTTCCTGTATGGATTTAGCAAATGTATGAAGAAGGAGTAGAGGCAGCAAGTGTTAGCGGAGTTCGCAGCACCGCTAACACTCCCCAAATAAAAAATAGACCTTCGGCGGGTCTATTTTTTGTATATCCTTTATTTCCTTTATTTCCTTATTTTCCCTGTGCCTTCCTCTATGGTGAGGCAGTAGGAGTTGTAGTGGTTGACGCCGGCTTCGGCTTTTTTGAGGCCGAGTTCTTGGTAGCCTTCGGAGAGGGCGTCGACGAGTTTCATGAGGCCGTCTATTTTGTCCTGGCCTTCGAGTTTGGTGACGGTGCCGAAGGCGATGACGGATTCGTAGCGGGTGGAGAACTGCTCGGGAAGGAGCTCGGTCTTTCCTACGACGCAGAAGGATGCCTTCTCTGAGTGCGCAAGGTTGTCCACTTTATGTCCCATCGTCGCGCTGTGGAAGTAGATTTTCCCGTCTTCGTAGACGTAGGAGACGGGGACGCCGTAGGGCCAGCCGTCTTCGCTGATGGTGGAGAGGACGCCGTAGACGTTTTCTTTCAGGATGCGGAGGATGTCTTCTTCGCCGGCCTGTCTGTCTTTTCTTCTCATCGGGTAGACTTTCATCAGATATTCTCCTTTGCAAGGAACTGGAGGATCTTGTTTCCTATTTCTCTGGAGTGGGTCTCCAGTGCGAAGTGGCCTGCGTCGAGGAGGCGGATGACGGCATTCGGGAGGTCTTTCTGGAATGCCTTGGCACCTGCCGGGATGAAGGAAACGTCGTTCTTTCCCCAGATGGCAAGGAGCGGCGGCTGATAAGTGCGCAGGTACTTCTGGAATGTCGGGTAGAAGGCGACGTTTGTCCTGTAGTCGTAAATGAGATCGGACTGGATTTCGTCTTCCCCTTCGCGGCTCATGTAGTAAAGGTCAAGCGTGTAATGGTCCGGAAGGACGCTGCCTTCTGCCTCGCCGCCCATGTACTGCGCGGTGACAGCCGGTGCGCGGAAGGCGGACTTGAAGGATTCGCGGAGCTCTTCCGTCGGATGGGCCCTGTAGGCAGCGCGGGCTTTCCATTTCTCGCCAAGGCCTTCTTCGTAGACGTTGCCGTTCTGGCTGATGATCGCGGTGATGCGGTCAGGATGCTTGCATGCGATGCGCATGCCGATCGGAGCGCCGTAGTCGAAGATGTACATGGCAAATTTCTTCACGTGCATTCTTGTGAGGAAATCGTCCATGACAGAGGCCAGATGATCGAATGTATACGCGAATTTATCGCGCGGTACCATTTCCGATTCGCCGAAGCCTGGATAATCGGGCGCGATGACGTGGTATTTCTCTGCCAGGATCGGCATCAGGTCAGAGAACATGTAGCTGGCCGTCGGGAATCCATGAAACAGCACGATGACCGGCGCATCTTCCCTTCCTGCCTCGCGGTAGAAGATGTCGGCGCCGCCCGCGCGGATCTTCCCGCAGCGAATATGAAAACTCATAAAAGCGCCTCCTTATGCTTCGGTTCCTTCTTTTCTTCCGATGATCAGGATCCACTTGTGGTTGAATCCGATATCCCCGTCGATACGGTACGGGTTGAGTCCCGTCTTATCACCGCCGGCGAGTTCCTCTTCCATGAGGCGGCGGATTTCCTCCCCGTCCTTCTTCGAGGCGCCCGAAAGCGTGAGCCACGGGGTCAGTTTCTGCGGGATGACCTTCGACGTGCTCATTTCGACGGTGAGGCCCTCCCCTTTGAAAAGGGCGAGCATTTCGTCCTGCGTAAGATTCCTCACGTGCGACGGGTCGCGGAGGCGTTCGATCTTGTCACGGATGACGCGGTACGGTTCTGCGCTTGCTTCCATGTCGACCAGAACGACGCGGCCGCCTTTTTTCGTCACGCGCGCCATTTCGGAAAACGGTTCCCAGACGTCCTTGAAATGATGGAACGCCAGGCGCGAGTGCGTGATATCGAATGTTTCATCAAGAAATGGCAGATCTTCCGCCATCCCTTTTACGTAAATCAAGTTGGAAAGGCCTTCCTTCTCGGCTGCTTTCCGTCCCTTTTCCAGCGCCTCTTCCGACATATCAAGCGGAACGACGGCACGGACGTAAGGCGAGAATGCGCGGCTGACTGCACAAGTGCCGGCTCCGACGTCGAGCACGGCATCATCTGGCCTCGGCCTTACGAAGGCAAGGTTGAACCCCAGGTATTCTCCTTTGGAAAAAATGTTCACCATTTCTCCAATATCCGGAGCCTTTTTCTCCAGGGGCGTGCGATTTTGCAATTGTTCTTCTTCCATAAACATGCCCTGCTTCTAAAAATATGTATTATTATTATTATTTTCTGATCATGATTTTATTTTCTTCCGGTTATCAGGATCCACTTATGATCGAATCCGATTCCGTTTTCCTTGCGGTAGGGGGCAAAGCCTGTCTTCTTGCCGCCGGAGAGTTCCGTTTCCATTGCGGTGCGGATGACTTTTCTCACGTCTTCCGGCGTATGCGTCACGTCCATCCAGCCTTCGAGGTCCTGCGGGATCGTCTTGGAGCTGTGGACTTCGATGGAAAGGTTCTCGCCTTTAAAGAGGTCTACCATTTCCTCTTCGGAAAGGTTCCTTACATGCGACGGATCGCGGAGGATTTCAAACTCATCGCGGACGGTTCTGTCCGGCTCAGGCGTGGCAGCCATGTCGACGAGGACGAGGCGGCCGCCCGGTTTTACGACGCGTGCCATTTCATGGAAAGCTGCATTCGGATCCGTGAAATGATGGAAGGCGAGACGGGAAATGACGATATCAAAGAACCCGTCGAGGAAGGGGATGTCTTCGACAAAGCCCTTCGTGAAAATAATATTTCTGTGGCCTTCCTTGTCAGCCTGTTTTCTGCCTGTTTCAAGCATGACGGGCGTCCCGTCCATGGAAACGACCGTCTTCACGTACGGCGCAAAGGCGCGGCTGACGGCGCAGGTGCCTGCAGCGGCTTCAAGCATGACGTCCTCCTTGTCCGGATTGACGGATGCGACGATGTAGTCGAGGTATTCCTTCTTCGAGAAAATGCGGCCCGGCTTTTCGAATTCAGCGGCCTGCTGGGCGAAGGATTCATGGATCTTTTCAATGTTCTCTGGTTTCATCATTTTTCTCCTTTTGAAATGGCCTTCCGTTTTCGCGCGGGAGTCTGTGATTTCTTATCTTTAGCTGGCTCCTTCTTCACCGGCGCAAGATCCTTCAGCTCCGGCACCTGCCCTCCGGCAGCGGCCCAGAAGTAAAGGCTTGCGACGCTCCCATAGGGAGAGAGGCGTCTTCTGTATTTCTCAAATAATTTCCTGTCTATTTTCCTGTGATGGTAGACCATCCGCATGCCGCGGAGGACAGCGAGATCACCGAAGCTCAGGACATCCGGCCGCTCCAGGCAGAAGAGAAGAAGCATCTCCGCCGTCCAGACGCCGATACCTTTCAGGGACGACAGCGCTTCGATGGCTTCCTCGTCGCTCATGTGCTCGACAGCTGCCAGATCGAACTCGCCGGGGACGACCTTCCTGGCGAAATCCTTCATGTAGCCGGCTTTCCGGAAGGAAATCCCGACAGACTGGATATCTTCCACACTTGCATGATCGATCGCCTCAGGCGTCACAGCGCTGAACTTGTCCAGCGCCCTCTGCCAGACAGTCGCCTGCGCCTTCGTGGAAATCTGCTGCCCCACGATATGCCGCATGACAGCCGAGAAAAGATCCGGATCGGTCTTGCGATAGACATGCCCGACCCGGTCGATCACCTCTGCCAGCTTCTTATCCTTCTTCTTCAGATATTCCGTTTCCTTTTCGCCATAAGCGAAGCATCCGTTTTCATCCGGCATGGCTCAGTCACCCTCTTCTTCATCCCGCGGCGCTTTGACGTAGACGCCCAGGATATGTTTCAGACCGTGGAACGGATACGGCGCGTCTTCTTTGGTTCCGTAGTAGACATCCTCGACGCGCGCGGCGATTTCATTATAGTCAGGGCCGACCGGGACGCGTACATAATCCCCCGGATGCACTTCATCGATATCACAGAGGTAGCAGTACAGACTGCCGCCTTCCTCGTAGGAAACGTCGCAGTAGGTGTAGTCTCCTTCCCTCTTTTCCGTCCGCTTGCCGTAGAGGCTCTTGTCCAGGAGCATGGAATACGAGCTGATCGGGAGGAATACCGAGAGCACTTTCATGAAATTTCCCCATTTCCTGGGAAGATGCGCTCTGTCATAACGGCCGGAAGCGACATCGGCCTTGCCCCCGGAAGCGCCTTCCAGTGTGAGGTAATAAAGGACGCTGCCCTCCGGATACGTTTCATCTGGATCGATCACCGCCGGATTCTCCAGTCTATAGACAGGATATTTCCGCAGTGATTCGATGGCTCCGTTTTGCAGGGAAACCGTGATCTTTCTCCCCTGCTCGTCATATACGTCAAGCTTTACCCTTTCCCTGATGAAATCAATGGAAAGCAGCTCAAAAGCTGCGGGCCGGCCGCCCCCTGTCCTGAAAAGATGAACCGTAAGGCCTGTCAGATCGACGTCTTCGCCGTCCAGGAGGAAAAGGTCATCCCGCTTGAGAGCCCTTCTGATGAAACGGGAAAGAGGCGGAGCGCCGCAGCCTTCCCAGCCGATCGCATAGGATGCCCTCAGCACCCGGCCGTCCTCATAGACGATCTTCATCTCCCATATGCCATCCGCCGGCCGGACAAAGCCGTCCGGACTTATTTCCACTTTCCCGGGAAGAGAACGGTAATGGAGGAGAATTTCTTCAGAATACTCTAGCAGGAAATGGATTTTCTGCTTTCCGACATGGACAGACGATTTCTTCCCGTCCTTTTTCAGGGCGGAAATTTTTCCGTTCTTCTTCATTTTCACCTTTTCAATGAAACCTGTCCTTGCCCCTTCGCCCCCAGTGGAACGAATCGTGACACTTTTGATTCCTAGTTTCTTTCCCATCGCATTCTCCTTTCTCCCCGGGCCGCCTTTGAAGAGCCCCGACGCAGACTTAATTTTGCTTTCATTATACCAATTTTTCTGATTGTATTTCTCAGTATGACGCTAACACGCAAAAAGTGCGGGCTATCCCACGCTTTTTCTCAAAATTTAATATCTATTTTAAAACCCCATGTATTTTTCGGGCCAGGTGTTTATTTTTGTCTGCCGCCGGATGCTTTGCCGCCGAGATGGTAAAAAAGCCCTGCCTTCGTGTTCTTTGTCAGGACGTAACCGGCATACGCCGACCAGAAGCGGGTATCCATCCCGTTCATCAGCCCGTAATCAAGGACGTCCGTCTCATCGAGCGCCGTCACGCCGAAAAGGTACGAGCCACTGTCCGCGGCAATGTAAGAAAGGGAAATCGTCTTGCTGCCAGGGACGCCGTCTATTTCACGGCCCCAGCGAAGACCTGCCATGCGGTAAGCCGCATTCTTTCTCCCAAAGCCTTCATGATTGAAATGCGTCACGATGTAGTCGCCGACCGCATCCCACTTCCCGCCCAGATGAATATCCGCGCCCGCGCCATACATCGACGCCTTGAGCCCCTCAGAAGGAGCAAGGATCCCCTTCATCGTGCCCGTATCCTTCCAGTAAAACGCAGAAAGCTCCGAGCCATTCGCCGCGCGCCCTGCAATCCTTGCGTACCAGGACTCCATCTCGGACTTGCCGCCATAGAAATACTGTCCCCACATCGCGTGGACCGACTGCGGATAACCGATGCCGGCCTGAAGGGAAAACGAATCCGTCCCCGTTTCAAAAGTCAGCCCGTCATACGCCGCATCCGGATCCCAGAAGAAACCCGCCTGATCCAGACGGATCCCCTGGCGCCCTGCCGTGATGGCACTATTCTTTCCCATCTGCCAGCAGACATTCGCCCGGTCAAACTTCACATCTTCGTCGCCCGTCTCGCCAAAACTCATGAGCGTCGTCATGCGTCCGTTCACCGTCACCTTCGGAGCCACTTCTGCCTTCGAAGAAATACGCAGACGCGCATCTTCGTAACTCGACATGTCCCCGGCACGATGATGGATATCCTTCTCCGGATCAGCCACGCCCTCCAGAAGATCGAAGAAACGCAGACGGTAATCCCCGCTCCAGGAAATATTTCCCTGCTGCTTCTCCAGATTTCTTACACGCACGCCAAGAGACGAGAGCTCGCCGCCATACTCCTCGGCAAGTTTCTCGGTCATTCTTCTGTCTCTATCGCTGAGCTGATCTTCCTTCGCAAGAAGACGAGCCGTGATCTGTGCCCTCTCATAACGAGTCACATTCCGCTCCTCGCGGAACATCCCGTCCGGATACCCGGAAACGACCCCTTCCTCCGACAACTCCGAAACAGCCTGATACGCCCAGTCATCCGGCGTAACGTCTGCGAAGGGGTTCGCAGCCAAAGACACCGCGCCCATCATCGTAAGCGGCAAAAGCGCCGCCAGCCATTTCCTCTCCATCATACCCTCCGAACCATTAGTGAAAATCCCACTGATTTTCCACCCTATTTTTCCAGTATAATGCAATATCCGCTTAATGAGCAGATACAACTTTTAAGAAAATTGAAATCTTTTCGTTAGAAATGGAAAAGAGGGACGGTTTGCTCGTTTTCCCGAGCACAGCTAATACTCGCCTTCCCAGACGGGGAAGGTGCCCGAAGGGCGGATAGGGTTGATTACCACGAGCGAAGCGAGGATTGCTTGTTTTCCTCGAACGAAGTTCGGTTTAAGGGTGTTACCCTTGCTCCAAAAGGAGAAGTCCTGCTACCAAAAAGCAAGTGCCAATTTCATTTTTTTTGCAACTTTTTTCTAAATCCGGCGTTTTCTCTTTGTCCACTTAATTTTGGGCAGCACAAAAAGGCCGATCTTTCCCTCGGTTTTTTCGCGCTTTTCTTTAGTTAAATCTTGCTAATTCATTGAGCTTAGGCGGTGACTTTAGTTTTAGCTCTGGTTTTGGATCTGGTTTTAGTTTTGGCTCTTTCTGCAAGTGCCATATTATCGTATAACTCTTTTATTCGTGCATATATTATCCGTAAGAATTTGTTTAAAGCTGCAATCTTTGCTACTTTTGGTGGCTTTCCCTCGGCTTCTTTCCTGAGCATATAATCATAAACATCAGGATTTTTCCTGACCTTTTCCCATGTTCTCTTCTGAGCCCTTAAAGCCATCATTATTTCGTAACCAGTGTCACGAAATACTTTCGAGCCTTTCTTTGTTATATGCCTATGCGTACTACTGAAATCTCCGGATTCATCGGGAGGTGAATCTATCCCGGCATATGCGACCAGTGCCTTTGAGTTTTTGAATCGCCGGATATCTCCTGCGGAGCCGAAGGATCTTGCTGCTAATGGATCTCCAACGCCTGGCATTTCTCTAACAATCTGGTATTCAGGAAGTTTCTTGGCCTCTTCAATCATTTGTGTTACTATGGTGACAAGAGTCCTGTTGACTCCGCTCAGCTTGTCGACGATACATTGGAGAATGGTTTTAACCGTTGGATTTGCTGGGTAATAAGGAATACAGCTTTTGGCAATCGCGTAAATCTTAGCGGCTTTACCTTTGCCTGGGCGGTATCCCTTTTCTTTTGCCCAAGCAGTGAAAACTTCGGTAAATTCGGCTTCTGTCATATTTACGATCTTATCACGATGCCAAAATTTCTCCACAAAATCCAGCATGAAGTCCTTCTTGGTGTTTAGATTGAGAGAATGAAGCTCTTTATCCATTCCCGGCATGGCACAATCAATATAATGCTGCAGTTCCTGAAGGATTATCTGACGATGCTTTTTTGCATTCATATAGGTCCTGTTTAGCAGATCCAGGTTAAAATAGGTGTCTTTGGGAATCTGCCATTCCACCCGCTTATACCAATAACTAATTCCGTAACTGGCAATGGTGCGGGAGTCCTTCTTATCCGTTTTGCCGCCTCTAAAATCTGTATTAGCGAATTTCTTTACTTTATACGCATTGACGATAGAGATAAAAATCCTTTTTCTTTAAGGTGAAGAGCAATCGGATATTGGTAAATACTGGTCGATTCCATAATGACTCTAACCTCTCCATTAAGCCTCTTGAGCGTATCTGCAAGAAAATCGAGCTCCTCAGTCGAATGGCAGACAAGAAACGGCCGCATAATGACTTTCCCGTCCTGGTCTATAATACATACGGTACTCCTGTTCTTTGACACATCAACACCGGCACTGATACGAGTCATACTAATTCGTCCTCCTTTACAAAAGTTTAGCAGTCAGTTGGATTTTTGTAGCCAGCCACACTTATTACCTATCCCAACCTAGTTTGTTACACGTATGCCTCTCTATGAAAGGGACAACCTGCTTACTCGGGCGCATACAACAAGGGGTTGGCTGTCGCACTTCTCTGCGGTGGCAGTAAAAAGCATCTGCACCAAGGTGGGCTTTCGACAGACCAACTGCTTCCCTTATCATATGAAAAAATAAGTGCAGTAGATAGGAGCGACCTATCTGACTACACTTATATGGTACTAGGTGGCGGCGAAAGCGACGAATACAGTAGTTCCCACGCAGTAAAGCTGCGGTTGTATGGTTTTCCTCAAGGCGCAGCGAGGTTTGCTTGTTTTCCCCTTGCGACAGCAAGGAAATGGTGTCAGAGCTCGCCCCGTAGGGGGAGCTGATGGCCTTTGACCTTGCCCTGAAAGGGAAGGTGCGCCGTATACCAGTTGACACCAGAGGTAGCAACACAAATGTCTCATATGTTAGTGTACGGGGCGGATGAGTTGCATTTCCTCAAGGCGTTAGCCTTGGTTGTATGGTTTTCAAAAAGGTGCATTTCCACTGGCGAAGTCCGGTCGTATGGTTTTAAACTCGCCTTCCCAGACGGGGAAGGGGAACCGCTTCGCGGTGGATAGGGTTGATTCCCACGCAGCAAAGCTGCGGTTGTAAGGTTTTATTGTTCTCCCCCTCTCCTAACTCCGCTTCTCCCATGGTACAATCAAAAGAAAAGGAGTGAAAGCCATGCTCATCCCATACACCGCCCCAAGGGCGACCTTCCAGAAAGAACTGGAAATCAAGAAATCCATCTTCCTGGCCACCCTCATCCCCGTCAAAGACGAAGAAGAAGCCCAGGAAGCCATCGCGAAAATGAAAAAAGAAAAGAGAGACGCCACCCATAACTGCTCCGCCTACCGCATCGGAACCGAGAGAATCTACGAGAAATCCAGCGACGACGGCGAACCCCAGGGCACAGCCGGCCATCCCATGCTGCACGTCCTCCAGATGAACGAACTCACGAACACCCTCGCCATCGTCACCCGCTGGTTCGGCGGCATCAAACTAGGCGCCGGCGGCCTCACCCGGGCCTACACCCAGTCCCTCGCCGACGCCGTCAAAGAAGCCGACCTCGTCCGCTACACCCCGCACGAAAAATACACCGTCTCCTTCCCTTACACCACAGCCGGCGCCTTCGAAAACCACATCAAAGGCACTGACATTATCGTGAAAGACCGACAATTCTCCGACAAAGTCACCGTCACCTTCCTCACCCTCCCAGACAAAGCCGAAACCCACACCCGCTGGCTCACCGACGCCACAGGAGGAAAAGCAGAAATCCAGAACGACGGAGAAGAATACGTGATGATGGAAGTGGAGAGGGAGTAAAAGGAAAAGCTGTCAAAGTGAGTCTCACTTTGACAGCTTTTTGCATGTAAACCATGGCTACACTATTTCGTTAGTGCCAATAAAACAATAGCTTCCGTACAATACGTGATTGATTCATTAGACTTTATAGCTTCCTGTAGCGAACCACAAAACCCTCTCAGCTTCTTCGGAAACGTGTCTGCCCAATAAAACTATAGCAGCCTCATATTTGCTTTTGAACACATGGTTCTTAACAAATACATTATTCTTTACACAACCTTCATTTAAAAGTTTCCTTCTAAGGTCATGATACTTCCTTGCTATTGCTCTAGCTTCAGCCCCAGAAAAATCAGCCTTTTCATGAACAAGAAAACCTCCGTCGACAATAGAACCTGTCGCCTGAATCCAATCATCATTTAACCGGTACACTACTGTCTCATCTTTGCTATCTGTCGGCAATGGGTTATTAACTTCATTGGCAGAGGCTGCTTTACCATCTTCACCTTCTCCATTTGGAATAGTCCCTAATTCTTTCGTTGGTTCTGTATTCTCATTATCCTGTGGCTGGCTTGTCACCGCTGTATCTATCAGATTATCTGCCACCTCAGGCTTGGAATCTTCAGCAATCCATAAAGCCTCCGCAGTTCGTTCGGGAATGTTTTTGCCCAATAAAGCCATAGCGGCCTTGCGTTTGTCGTTAAACCGATAGTCCTTAATAAACACGTTATTCTTTACATAACCTTCATTTAAAAGCTTTCTCCTAAGGACATAACACCACATTGCCAGTGATAGATCTTCATGATACGAAAACTTAGCCCCTTCATGAACGAGAAAACCTCCCTCAACAATAGAACCCGTCGCATGAATCCGATCATTGTTCAGTTGGTACAATACCACCTCAGCTTTACTATCTGCCTGCGATGGGTTACCAACTTCACCATCAGTAGCTGCGTTACCACCTTCATTTCCTCCATTTGGAACAGTCTCTGATTCCTTTGTTTGGTCTGTATTTTTATTATCCTGCGACAGATTTATCACTAAAGTATCCGTTAGATTATCTGCTACCTTAGTCTTTGGATTTCCTGCATCCCACAAAGTCTTTGCAGCTTTTCGACTAACCATTCTGCCCAATAAAGCTATAGCAGCCTCGCGTTTATCGTTGAACACATAGTCCTTTACGAACACGTTATTCTTTATATAACCCTCATTTACAAGTTCTCTCCTAAGGACACGATACTCTATTGACAGTGAAAGAGTTTCATGGCCTGTAAATTCCGTACCTTTATGAACGAGGAAACCTCCATCGAAAACAAAACCTGTCGCATGAATCAAATCATCGCCCAACCGGTACAATACTGTCTCATCTTTAATGTCTGTAGATGATTGCCTGCCAAAACCACCGATAGAGGTTGAGTTTCCATTTTCGTTATAACCTCGTCTTCTTAATTTTATTCTCAATTTCTTTATAGCTTTTATTTCAATCTGTCTAACTCGTTCACGTGTAACATTTAATATTTGTCCAACTTGTTCAAGTGTCTTTGGTTCTTCATAAAATCCATTTCTTTCCATAAGAACTAGCTTTTCTTTAGCGGATAGACGCTTTAACTGATTGTTCAGTACTTCTGTTGAAGTCAGTCTTGACACAGTTTCGTACACTTCATCACCGTCGGATATTGCATCTTGTGATATAGAAGCTAGATATACATCCTTATCTATCGGCTTCTGTGTACATGCACTCTCGCATAATCCTTCATAATTTTCATCCGGGGTTACTAATTTAATGATACTTTGGGAGTGTAAAATAGTTTGTGTAAATCGGTATTGCATGAATCTACTTTATGCCCCATACTGGGGTAAACAAAGATAAGGACGGTAACAGAATGGCAAAGTGTAAAACTCCACCAACTACCCCAGGCGAGCAGATTGCTCAGCAAATCCTCAACAACTACGACATCAAGAGCGCGGAAGACGTACAGGACGTCCTGAAGCAGATTTTTGGCCCCATTTTTGAGTCTATGCTCAAAGGTGAGATGGAAAATCATCTCGGCCATAAGAAGCATGAGCGCTCCGAAGACGGTGACAATGTCCGGAACGGCTATTCATCCAAGACGCTCAAGACCTCTCTGGGCGAGGTTCCTATCCGCGTCCCTAGGGATCGCCAGAGTACGTTTGAACCGCAGATCATCAAGAAGCACCAGCGCGACGTTTCGTCCATCGAGGGCAAGGTACTGGCGATGTATGCCCGTGGCATGAGCCAACGCGACATCGCTGCAACCGTCGAAGACATCTACGGCTTCCAGATGTCACATGAACAGATCTCCACCATCACAGGCTGCGTCATGGAAGAGGTCGAGGCATGGCGGAATCGTCCGCTCCAGTCGTTCTATCCATTTGCTTTCGTCGACTGCATCTACGTATCGCTGCGCACGGAGTATGGCGTCCAGCAGGTGGCCGTCTATGTCATGCTTGCCTATGACGTCAACGGCTGCAAGGATGTCCTTGGCCTCTGGATCAACGAGACGGAGAGCAAGCATGCCTGGATGCAGATCTTCGACGAGCTGCGGGCTCGCGGCGTTAAGGATCTTGGCATCCTGTCCATGGATGGCGTGAGCGGATTGGAGGAAGGTGCCAAGGCTGTATTCCCGCATGCCACGGTTCAGCGCTGCATCGTACACCTCATCCGCATTTCCATCCGCCACATCCCACGCAAGCAGTGGAGTGCATTCACGAAGCAGCTGAAGCTCATCTATGGTGCCATCAACGTCAAGCAGGCCCGTCAGGAATTCGAGAAGTTCAAGACCGACTGGCAGGCTTATCCAGGCGCGGTCAGCGTATGGGAAAACAATTTCTCACACGTCGAGCAGCTCTATAACTATGGCAGTGCCGTGCGCAAGATCATGTACACGACCAATGCCATCGAGAGTGTCAACTCTAGCTTCCGCAAGGTGACCAAGAAAGGCGCTTTCCCCAACGAGGATGCAGTCTTCAAGATTTTCTACCTACGCATCCAAGAGCTCTATAAAAAATGGAAGGGTCGTCACGTCGCAAACTGGGCGATGGTCCGGAACCAGCTGCTCATGGACGACAGGATGTCTCAGCTTATGCAGCAATACGATGTTGCTTATTGAATCGATTTACACAAAACTCTTGACACACCCGTGCTTCGAAAATAGGTGATATTAAAAATGATTATATTTATAAGTGATTCTTTGTTTTTATTATATATCGTCACTTTTCTTGTGATAATTATTACCATCTATAAATGCATTAAGGCTAAGAAAATAGAAACAAAAACTATAGTGATTATACTAATAGGAGTTGTATATTTATTATTCTATTCGTATGAATCCATACCATCCGAAAAGGTTCAATATAATCACATAGCAATATCAGACGTAGAGGGATTATCAGAAAAAGAAATTGTTAACAAAATACTAATCCAAGAATTTGACTATTATAAATCCGAGAGATTATTCACTAAAAATCAAATTTTTGATTATAAAATTAATCGAATTAATGGCCCAACAAACGATACCAGTAAGACAGACAATCACTATTATGATGTATCATATTCAGTAAAAACCATAGCTCCGGCTTGGATTGCAGGTAATGGAAAAAATGAAGGCCTATGGGTAAATAGCAAATCCGAATTCTATAATTTAATCAAAAATAATGACCAATATATTCTAAACCGTGTTGGTGGTTTATAATATGCACCAACTATTAAATTAACCAAGTGATGATGAATAAAAAAGTCAAACTGCAATCAGAATTTAAAATTTTCCCAGATATCATCTATCAACACTATCATAAAAAAACTATATTTTATATACTTATACACTTCTACTGGTAACCCATCTTCAAGCCCAACTTTATATTCAACACTAATATAAAAGCGTCAGTCACTCCTTTCGAGCAACTGGCGCTTTTATACTTCTTATCTACTGTGCCCTACTTTTGAATATGGTTTCCGTAAACATCACGGTACACATTTTGGGCTTTATCATCTTTATCATTTACCCGTACACGTTCCACCTTATGCCGATCATTATCTTTACCGGAAATTCGGTCTACGCGGAAACGATCGATATTCTGCACTTTAACCAATTCAGGACCAAAGTCATCTACAGAACGGGTCATGTTACCATCCGAAGGCGCTCCATTTTGTAAAGCCCTGTAAATAATGGCTGCGTATTCATAACGTGTCATCGCTCTATCGCCTTTAAATTCTCCATCCGGATATCCTTTCAGATAACCTCGTTCCGCTAAGTTCTTAACATACTCATAAGCCCAATGATTTTCCGGTACATCTGGGAAGGTCATAGCTCCGGTTGCTATAGGAGCCAATTTCACAGGCTGACCCGATTCATAGGCTGCCAATTTTTTCGTCAGCGTTTCAATCTGGTTTTTCATAGCCAGCATATCTTTAGCCATGGAAACACGTGAACGGGAGATATGGCTCTTCTGCCCAAATTTCCAGCTGACACCAACGTTCACCATATTCTCTCCGCCGCTGAAGGACCCACCTACGCTAAACATGGTATCTTCATTAGGACGATAATAAGCGCCAATAGCAACTGCATTGGCATTTTTATAATTACCGTACCCGGCTGCAAAATCCCATTTATCATCCGGATCAAAATCCAGAGGATGGAGCCCTGCCAGAGCTGCCGCCCCAGCGCCAACATGATTGATTCGGTTGCCCAAACGATTAATCCGGGTTTCCGTGCCATACAACTGGCTTCCATTTACAGCATCCGTACTGGTCGATGAAATATCTCCAGGAGCTACGTTGGTGATCTTATTTCCACCATTATTCAACCCATCTTTATTGAGCGTAACATCCTGACCTGCGGAACCATTTTGGATTGTCATCCCTCCCGTCGTTATGGTGGTGTCTCCAACGTTGACAGTGCTGGCATTTACCGTCGTGATATTCCCAGTGTCTGCTGTAACAGTCTTCGTAGTAACCGAATCCAGTCCTTTCAAATCTTTTGAAAGCCGCACTTTCAGGTTATCACTTCCATCAGATACCACTCCGATATTGTCTTCCGTTGACAGTTTAGAAGAATCTGTAATGCCCCCGACTACATTTACCTGGCCATTGAGCTTTTTATTGATCACATTCCCTACGTCACCGCCATACTTCATTCCGTCGTTCATAGTGGCAACCGTCTGGGTATTCCCATTGTGATCTTCATAGACGATCCGATCAATACCATCCGTGCCATTATAGCCATCCGTGCCGTCTACTCCATTTGCCCCTTTTACAACATGGATGTCAGCAGAAGCACCATCCTTGCCATTAATGCCAATATGACCATCGGTACCATTGGTTCCGTCTTTACCTATAGAAGAAATGGTAACCCCATCTTTGCCATCAGCACCTTTTACACCAATAGCCCCATTGATGCCATCAGCGCCGTCTTTGCCCTGGCCGCCCACGGTAACAGTATCTGCCTTCAGATTCTTGTCCAATCCGATGACCAGATCTCCCTGTGCATCCACTACAGTCTTGATGTTGGACGCATCATATTCCGTGTCCGCTTTCGTTCCATTTCCTTTGATGGTCATGGTACTGTTCAGTTTTTTGGCCACAGATCCTGTATTTCCAGCAAACTTCAGTCCATCATCTAATGTGGCAACTTCATGGGTGACATGCCCATCATCTTCGTAAACAATACGGGTCATACCATTAGCACCATCCACGCCATCCTGACCCTTCGCAGATTTCATGGTAAGGCCATCTTTCCCGTCTTCGCCGACCATACCGATGGAGCCATCCTTACCGTTAATAGTTACAGAAGAGCCGTTTGTACCGTTGACGCCGATGGATCCGTCTTTACCATTAGTTCCTTTTTCACCAAGGTTCAGATTATCATTTACATTCACCTTGTAGGGATCATCTTTTGTGCCGTTACCGGTAACAGTGGTATTCTTACCGTCTTTCAGAATGGTCTTATTGGCAGCTACATACGATACCAGCTGACTGCCGTTAATAGCATCCTTTGATGTAGGCGATATATCGCCGTCTGCCACATTTGTAATCTTCTTACTGCCTGCGTCAATACCGGTCTTAGTAATGGACGGACCGTTTGTGATGGTCATGCCATCTGTAGTAATGGTGGTATCGCCGGCTTTGATGGTATCGCCATTAATTGTTTTTGCTGTCACACTGTTCAAGTTAATATCATCATTCAGATCATACTTGACAACGCCGTCAGCCCCGACTGAAGCGGTGGTATTCTTGCCGTTGGTGAAGTCCAGTCCTTTTTTCAAGGTAACGGTCTGAGCCGTACTGTTATTGGCTTTATAGGAAATAGCAGCATTCTCTGCGACTTTGCTATAGTCTACGGATACATCATAGTTGTGTGAACCATTGGTGTTATTGGTCGGTGTCACCTTGACAGAACCGTCTTTAGAAGAAACAGTCGTATTGGCTGCATTCACAGCATCCTGCACGTTGTTATAGGTTTTGCCATTGACAGTCAGCCCGGCTTTAACCGCACCGGTCGCAATATCTACACTAGAAGTTCCGCCGATAGCTCTGGCAACGGAGCTGAGATCAGCATTTACCGTATAAACAGACTGCCCATCAGCGCCGGTTGATGAATCCACGGTCACATTCCTTCCGGCTTTCACTACTGTCTTAGCTGCTTTTACATTCTGATTAGTCTGGTACAACTGGCTGCCATTCACTGCATCGGTGGACATACTGTTTACATCACCAGCAGCCACGTTGGTGATTTTGGCGCCACCCACGTTGACGATATTGGTTGTGTTCCCCAATGTAATCTTCGTCCCGGTGGTAGTTCCGCCGGTCGTCGTCTGATTGGAAATACTGCTGATTCCCTGCAAATCTTTGGCAAGACGGACTTTCAGGTTGTTTGTACCGTCAGACACGACGCCCAGATTGTCCTCTGCCGTGAATTTTGTCGTATTCGTAATGCCGCCGATGACATTGACCTGCTGATTCAACACCTTTTTGATTTCTTTACCTGTATTGGATTTATTGGTTGCAGGATCCAGTCCGGCAGACTCCGCATCACCGCCATAAATCATGCCGTCTGTCAGGAGGGCCACTTCCTGCGGACTCTCCGTTGATCCCTGTATGACATACAGACGAGCTTTGGATGAACCATCCAAGCTCGTTGCTCCCGCTATATGGCTCTGGAGATAAATAGCATCTGAATCGCCGGAATTTCGCAGCATAACTGAACCATCGTAAATCCGAACCTCACCACCCTTCTCTGCAAGGACAGAAATAGATCCATCTGAGCCATTGGGATCCGCTTTGCCAAGAGTAATGTTATTGGCCAGCTTCACGGTCATTTTATTATTAGCCGCATCGGCAACGACACCGATATTGTTATCGCTCAGCTTATCACCGTCAGCGCCGCCCAAAAGGGACATAGCCTGGTCAGAACCGCGATGGAGGACATTGACATCAGATCCTGAGGTAGTCCCGATGGTCGAATTATCTCCGGCAAACCGCAGAGGCCGAGTCATGGTGTAAAGCTGGCTTCCATTCACAGCATCCGTACTCTTTGCGCTGACCAGACCGGCCGCAACGTTCTGGATGCGTCGTTCCTTCCCTGCGGAGCCCACCGTTACAATACCTGCAGGGGTTCCCCCGGCGTACTGATATGTCCCGTCGCTGTCGTATACATCCATTCCTTTTGTAGTGGCTCCCGATACAACATAAGCCGAATTGCTGCCAAGATAGACGGAATTCCCCAAGGTTGCCGTTACATGGCTCCCCAGAATCTGGGTATTGGACAAATCCGCGTTTTGAGTCGTGGCATCAACGGTATTCTGGTTCCCCACGATCTGGATATCCGTCAGATTCCTGTTTTTCTGGTTTTTGGCCTGGATGGTATTTTTCGAACCTGTAACAGTAATATCAGATACGCTGCCTGCATCGCCTGCTGTGCTTGTATCCGGATCGCCCGTAACCGTATTATGGCTACCCGTTACAAAAATATTTTCAAAGGTTTTCGAGTTGGAAGAATTATTGGACAGGGATTCCATTTTCAGCACGTTTTGATTCCCTACAATACGATTGCTGTCCCCTTCCATACGGTTTTCATTCCCAAAGATTCCCGAATTCGAAGCACTTACATCAGCAGCTGTACCTGTTGCAGCCGTGCTGTTCTGGCTGCCCAGGACATAGGTATTTGCCCCAGTAACCCGGTTCTGGGTGCCAATTGCCCCAGAAGAAACACCGGCTGCCTGTGCGTTTGTTCCTATAGCCAGCGCGTTTTCTGCCAGTGCCTGAGCCGTATCTCCCATAGCGGAAGCACTTTTACTGTTACTTTTGGCATCACTGCCGATGGCGATGGCTTTGTCATCAGAAACACCTGCAGAATAACCAATGGCAACCGCTTTATCTACACTGCTTCCACCATTTTTTATAGAAGACGTCGCAAGAGTCCCTATAGCCAGTGAGTTATTTCCGGCTGCCTGAGCGCCAGCCCCGATTGCCGTGTTATATTGATAACCGCTGATGGCTAAAGTCTGTTTCAGGCTTCCCGGGTTAGCCGGATCTTCATAACCGGCTCCCACTGTAATACTGCCAAGACTCTGCGCTCCTGTATTATTCCCCAGCGCAACACTCCTGTCCCCTAAAGCTTTGGCGCTCACGCCAGCTGCCATAGAGTCTTCACCCTTAGCCAAATTGTTATCATAATTATTCAAATCGGTAGATTTTACAGAGTAGTAATGTGTTTTTGCCGTATCAACAATCTTATTGACCTGAGCTACATTCGCTGCATCAGTCCCCAGTGTCCCTGCGGCGACATTATGGATTTTCGTTCCCTTATTGTCATTATTACGAAGGGTAATACTGTCTCCATCTCCAGAAGTGACCGTATCATAATATACCCCGCTTGCCGTTGCAGAAGAAACATTCGCATTGACCTGAGCTACCGTAGCGTCTATTGATTTTTTGAGCTGTGCCACAGTAACGGCATCCTGATCCAGTGCCCCGTCAGCTACATTGGTAATACGGCGCAGCGCCGATGCATTGCCGACAGAAACGGCAGTCTTGGGAGCCGCCTGTCCTGTCAGATACCCAGTCCCACTGATCATAGCGGCATTGGCCACGGAGTCATTGCCTATGGCAACATTACCGCCTGCAGCCTGGGCGCCCTGACCTAAAGCTACACTGGCCGCATCTGCAGCCTGGGCGTTAAACCCGATTGCCGTAGATCCATTTCCATTCGCCTGTGCCTGATACCCGACTGCAACGGCATCATCAGCAGCTTTCGTCTCACTGCCTAAAGCCGTAGACTGGATCCGCGATACAGCAGAATCGTTTTTATTAGCATGATAGCCAATGGAAACATTTTTCCCTTCAGATGTGTTTCCGCTAGACCCAATATTGGTCCCAGCTTCAGAACCAATGGCTACATTATGGTCGCTTTTGACATCATTTCCCGTTTTGTAGCCAATTGCAATGTTCTGTTGTCCGTCAATATTGTTGCCAGCACCGTCTCCAATGACTACATGGGATCCCTTCGTCCCTAATACGTGTCCTACCATACCCACGCCTGCACTTGGACCAAGTACGACAGAACGGACGGCATTGGCACTGGCATCTTTACCCAAAACTACAGAAGCACTGCCCCCAGCAACAGCTCCGTTTCCAAGAGCAACGGCATCTGCCCCACTAGCTTGCGCATTCTTACCCATAGCCAGGGCATCTGCTCCACTGGCTGCTGCCTCTGTTCCAACCGCAATGCTGTCAGCTCCAGAAGCAGCCGTACTTTTGCCCAGAGCCAGTGCGCCTTCCGCCTCAGCCTTTGCGCTGTCTCCAATCGCTGCAGCACTATGACTGTTTTGCGTCACAGCAGCATTGTTGCCCATCGCAATTGCATTGTTGGAAGCAACCGTACTAGCCTTAGTTCCAATTGCCATGCTGTTATCGTTGAGCTGATCATTGGTCCCATCATTATAGACCGTCGCTCCATCCCCCAGTGCAATCGAAGAGTTTCCCCGAGCATTGGCTGCATCACCGATGGATATGCTTGCTTTGCCTCCGTCTTTAACCACATTAGAACTGTCGCCATCACCGGTCATATCATTAAAGGAGCCACTGACAGCTTTCCTGCCAATGGCAATACTGTTTTCAGCAGATGAAGCAGAACGAGCATCATCGCCCAGAGCCACAGAATCTTTGCCATTCGCTTTTGCCCTGACACCAATGGCAACAGCATCTTCGCCCGCAGCCGCAGCGTCCTCTCCAGTGGAATTGGCACGGAAATACTTTATTCCCGGTTTTGTTTGATCCAAGCCCAAAGCAGAATTCACATTTTTTAGCTCTGTAATATCGTCCGTATTATTTTTGATTTTTCCTGTATTGGCTGTAATCGCATTTTTATTTGCCGCAATATCCGTCTTGTTTTGCTGGATGTCCTTGTAATTTTGATTGATTCTAATCTTATTGTTAGCGATCTCTGTGCTGTTATCCGCAATTTTGCCCGTATTGTCAGCAATAGCTGTTTGGTTCTTTTGTACGTCTTTTTTTACTGCATCCACTTCTACACTGGTTGCGACCCCATCAGTGGATATTGTGATTGTCTTTGTTGTTTCGTCTTTAGTTACAGAAATGTTAGTTCCGGCCTTCAAAATATCACCGTCTTGAACAGATTCAGCGCTACCATAAAGTGCACTTCCAAATACAAGCACAGCTGTTAATACGGTACTAGTCAGTACCCCCCCGATTTAATAATTGTTCTTAATAGAGAATTACCCGACGTTTTCCCGCCATTTTTTGCTAATTCTGAAACAACCTGGTGCTGCCCTTTTGCGCGATTGAATATAACCTTGTAAATTCTATTCAATTTAATCGCCTCCTTTATATTAAAAATAGCATAAAATAATACTCAGCGCCTCTAATAGATTTAAACTTTATACGGTGCATTTTTTCTTATTTTAACATCATTTCACTTCCTAAACAAAGCATTCCTCTAGATTATTTATTTTTTTATAAAGCTATAATTGATTAAAAAAGGCGGATTGTATAATTAAGTTGAACACTTAAAAATCCATAGCGAACCCTTGTGGTAAAATGTAGTTGCACAAAAAACACAACCACAAAGGAGAATCGCTATGGATCAAAATCATTTTACCACGGATACGTTACGCAAAAAAGGGGCTCATTTAACTTTTGAGGAACGAGTCATTATCCAAACGCGTCTCCGCGACAAGCAATCGTATCGGAGCATAGCCCGTGAGATTGGGTGCTGTGTCAATACGGTACGCAACGAGGTGAAGCGTGGCAAGGTTCTTTGCTATAACGGCAAGGTGGAACGCTATCGCGCAGCAGACGGGCAAAGCACCTATGAGGCGCATCGCGAAAACTGTGGTCGCAAATGCGACGCCATAGCAAAGGAAGCATTCCTCGACTATGTGCAGAAGAGACTTCAGGAACATCACTGGTCGCTCGATGCCTGCTTTGGCAGGGCACTGGTTACGGGAGAATTTCAACGTGGCGAGATGGTCTGTACGAAAACCCTGTACAACTATGTCACGCTGGGGCTCCTAGGAAAAATCAAGAGTATTGACCTGCCCTTGCGCGTCAAGCGAAAAAACGCCAGGAAGCGGGTTCGTGAGCGTAAGAAGAAGTTCGGCCGCAGTATAGATGAGCGCGATCCTTCTGTGGATGAGCGTCAGGATTTCGGGCATTGGGAGTGTGACCTTGTACTGGGATCTCGCTCAAAGGACGAAGTACTGCTGACTCTGGTTGAGCGCAAGACACGCTGTTCCCTCATCAGAAAACTGCCCAACAAGGAAAGTGCCTCTGTAATAGCAGCCTTCAGAAAATTGAAGGATGGAATGTTCCGCGGCTGTTTCAGCCAAGTGTTCCTCAGCATTACGACAGACAATGGCAGTGAGTTTTCTAGCCTGTCGGAGCTAGAGAAACTAAGTCACACACGGATCTATTATGCGCATCCGTACTGCTCCAGCGACAAAGGTACGAATGAGAATCACAACGGCTTATTCCGTCGATTTCTTCCCAAAGGGAAGAAAATCCAGGATTACCCAGTGGAACACATTTCCAGAGTAGAGTGCTGGGCCAACACCCTGCCAAGAAAAATACTCGGCTATAAGACACCCGAGGAGTGCTTTAGGGAAGAAATGCTTGCAGCACTTACTGCATAAAGGTTCGCCGGGTGTTCAACTTATTATTGCAATTCGGGAAGTATAAAAAAGTAGCAAAAGTAGCAGGAATGGCTAAGTTTTTACGAATATACTACGGCCGGGTGATGCATTTGTATCGCGACTTAGGCCTTGCTGCGTAAATAAGGCAAACAAGTGAAGAAAAGCGGAAAAAGCCGAGTGTGAGATCGGCTTTTTCGTAGTGCAATGAATTAGTCAGGCAAACTCCAAAATCTAATCAGTTAGGATCAGTCAGGAAATCCGACAAGAAATTCTATAAGAAATTCAAAAAATACCAAAAAATTAAAATTGGGGCTTGTTCTTGTGTAGCAGGTCTTCTCCTTCGGAGCAAGGTTAACACCCTTAAACCTCACTTCGTTCGTTGAAAACCACAAAACCAGACTAAAGTCTGTCCGAAATGCAACTCATCCGTCGGCTCCGCACCACCTTCTCCTCCCGGAGCAAGGTTAAGACCGGCCTACGGCCCTTCTCCCCTTCCAGAGCAGGATCGACTCCCTGCATCCGGTTTTCCGCGCATTAAAAAATCCCCCGCGGGGCGAGGGATTTCTTAATGGATCTATTTCTCTCTGGGAGGTTTCACCAGATCATTCACCAGGCGATTATTCTTCGTTGGTGAGGTCGCCGTCTTCGATGCGTCTGACTCCTACGAGGGGGAGGGAGACGAGGGCGGCTACTGCGTTGCCTGCGTCGATGAGCTGCTGTTCGGTAGCGTCGAGTTTCAGGTTGTTCAGGTTGATGTTCTTGATGGCGATGTTGCCGCCGGATGTGGTGCCGTTGTTGAGGCGAACCTGAAGTTTTACGTCAGAGACTGTTTTCTTGACTGCCATAGTTGTGTTTCCTTTCTGCCGTTATCGGCCAAAAAATTATTCGAGGACTTCGGTCTGTGTGGTGACGATGGAGGCTTTGTTCAGGGCGGTGATTTCTGCGCCGCTGCTGGTGATCAGGATCGGGATCAGTTTTTCAGCTGCTGCCTGTACGTCGGAGAGGGCGATTTCCTCTTTCGGGTTGTCGATGGAGATGGTCATCTTGGATGTGCCATTGGTGTCGAATACCATTACGAGTTCTTTCATGTCTATTCTTCCTTTCCTGAAGGGATGCTTCGGATTTTTCAACCTGCCGGCCGGGTTGTTCCTTTCTTCTTGCCCTTCTGTTTATATAATCGGAATTTGGATAAGAAAAGTCCGGGATTATTTTAAAATTTCTCTAAGTTCTTCTTTATGCTGGCGGAGGATGTCTACAAGGCGGGCTTTGGCGCTGTAGTAGCCGGAGCGTTTCTTGTGGATCTTTTTCATCTGGACGTTGTTGGGGTCGCCTGCCAGGATAGAGTCCAGGAGTGTCCTCTCGACGGGTCCCAGGGGCAGGTCTTTAACAAAGAGGAGAAGGTCCTTCATATCCGGGGCCTCCTCTTTTTCGTCTGCGGGGTCGAAGCCTTCGGGCCAGGCGGTGTCCTTGCCGCGGCGGCGGTTGTCCTGGTCGATGTAGTCGACCTTGGCGTAGTGGAGGCGGATTTTCATGAAGTAGGCGTAGTAGATTTTCTTCTTTTCGTCGTACGCTTTGCTGATTTCAAGAAATGCGAGGCGCAGTTCCTGCCTGAGGTCTTCGCGGTCCTCCTCTCTCGCACTGGCCGCTTCGCGGCAGATGAGGGGATCATACTTCCTGAGCAGCTCCTCGGCTGCGTCCCTGTCCCCTTCCTTCCAGAGTCTGACAAGTCTCCTGTCTTCTTCAAAACTTTCTTCGTTATACGTGATTCCTTTCTTCATCGCTTGTAATCTTTCCGAGCGCTCTTTTTTATTTCCGGATGGTTTCAGGATACAAGAACGATGGTGCGAACACAAGTTTGCTACCAGCTCCTGTAGAGCCATCTATGAGGCTTACAGATTCTGTAAGAGCGAAATTTGAGCTTAGAGAATCTGTAAGAGCAAAAATAGGGATTAGAGAGAGGTGGGAAGAGGAAAATTTTTTGGGGGAAGTGATGATAAAAACCGCACAGCCGGCCCATGTCCTAGGAACTACATCTCATCCGAGAAATTTTTAAAAAGCAGAAATTTCCCACCTTTGGTATGATTCAACAAGAAAGACAGAATAATATCATAAATATATTAGGAGGTCATTCTTATGCCATGTAAAACCAAAGCGTCCCCGGAGGAAATGTTAGACCAGATTGCTTCATATCTCTATCAGGGTGTTACGATTACCCAGGCAGCTGAAAATCTTCATATGAGCCGCATAACATTCAGAAAATGGGTTCTCCGGTATAAAGAGGAGGGCTTTAAGGGATTGCGGCCCAGGCAGCATTTGTCTTACTACTCCAATCAGATGAAGATCCAGGCCGTAAAGGAATATCTTAAAGGCGGCGTTTCCATGCTTTCCGTCTGTGCCAAATACAGAATTTCCGGCACTCTCTCCCTTAAAACATGGATTGAGGCGTATAATGAGCATAAGTTGACAGACCTCGTTTCTGAAGGAGGAGATCTTATGGGCAAACGCCAGCAATCGGTCAAGGAAGAGCGAGTCAGAATCGTTCAGGAGTGCATCGCCAGTGGATGCGATTACAACAAGATAGCCAAGAAGTACAACATGTCCTACCAAACACTCTACACATGGGTAAAAAAGTTCAAGGAGATGGGAGAAGTTGGTCTTGAGGATTACAGAGGAAAGCCAATCAGGCTCCAAACGCCCCGGACCGAAGAAGAACGGCTGCGTCAGGAGAATGCCAGACTTCTTGAAGAGAAGAAGGATCTTATAGCAGAGATTGCCCTGCTAAAAAAAAAGATGGAGATAGAGGAAAGGTTGCGTTCCTCGAAGGATTCAGCCTTACTCACCTTCTCAGAGATTTTAAAGCCATAAAAGAAGTCCATGAAGAAACCAACATCTCCATAGAAAGTCTCTGCCGACTCTCAAAGGTCTCCAGGGCAGCTTATTACGGCTGGCTGAATCATATTAAGAGCGGCCGTGAACTGCTGAGAGAAAAGGTCGCACAGGAGGTCGTGAAAATCCATCAGGAATATCCGGATATGGGATACCGCCGGATGAACGATTGGATCAAGAAGTATAGCGAGAGCCACCTTATGGTAAGTGACAGTCTGGTTCTTCGTGTCAGGCGGATACTTAATATTAAGTCCGTGATCAAATACAAGACTGATGGCTGCACTCGTAACGCAAAGGATCCAAAGTACATTTTTGAAAACCTGCTGAACCGTGATTTCGATGCAGGCGTATCCAATGCAAGATGGATGACGGATGTCACCGAATTCAAATACACAACGGCTGATGGAGTTTTGCATAAGTTATATTTAAGCGCCATTATTGATGGCCATGACCGTCGGATTGTCTCTTATGTCATCGGCGACAGAAACAATACTGCACTGGCTTTTGAGACAATGGAAAAGGCACTTAAAGAGAATCCAGGAGCACATCCAATGATTCATACTGACCGTGGATTCCAGTATACAAGCAACGGATTCCATAAGATCGTTGAAAAAGCAGGACTGGTTCACAGCATGTCCCGCGTAGGCTGCTGTGCAGACAACGGTCTGATGGAAGGGTTCTGGGGAATGCTGAAGCGCGAACGTTACTACACACGTAAATTCACCAGCCGCAAAGCAGTGGTAAGCATGATCAACGGCTACATCTACTTCTACAACAACAAACGCATTCAGCGCAAATTACATCTTTTAGCCCCAATGGAAGTATTCAACGCAGCTCCAATGGCTGCATGATTAAGATTAAGTTACGATTAGATTTTTTATGATATTTATTTGTCTGTATTAACAAATCCGCACCACCTTCTCCTGCCGGAGCAAGGTCAACACCCTTAAACCAGCCTTCGGCTGAAGAAAAACCGCACAACCTCGCGTTGCTTGGGAATCTACTCTCTTTCCCGCACTAAAAAACAGCTGCTTTTTCCACAGCTGTTTCTTATTTCATGTGTTCTTCTGATTTTCATCAGTTATTCTTTTTAGAACCAGATGTCTCCATCGAAGTATTGGTTTCCGATGGGGAGTTTGTCGGTGTATTGCCAGAGGCGGACGCCTGGGAAGCCTGGTTCATTTCCCCAGCGGGCGCACCAGAGGGGTGTGCCGAGGGGCAGGTCTCTTGTTTCGATGAGGTCTTCGAGCCAGGAGAGGGATGCGTAGACGCCGGCGGGGTAGCCGAGGTCTTCCATCTGTTCTACGTAGGCAGCGCACATGTCGGTCAACAGGAATGGATCGAGGGCATCATGTTTGGTTTTCCATTCGTCTGCGTCTTCCATGTCGAACCAGCAGCCCATGGCGAGGCGTTCGGGCGGAAGGCCGCAGTCCTCTAAGATGTCTACGGTGAAGCGGGCTTCGTCTTTGGCGTCCTCGGGGCAGAGGGCGTAGCTGTAATAGTAGGTGCCGACTAAGAGGCCGGCGTCGAGGGCGCCGTTCACGTGTTTGTAGAAGAGTTCGTCCAGGTGCCTGTGGCCATAGCCCAGGCGGATGATGGCGAATTCCATCCCTGCTCCTCTCACATCCTTCCAGTCGACTCCGTCGTTGAAGCAAGATACGTCAATTCCTTTTCTCATGATTCTTTCTTCCTGAATAATTCCAATAATCCTGCCATGGATTTCACGCCTGCCTCGGAGAGGTTCTCCGTCACGGACAGGGCTTCGGCCGATGACAAATAGCTGACTGCGATGGCCGAGAGGCCCGAGGGGCTTCCGGCTGATGACAGAAGATAATCCCCGAGGCCCGCAGCAATCACGCAAATGTTGTAAAGAAAGAGCTTCGAAAGCCCGGCTTCCTTCATCACCTTACTGGATATCAAACCCTTACGCCGCGCCTCCGGAATCGAGAGAAGCGAGAGCAGCAGGGGAGGAATCTCCCCCGACTTTTCCTTCAGCATCCCCGCGCTGATCGCCAGCCACCTCGAAAGGCAGTCCATAGCCACCAGGAGCGAAAACGCCAGGAACATCAGCGCATGCTGCTCCAAAGACAATAAGCAGACCCCGGCCGCCGCTTTCAAAGGAAACAAATCCATCAGCCGCCGCGCCGCTTCTTCAATATCACGCCACATCATCCCACCTCCTTTCCTTTTCCTTATATATAGATATGGCCTTCAATAAGAAAATCGGAAAAAGAGGAGAAAAAGTCCGGGGAGGGTTTAAAACCTTGTGCGATGATGCTTCGCCTTTTAGAAACAACTACACCTCTTTCGTCGCCTAACGGCGCCACTTCCCCCGTGGGGGCAGCTCTGCGATGAAGAAATAAAAGAGCTCAGTTCTTATTTGTCTTAAACTTATATACCTGCGGCTGTTGGTAATTAACCCTATCCTTTTACTTATTACTGCACCTTTAGAAACCATAAAACCAGCCTCCGGCTGTCGGTAATTAACCCTATCCACCGCGAAGCGGTCCCCCTTCCCCGTCTGGGAAGGCGAGGTTAGCGGCTCTCGGGAAAGGAGAAACAGTGTTTTTCATCACGACTGGTAGCTGCAAAGCTTCGGTGAAATTGATAGTATTGCTAAAAGTAGAACAAATGTTTATAATTGCTAAAGAGGTCATCAAGACCCGAGGCGGCAGATGCGGCCGCCTGACGGCGCGGGGAAGGCTGCCATTCCCTGCTGGCTCCTGTTTCCCGGAGCCTTGCCGGATTTTCGGAACGAAGTGAGTCTAATACAGGAGTAGCAAGTGGAACCATCAAGGATCATTGCGCTTGTCCCCTGCGTCACCGGCCCTGCTTCCTCGTGCCTGGTGATTTATGAGGACTGGTGGGAGAGTATGTCGTACTGCACGGTAGAAAAATATATGCAGACGATGGCGTCATTCATGGGGAATGACAATCAGGCATGCAGGAAGCTTTTCAAAGGAAAGAGAGGGACGGGTCTTCTTTTTAACGACGGATCTATATTTGTACAGGTCAAACTTTCGGACAAAGCGCCATCACTGGGATACGTGCGCCTGTCCGCCATCCGGAGCCTTTACACCGATGGCGAGGGAAAATGCATCATAGGCCTTTCGGGAGGCCGAGAGCTTCTGACCCACTGGTCCCTCCCCACCGTAGAACGCCACATCCGCCTGGTGAGAGACGTCCTCTCCCCGAAAGCAGGAAGAAAAGAACTCGAGTGGAAAGCCCCGGAGAAGAATCCCATAAGGATACCGGCCGCCATTGAGTGAGGGAACGGAAAAGACAAGACTCAGTACATCGCAGTTAATAATATCGGTTCGCAACGATGCGTAAGGTTTTGACCTGCCCCAGCGGGGAAGAATGCCTTTGACCTTGCTCCGTCAGGAGAAGGGGGACCACTTGCGGTAGATGAGTTGCATTTCTCCGCGGTTTTACCGCGGTTTTCCGGTGTCGTCAGCGTAGTCTGACAACAAAAAAAGGACTCTCGACGGGTGACCTTGCTCCGACAGGAGAAGGGGGACCGCTTGCGGTGGATGAGATGTAGTTCCACGCGGTTTTACCGCGGTTTTCCGGTGTCGTCAGCGTAGCCTGACAACGAAAAAAGGACCCTCGATGGGTCCTTTTTTCGTAACTACTATTATTCCCCCAGTATCGGTTTCTTTTCTGCGATGCCGATTTTTCTTGGGTATGTCTTGGGGCATGGGGCTGTTTTCCTGATGTAGAGGATACAGCGTTTTTCTCCTGTAGGAAGTTCGAGGTTTTTGACTTCTTCTACTTCTGCGTTGAGTTCGCGGAGGATTTTGCCGGATTCCTTGAGTTCATCTAAGGCGCCCGGGCCTTTCATGGCTGCGAAGACGCCGCCGACCTTGACGAATGGGAGGGCCCATTCGGAGATAACGGGGAGCATTTTCACGGCTCTGGCTGTGACGATGTCGAAGGATTCTCTGGTTTTTCTTCTTCTTCCGCCTTCTTCGGCGCGGATGTGAAGGCACTTGACGTTTTTGATGCCTAGTTTCTGGCATGCGTTTTCGACGAAGGTGAGTTTTTTCTGGATGGAATCTGCCAGGACTGCCTGGATGTCAGGCCGGAGAATGGCAAGGGGTACGCCGGGGAAGCCGGCGCCTGTGCCAAGATCCAGGAGTTTTGCGTTTTCTGGAAAATACTTTTCTTCGTAGACGGTCAGTGAATCGTAGACGTTCTTGATCAGACTCTCCTCAGGGTCCTTGATGCCCGTCAAATTGATCTTTCCGCTCATTTCCATGACGAGGTCATTGTAGGCGAAGAGTTTCTGCGCGGCGTCCTCTCGCCCCGCAAGTACGGACAGCTGCATCATTTCTGCGATTGTCATATGTTTCCCCCCTTCAAACCGGAGCCTTGCGGCTCATTTCCCTTATAATTATTTTTCGGCTTTTCTTCTCTTAATATAAACCATCAGGACGGACATGTCAGCTGGTGATACGCCGGAGATGCGGGAGGCCTGTCCGAGTGAGAGCGGACGGACTTCGTCGAGTTTCTGGCGTGCTTCGATGGAGATGCCATCCATGTGGAGATAGTCGATGTCAGCGGGCATTTTCTCGCTTTCCATCTTGGCTGCTTTCCTGACGGCTGCTTCCTGGCGTGCGATGTAGCCTTCGTATTTGACGGTGATTTCCATTTCCTCTATGGCTTCAGGGTCAAATTCGAGGCATCCCAGGATTTCAATCATTTTTCTGTATGTCATTTCCGGGCGTTTCAGGATCTGGTCGGCGCCGATGCCTGTGGTGAGCGGGGCTGTGCCTGCTTTTTCGAGGGCTTCATTGATTTCCGGCTTCGGTGTGAAGCGCGCGGTGCGGATGTATTCCATGGCATCCTCGAAGTTTTTCTTTCTTCTGAGGAAATGTTCGTATCTTGCGTCGTCGACGAGGCCGATCTGTCTGCCTTTTTCGGTGAGGCGCAGGTCTGCATTGTCCTGACGGAGGATGAGGCGGTATTCGCTGCGGCTTGTCATCATGCGGTACGGTTCGTTGGTGCCTTTGGTGACGAGGTCGTCAATGAGTGCGCCTGTGTAGGCTTCGTGGCGGCCGAGAATGAAGGGATCTTTCCCCTGGATCTTGAGGGCTGCGTTGATGCCTGCCATGAGGCCCTGTGCCGCGGCTTCTTCGTATCCGCTTGTGCCGTTGGCCTGGCCGGCGGAGTAGAGGCCCGGGAGTTTCTTGAGTTCGAGGGTCGGATAGAGCTGGAGCGGGTCCAGGAGGTCATACTCGATGGCGTAGGCCGGACGCATGACTTTGACGTCTTCGAGGCCCGGGATGGTGCGCAGGAAGGCGTACTGGACGTCGATCGGCATGGATGTGGACATGCCCTGGACGTACATTTCGTTCGTATCAAGGCCTTCCGGCTCGATGAAGAGCTGGTGGCGTTTCTTGTCGGCAAAGCGTACTACTTTGTCTTCGATGGACGGGCAGTAGCGGGCGCCGACGCCATGGATGAGGCCTGCGTACTTGGGTGCGCGCATGAGGTTGTCGCAAATGATCTGGTGGGTCTCTTCATTTGTATAGGTGAGCCAGCAGTTTCTCTGGTTCCTGTCTTCTCTTTCGTTCATGAAGGAGAAGGCATGGTTCTGCGGGTCGCCTTCTTCGAGCTGCATGTGGTCGAGGTGAAGGCTTCTGATGTCGACGCGGCTCGGTGTGCCTGTCTTGAAGCGGAGGATCTTGATGCCTCTCTTCTTGAGGTTTTCGGAGAGTCCGACGGAGGGTCTCATGCCGTTCGGGCCGCCGGAGTACATGGTCTCGCCGATGATGATTTCGCTGTCGAGGTAGGTGCCTGTGCAGAGGATGACTGCCTTGGCGCGGTATTCTTCATGGAGTTCGGTCGTAATGCCGACGCATTTGCCGTCTTCGACGATGATGTCCATGACCTGGATCTGTTTGAGGTCAAGATTATCTGTGTTTTCAACGACTTTCTTCATATAGCGGTGGTATTCGCTCTTGTCGGACTGGGCGCGCAGGGCATAGACAGCCGGGCCTTTTCCAAGGTTGAGCATGCGCATCTGGATGGCGGTAGCATCGGCAGCGATGCCCATTTCTCCTCCCAGTGCGTCGATTTCCTTGACAAGATGGCTCTTGCCCGGTCCGCCGATGGCAGGGTTGCAGGGCATCATGGCCACGTTCTCGAGTGAAATCGTGGTAAGGAGCGTCTTCATGCCCATCCGGGCAGCAGCAAGCGCCGCCTCGCATCCGGCATGGCCGGCGCCGACCACGATCACGTCATACGTATCTATCAGATACATGGGTATCCTTCTTTCTGATTCAAAAAAAGCAAAGCAGAGTGTTTCGTAAGAAGAAATTCTGCTCTATTCACAATACCATATTATATAAGAAAAATAGCTCTATTTCAAAGTATAGGGCAGAAAAATAAAAAGAGGATGAAAGGGACATCCTCTGGATGGAAGATTGAAAGGGATGGGAAAAGATTGGAAGGATTGGAAAACCATACAACCAAGGCTGACGCCTTGAGGAACTGCTGTATCCGACGCCTCCGGCGCCACCTTCTCCTTCGGAGCAAGGTTAACACCCTTAAACCTCGCTTCGCTCGAAAAAAACGCAATGAACACCTCTCGGTTGGCATGTTTTCCGCTTGCGTCAGCAAAGTTTGCTTGTTTCCCCCTTCGCGCTCCGCCGCGGTTTTGAAGGTGTAATAAGAAAGAGCTTTTAGATATTAAATCGTACCATGGATTTTTTCTGCGCTGCGGCAGCAGTGCAGGACTCTGGAATGACGAGGGCAGCGAGTTCTGTTTTTCCGTTCGTACCTTGGCGCTTTGGTTTTTGTTCTTTTATTTCCCTACGCAGAAGCGTTCGAAGATGCCGTTGATGAGTTCGTCGTCTACGGTGTCGCCTGTGATGGCGCCCATCTGGGTCCAGGCTTCGGTGAGGTCGACTACGATGCAGTCGGCGGGCATGCCGTTTCTGACGGATTCTAAGGCTCTTTCTACGCTTGCCAGGGATTTCTTGACGAGGTCTACGTGGCGCAGGTTGGTAAGGAAGAGTTCTCTTCCTGCGTCTGCGTCCTGGTGACCGGTGATTTTTCTGAGTTCTTCTTTGAGGTCGTCCATGCCGCTTCCGTATTGGGCGGAGAGGCGGATGCAGGGGATGTTTCCGGAAAGTTCTCTGACGTCTTCGATTTCTGTTTCCTGCGGAAGGTCGTATTTGTTGAGGATGACGATGGCGTTTCTTCCTTTGAGTGAGGAAAGGAGGTTCCTGTCATCCGGGGTGAGCGGCTGGGATCCGTCGATGACGGCGAGGATGAGGTCGGCTTTTTCCATGGAGGCTCTGGCTCTTTCTATGCCGATCTGTTCGACGCGGTTGTCTGTCTCGCGAAGGCCGGCTGTATCCATGAGGACTAAGGGGACGCCGCCGATTTTGATGGATTCTTCGATGGTGTCTCTTGTGGTGCCGGGGATGTCGGTGACGATGGCGCGGTCTTCCTGGAGAAGGGCGTTCAGAAGGCTGGATTTCCCTGCGTTCGGGCGTCCTACGATGGCTGTCCTAAGGCCGTCTTTGATAATGCGTCCTTCTTCGGATCTCTGGAGGAGATCAGCGAGGGATTTCTGGATGGTGACGAGGCCTTCTTCCATCTGTTCGTTGGTGAGGTCTTCGAGGTCTTCTTCCGGGTAGTCGATGGTGACTTCGAGTTTCGTGATGAGGTCGGTGAGTTCGTCGCGGCAGGTGTGGACGAAGCTGGAGAGTTTCCCGGAGAGGTGGCTTTCTGCCTGGGAAAGCGCAGCGGCACCTTTGGCTTCGATGACGTCCATGACGGCTTCGGCCTGTGTGAGGTCGAGGCGGCCGTTCAGGAAGGCGCGTTTCGTGAATTCGCCTCTGGCTGCCGGGACGGCGCCGTTTTCAAGGACGAGCGCGAGTGTCTGACGGAGGGCTTCCATGGATCCGTGGATCTGGATTTCGACGACGTCTTCTCCTGTGTAGGAGTGCGGCGCTTTCATGAATACGGCAAGGCCTTCGTCGACGATGGTTTTGTCTCCTCTGACGACGTGGCCGAAGCGCATGAGGTATGGCGTGGATTCGGCGAATTTCCCGCCCCTGGCCTGAAATATTTTATCGGCGATGCAGCAGGCGTCGATGCCGCTGATGCGGATGATGCCGATGCCGCCTTCGCCCGGGCTTGTCGCAATCGCTGCGATGGTTGTTTCTTCGTACATGTAAAACTCCTGTCTTTACGCGGATTTTCCGTACAATGTGTCTGTAATATTGAAAAAATTATATATTATCTTATTGTAACAGATACAGTGGAAATTTCCATAGGTGTTTTATGGAATTGATGGTAATTCTCATGTTTATTTTCAAATCTTTCTATATTTGTTATAATAATAATGTGCACTCAAGTTTGTAAAGATTTTTTCAAGACTTATTTTTATAACAATCGTACTCTATCGCTTTTTTGGATAAGGAGACTTTCATGGATAAACCATTCACGATTCTGCCCGACGCGCCTGCCATGCCGGGTGCGAAAGCCTCGCCTTTCTATGTGCAGAAGGAGAAGAAGGGCGAGCAGAAATCATACAGAACGATCACTCACTGGCACGACGAGCTGGAATGTCTGACGATCCTGGACGGGACGCTGGATTTCCAGCTGAACGAATCCGTTATTTCCCTGCAGAAGGGTTCGACGCTGATTGTCCTTCCGGGAGCGATCCACAGGAACCTGACGAAGCCGGAGGATACAGTCTTCATGCGCATCCTGGCCAATCCTGCGCTTTTGACGGCAAATGAGGAAATCCGGGAGAAGCTGGTCCGCCCGCTCCTCCAGAATGCGAGCCGGGAGTATTTCTACATCCCTGCGGGCTCGGATGATGCACCCAAGGTGCAGCGCCTTTTGAGGGAACTGCAGGCTTCCAAGGACAGCAAGGAGCCGGCAGCGCCTTTCCGCACGGTGGCTCTCATCCACATGCTTCTTTACTACCTCTACCGTTCATTCCCTCCGATGCTGAATGCGCTCCCGCAGCCTTCCTTCTCGGACCGTGCTGTCCAGAAGGACATGGTCCATTTCATTTACGAGCATTACCAGGAAAAGATCACGCTGGCGGACATTTCCGCGGCCGGCAAGGTGTCCCGCAGCAAGTGCTGCTCGCTTTTCAAGATTTACATGGGAAGCTCGCCGATCGACTTCGTGAACGACTACCGTCTCGAGGTCAGCCGCTCGCTTCTGCAGTACACGGACACCTCCGTGGCAGACATCGCCTTCAACTGCGGCTTCACGAGTCAGAGCTATTTCACCAAGCTCTTCAGCCGGACGTTCCACATGACTCCTACGGAATTTAGGAATAGTACAAAGAAAATCTCTATATAAGACTATTTTTAGCAATATCGTCGCGAAATCCCTTTTTTCCTTCGGGTTTCGCGATTTTTTATTGAAAATTTATTTGCGAATAATTTGCTATATCGAAAAGTGATGATATAATATAAATAGATATAGATAAACACGAATGTGTTACCCCTACTATAACTCCATCTTTCAGGGAAAGGATCTGTTGCGTACGTATAGGAAGTGACAAATCCTTTTCTTATACGGAAATGTTCCTTTCTCTCCAAAGAGAAGCTAAATCGGAGGTTAACCTATGAATCCACTCTTATTCTTCTTTCAATCTGCGTCGGCGGGCGGAGTGCTCCTCTTCCTGGCCGCAATCCTGGGCCTTGTGATGGCGAATACCGGTCTTGCTCCTTACTACGAGCATTTCCTTCATGCTGAGCTGGGTCCTCTTCCTGTGCACTTATGGATCAATGATGTGCTGATGGCCATCTTCTTCCTGCAGGTGGGACTGGAAGTGAAACGGGAAATGATCCATGGCGAGCTGAACACGAATGCCAAGCGCTTCCTGCCGGGCATCGGGGCCTTCTTCGGGCTCATCTGTCCGGCCATCGTCTACACGATCGTGAATTTCTCTTATCCTGAGTATCTCTCCGGCTGGGCCATCCCGACGGCGACCGACATCGCGTTTGCGATAGGCATCGTCTCCGTCCTGGGCTCCCGGGTTCCCATATCCATGAAAGTCTTTCTGACGACTCTGGCCGTCATGGATGATCTCATGGCCATCGTCATCATTGCTCTCTTCTACACGCAGGAACTTGCGTGGATGTACCTTCTTGGCGCAGCGGCGGTCACGGCTCTCCTTTTCTACATCAACAGAATCGGTTACATCCGTCCGATCCCCTACCTCATGCTTGGCATCGTCCTCTGGTACTGCGTCTTCCGCTCGGGACTTCATGCGACACTGGCAGGCGTCATCCTCGCCTCCGCCATTCCCTTCCGCGGCATGCGGGAAGGGCGCACAGTCTCCCCGGTACAGGAATGGGAGCATGCCCTCACGAACTGGGTCACTTTCCTCATCGTGCCCCTCTTCGGATTTGCGAATACCGGTGTTTATCTCGGTCATTTCCAGATCTCGGATCTGTTCCAGCCCGTGGTCCTTGGCATCGCCATCGGACTATTCCTGGGCAAGCAGGTCGGAGTCTTCGGGACAATGTATATCCTAGTCAAAACAAAACTGGTTCCCATGCCGGCAGCTGCGACCTGGACACATGTCTACGGCATAGCACTCTGCTGCGGCATCGGCTTCACGATGAGTCTTTTCGTCGACCTTCTCGCATTTCCTCCAGGCGACGCCCGCGAACTTGCGAAAGTCGGCATATTCCTCGGATCACTTCTATCCGGCATCGCCGGGTACCTGGTTCTCCGCTTCGCGGCCACGCCTCACCCACAAAATTTGGAGGCAAGTCCGATAACCAACGTGAATTAAGCCGGCCATTCCCCTGCATAGAACCGGATGCGGCACCCGCCGGGGGGAAAGGGAACCATCATGGTAGAAGCTACCTTCACCAAGAGCATGCGCGCGCTGCTTTCGCGCACCAAGGGATCCACACTCCTTTCTTACGAATGTGCGAAAGACGAGCGATTTTCCCGTACCTACGGAAACTGCCGGATCCATCTCAATGACGGAATCATAGAAGTCGCCAATGAACCGAAACAGCTCCCCTTCTTCGGAGCCATGGAAAGCATGACCTGCTTCACCTGCCACCCGTTCAGAAACGAGGGGCAGCTGAAGAGAGACGAATTCTACCTCCCCTACAGCACATTCCCCGTAGGCGGCAAGATCAATTCAGTAGAAATCGTCACCGACTACGTCAACGTCAACCACGGAGCCTACCAAGTCTCCTTCGACATGGCCCTCCTCTTCCACATGGACAAGAAGACCCTCATGCTCGCCCGGGACACCTGGTTCTCCCAGCTCCTCACCGTCACCGACGAACGCTCCATCAACACCATCTTCCCGATCGAAGAAGTCATCAACTCCTGGTCCAACTATGGAGAATATGCGGTGGATGTGAAGAGAATGACGACGAAATTGTAATGGTATGAATATGAATAGAAGAATAGGAATCAAAAAATGACCCGTCGAGGGTCTTTTTTTGATGGTGAGCTCTGCTCACAAAACCGGAAAACCGGACTTCGTCCGTGGAACCTTTTATAAAAACCAATGAATACTGCACCCCTTTCCCGGCAACAGTTGAAGTCCGGTACTCCTTCCCCGCTGGGGTAGGTCAAAACCTTCCGCAACGGCGAGAACGGCTATTATCAATAGTGATTTAAATACGTTCACCGTAAATGATAATCGTATGATGCTCGTTCGATACTATCCATCAGAATCGAGAAAACCTGCCTCGGAGAGGAAGGGGGCCCGGCTAATCTTTTAGCTGTTGCCGGGGGAAAGAGTGTAGTATCCCTTAATTTCTTTCATATAAAAAGGTTCTGCGAGTGGAACGAGGTTGGCTTGTTTTCCTCGAACGAAGTTCGGTTGTTGGTGTTCCCATTCGCACCTTGGGGCGGTTGTAAAGGTGTAATAAGAAAGAGCCTTCTTTCCCATCTTTTCTAAACAGAAGGCGTACCTTGGCATTTTAGCAGCAATGGTGGGAGCGAGAGAAATGATGATAAAACCATACAGCCGGCCCATGGCCTAGGAAATGCAACTCATCTGCCCCGTACACAAACTTTCGAGTCATTCTTGCTCCTACCATCATTGCCAACTGGTATACGGCGCACCTTCTCTTCCAGAGCAAGGTTAAGACCGGCCTACGGCCCTTCCCCTGGGAAGGCGAGTGTTAGCGGCGTCAGCGCAGTCTGACAACGAAAGGGGCTGTGACAAAATGGTTAATCATTTTGTTGCAGCCTCTTTTTTGCGTCTTTATTTCATCATTTTTAGCTCTGCTGTAAGCCTTTTACGTAAAAATGCGCGTAAGCCCCCTTACCCCCATAAGACTTTTAATTATATTGTCTTAGGCGGCAATCCTTATACGCATTATTTTTGTGATGTATTTCCTTAAATTATAGCCAAGTGCTACCAGGTATAACTCGGCTTTTACAGAATCTATCCCTTTTCTGACGATTCTTTTGTACCATCTGTCATGTTTCATGATTCCAAAAGTTCCTTCAGCCTGGATTGACCGGTTCATTCTTAGCAGGGCTCCATGGATGCTTTCCAGATTATCCTGAACCTCCTGGTACATGTTATTCCGTTCTCTGCTCAATGAGATTCTTTTGTTCTTCGGGGTCTTTTTACATTGCTCTGCCAGCGGGCATCCTTGGCAGTCTTCGCATTCAAATACTTCCTCCTGCCTGCCGTATAAGTTCCCTCTGACCAGATGTCTATAGATAAATTTGAAAGCCCTGTCATTTGGACAACGGATGGTTCCATTCTCATCAACTCTAAAGTTTATTGGCCGAAACGGATTGGTATGGTATTTCTTGTCTTTCGTTTCTTTCTTGTACATGGGGAATTTCATATACTTTTCCATACCGTGCTGCTCGCAATAGATGTAATTGTTGAAAGATCCATATCCTGCATCTGCCACAGGATACTTAGGATAAGCCCCATAGACTTCGTGGAATTCCTCCATCAGCGGTACGAAGCAATCCATATCTGAACGATACTGGTTAACATCAATTACGGCAATAAATTCATCGGCAACACCTATTTGGACATTGTATGCAGGCAGAAGCTGATCATTTCCCATGTAGTCCGACTTGATTCGCATGAATGTTGCATCCGTATCGGTCTTCGAATAACTGTTTCTGGAAGTACCGCATATCTGTATCTTCTCAACATATTCTTCAAGTTTTGATGTATATGCCTTAAGCTGCTCATACTTGCGTTGATGATCGGACTTGCGATGCCCGCTTCCATGAACAAAGGCCGTCTCATCAATCTGCCAGATTTCTTTTAATTTATCCAATACCAGACGCAGATAGTCCGGAGCGTATTCTGTATTGATGTTTACACTCATATGGTCATACTTAAGATCATCATTGAGTAACTCAAAAAGGCTGGTAATCTTGGCAAAAAGCTTGTAGCGGGATTTTTCAGCGGATTTCTTCCATACCCAGCTGTATTTATTTGCGTTCGCTTCAAACTTGGAACCGTCAATATATATATGCTGCAAATCCACGTTGAGTTTGCCGCAGAGTTCTTTCGTAATTGAATAAAAGATATCCTTGAGAGAATACTTAAGAAAGCCCTTCACGAAATGACAGAATGTCCGATAGGATGGGGCTTCATAATTCATCAGGTACATATATCTGATATTAACCCTGCAATTATCTTCAAGTTTTCTAAAAGAGCAATATCCTTCTTCTGCGAAACCATAGATGATCGTTTTCAGCATGTTGACGGGATTATACCTGGGTCTGCCAGCGCCACGCGTCGGTATGTAACGAAGGTACTTTTTAAGATCGATTTCCTCCATAAATCTGTCATACATTAAAACAGGATCATCGACATTGAGAATCTCAGAGGGAAACATTGGCAAAATGCCTTGTTCTGCGGTAAAATGATTGCTAGTGTTGTTATTTTTCATTGTAAAAAATTATAACACGAAAGGCTCTGCCCCGGACCAAATGATCCGGGGCAGAGCCCTTTTTGTTGGGATGAATTTTGTCACATCCCCTTTCGTACCATTTATTTTTTCTATCCTCAAATCCTCACGAGAAAGTGTCCTGTGAGCATTTTTAATGCGAGCTTGACTGTCTTTTGGAATCTTTTTTCTGCTTCTTCGTAGACGTCGTGCGGGGCGACTGTCTCGCTGTCGGTTCTTTTGGCGACTACGCCGCAGACGGAGCCTGCGTGAAGGCCCATGACGTCGCAGAGTGTGAAGAGGGTGGCGTTTTCCATTTCGAAGTTGGTGCAGCCGAGGTGCTGGTATTCTTCGAGGCTTCCCTGGTAGGCGCGGCGGACGTAGCCGGCGTAGCTGTCGTAGCGTTCCTGGCCGGGCCAGAAGCTGTCGGTGGAGACGGATATGCCTGTTTTGAAGGGGATCTTCAGGGTCCCTGCGGCCTCTTCTAAGGCAAGTGTGACACGCATGTCGGCAGCGGCGGGGTATTCGATGGGGGCGTAGGCTTTGGAGGCGCCATCCATTCTGACTGCTGCTTTGTTGATGACGATGTCGCCGAGGTTCAGGTCTTCCTGCATGGAGCCTGTGGTGCCTACGCGGATGAATGTTTTGACGCCGAGGCGGGCGAGTTCTTCTACGGCGAAGGTAACGCAGGGGCCGCCCATGCCGGTGGACATGACGAGGATAGGCTGTCCATTCACTTCGGCGGTCCAGGTGGTGAAGTCTCTGTGGCTGGCGACAAAGGCGGCGTTCGGATCAAGGGCTTTGGCAAGGCCTTCGACGCGTCCCGGGTCGCCGGGAACGAGGGCGTATTTGGCGCCTTTTATCATTTCTTTGGTCAGGCCGGTGTGGTACATGACTTCGCCATCTTTGGCATAATTCGGCATAATGATTCCTTCTTTCATGGAAACAAATTGTCTTTTGAGATGAAAAAGGGGATGCAGTAACGAGTGATCGTCGTACATCCTCTTTAATTGGAACGAAAGTGTAAAGCGTACAAGCAAGATGGAGGGAGTGAAAATGAACCCCTTTCGTCGCCTCCGGCGCCACTTTCCCCTAACGGGGACAGCCAAGAAATGAGAAAACCATACAGCCGCCTTACAGGCTGGGAACTACATCTCATCCGACGCCTTCGGCGCCACCTTCTCCTGACGGAGCAAAATTAACACCCTTAAACCTCGCGTTGCTCGATAAAAACCTTGCAACCAAGGCTAACGCCTTGAGGAAATGCAACTCATCCGTCGGCTCCGCCGCCACCTTCTCCTTCCGGAGCAAGGTTAAGACCGGCCTACGGCCCAGGAAATGCTGCATCCCCGTCTCCGGTGACCTCTTCTCTGTTACTCAAATGTTTTGACGTCGGCGAAGAGGCCGGCTTCTTTGTTCATTTTTTTGCTCTTTTTGTCTTTCTTTGCTTTCTTTTTGTCTTTTTTCTTGTCTTTCTTTGCTTTCTTTTCTTTTTTCTTTTCTTCGAGTTCTTCGCTGGTGGCGTAGGCGCGGAAGGCTGGCATCATGTCTTCTTCGTTCAGGTTCCAGTCTGCTTCGATGTTGTCTTCGTCTTCGCCAGGTGTTCCGAGTTCGTGGGTTTTGTATTCGAGGTTGATGTCGTCGGCGGGTTCGGAGATGTCCTGGGCTACCGGGATGGAGTCGTCTTCTGCGTCTTCTTCTGTTTCTTCAGGAGTGCCTTCGAGAGAGACTTCTTCCGGTTCTTCGGTTTCCTCTTCGTCTTCTTCGTCATCAGCTTCTTCTTTTGGTTCTTCTTCGGTGTATTCGGATTCTTCTGCTTCTTTGATGACTTCTTCGTCTTTTTCTTCTTCAGCAGCAGCTTCTTTTTCTTCCGGAGTTTCTTCTTTGACTTCTTCTGTGTGGACGCCGCCGGTGAGCTGGGCCAGGATATCTTCCATTTCTCCTGCGAGGCGGACGACGGTTTTCAGTCTTTCGTCTTCAGCGGGGCGGGAGTCGGGATCTGGATCGAGCATGTATGTCTGCAGGAATCCTTTTGTTTCAGAAAGTTCACTGCGGAGGTTTTCTATGTTCTCCAGCATGGTTTTTTCATCAATTTTTTTTGCCATTTTCTTTCTGCTCCTTCTCGGAAGGAGTTCCTTCCGTTACCAATACCTTATCCACTCTGCGGTTGTCGCAGTCCATGACTTCGAATGTGAATCGGTCATAGGTTGCTTTTTCCGTTTCTTTCGGAATGTAGCCGAGCAGGTAGGTGATAAAGCCCCCCAAAGTCTTGTAGTAGTCTTCCGCTTCGCCTGGCAGCTCTTCCTCGATGTGGAAATATTCCCTGAATTCATCGATGGAGCAGAGCCCTTCCACCAGCCAGGAGTTTTCGGAGCGGCGGATAAATTTGTTTTTCTCGTCAATGATGTCCTGCTTGTCGCCCGGCATGTCGCCCACGATTTCTTCGAGGACGTCATGGAGTGTGATGAGGCCGGATAATGTCCCGTACTCGTCGATGACGACGGCTTCGTGGACGCCCTTCGTGCGGAAGAAGCGGAGAAGTTTCGTCAGGATGAGTGTCTCCGGAATGAAGAGCGGCTGGCGTACTTTTTCGATGAGCGATGCCTTCAGCGGTTTGTCCGGGTAAAGGTGCTGGTCCATAAGGACTTCGGAAAGGTCGGCCAGGCCTTTGAAATCATCGAGGGATCCGCTCCCGACAGGAAGCCTGAAATGGGTGGTCTCCATCATGTCTTTCCAGATTTTTTCCTCGGTGTCTTCCAGGTCGAGCCATGTCAGCTGCGGACGCGCGGTCATGCAGTCAGCGGCGGTGCGGTCGTTGAGTTCAAAGACATTGTCGATGATTTCCGGTTCTTCCTTGTCGAAGGTGCCGAGTTCTGCCCCCTGTTGGAGGAGGACGCGGATTTCTTCTTCGGAGACCGGTTGCTCACCGCCCATTTTCACGCCGATTAGATTGACGACGACTTTCGTCGACCACGTGGAGAAAAGCACGAGCGGACGGCAGACGGTCGCAAGAAGGATCATCGGCCTTGCAATGGCGCAGGCTGCTTTCTCCGGAATGGCGATCGCGACCCATTTCGGGACGAGCTCGCCGATAATCAATGAAAAGTACGTCACAAGCACCATGACGGTGACCATGCTGACGCCCTGCGCATACGGGGCAAGGAACGGGATTTTCTCCAGCTCGCGCCCCAAAGGACCCGCCAGCGACGCGCCCGAAAACATACCAGTGATGATGCTGATGGTCGTGATGCCCACCTGGATCGTGGAGAAGAGTTCTTCCTTCTTCTCCGCCAGACGCAGCGCGTAGACAGCGTTCTTGCTGCCCGCGTCAATCATTTCCTGCAGCTTCGTCTTCCTGGCGCCTACGATGGCAATCTCCGCCAGAGAACAAGCCCCATTGGCCAGTACCAGCAAAATGATGATCAATAATTCGCCCCATATGTGGCCGTCATCCATACTTGTGATTTCCTCCTATAAAGAAAAATAAATTATTTTTTCTTTATTATATCATAATTTTTAGTAAATCCCATGCATGTACCACGCATGCTGGACAAAATGCGACTTTTTGACAGCAAGCCGCGGGAGTGATTTGAGGAAATAGGAAATTTTATGATGGTGAGTCGAGGAAATGGCAAAGTAGGAAAGGCTTAAAAACGGACAGCAGAGAGGAGAGATTAAAAACCATACAGCCGCCTTACAGGCTGGGAAATGATGTTTCCGTCGGCTCCGCCGCCACCTTCCTCTACGAGGCAAGGTCAAACACCCTTAAACCAGCCTTCGGCTGAAAAAACATGCCAGCATTTTGGTCTGGCATGGTTTTTTATTTCCCGGTCTTAGCTTTTCCCGGTTTCCCGGTTTTCGTTTTTACCGGTTGTATGTTTTCCCCCCGGTTCTCGGGTTGTTCTGCTTTCCCAGTTGTAAAGGTTTTATCTTTTTGAAGATATAAAGGATCTCCTTCCCCCTGTTGTGAAGGTCTTATCCTTTTCTCCTTTTACTGTTCTGGGTTTTCTTTTCCTTCTTCCTTCTGTCCTGCGGTTTTTTCCGGCAGGTGGTCGGGGATGAAGTCCTGGTCTTTGTGCTGTTCTTCTTTGACGCGGCGTTTGTCGTAGTACATCCAGTGGTCGACTTCGGCGATGGCGGCTTCTATGTCGTCTATGGGCATTTTGAAGATGCCGTAGCCAAGGGCTGCGCTGACGCCTTGTTCGTCGAAGGCTTGTCTCATTTTCTTGACGATTTCTTTGACGTCGTCGAGGTTGACTTCTTCTGCGACGGCTATGAATTCGTCGCCGCCTACGCGGAAGACGCGGTTCTGGTCTACGACGGAGCACATGGCGCAGGCCATTTTCCTGAGTGCTTCATCGCCTGCTTCGTGGCCGTCGGTGTCGTTAATGTCTTTGAGGTCATTGAAGTCAGCGTAGATGAGGGCGATGGGTTCGCCTTGCGGGATGTGCTGCATGAGTCCCATGAAGCGGTGCCTGCTCATGACTCCTGTGAGCTGGTCGGTGTTCCCGAGCTGTCTCAAGCGTTTGTAGATGTCTCTGTTGCGGATGAGGACGCTGAGGAATCTGGTGACGGCTGTCAGGAGGAGGGAGGCGTCTTTCAGTCTGTCGGGTGCCGGGTTGACGACTTCGACGAAACCGAAGGATTTCCTGTTGATGGCAAGGTGCCCGGAGACGAGGCTGTTGATTTTGACGGCACTGATGTTGCCGTCTTTCAAGGCCTTGTTCATTCTTTCCGGGTCGTTGATGATGGTAACTTCGCTGGGGACGTAGCCCTGGTAGAGGGCTTTCGCCTTTTCGCGCGGGATTTTCTGGAGTTTGTCGATGGTGGAAGGAACGCCTTCCTTCTTCCATTCATAGGTAGCGGAGACGTTTTCTTCATCTTCTTCGAAGATCATGACCTTGTCGGCTTTGAGGGCTTCCCCGATGCTTTCGAGCATTTTGTCGATGCTGGCGTCGGGATCTCTTTCGTCGAGGGCAATGGCGATCATTTCATTCGCTGCGGATTTTCCGACGATTTCCCCGTTCTCCTTGAGGTACTTGCCTACGTAGTCTTTCAGGCAGGTCGAGAAGGTGAAGCGGTAGTTCTTGCCGCGCCACGGTACGAGGGTGTCGCGCATGATGTAGTCCTGGCCGGTTCTTGCGTCGTGGTGGACCCACTTATAGAAGTAGTCTCTGGAGAGGCGTTCGTTCGTGCAGAATTCGCACGGGCTCTTGGCGCCTTCGAGGACTTCGTAGCATTTCTTTCCTGTGATGTCTTCATCCTCTGTCAGGCCCAGGTCGTGGCGGAGGGCTTTGTTGAGGTAGACGAGGTTGTATGTATCGGGATCGCTCATGGCGACTCTTTCGTCCATGTCGTCGAACTTTCTCCTGTCGAAGGAGATGCAGTCGCCGATGTAGTCGGATTCGCTGCGTTTCTAGAGTTTCTGGTCATTCAGACGTTCCATGAGGAGGTGCAGCATGCCGTCGAGGTTCTTGGACTCGGAGCACCATGCGGTCGAATAGCGCAGGTAGAGGGTGCAGTCGTATCCGTCGATCTTGGTGATTTCATGGATATTCTTGGCGAGCTGGATGAGGTACTTGTGGATGGATTTGGCATCCTGTCTTTTGACGAAGCAGAGGAAATTGCCGCCTTCGCCGATATGGCCGAGTGCGCGTTTCTGTACGTCGAAGGTATCAAGCGCTTTCTGGATGCGTTTCAGGAGTTTCTTCCTGATCTGCGGGCCGTACATGCGGACGGTGGCATCGAAGTCGGGCACGTCGAGCATGATAGCGCAGAAGTCTTCTCCATGGAGGCGGTAGTTGTCCGCATACTGGAGGCCTGTCATCATCATGCCGCGGAAGCCGAAGAGTCCAGTGTCCGGATCGGTGAGGCCGATCTTGACCTGCTGCTCCTGGCGCCAGAGTCCTTTGTCGACGTCGTTGAAGTAGCCGGCGAGGCCGACGATTTCATTGCCGTCATAAATCGGGAATTTCGAGGCAGCAATGGTGTGCGGTACGCCTTTGACGATGCAGTGGCCGATGACGTGGCGTTTCACGCGTCCATGACGGAGGACGGCCCATTCGTCGTCCTTGTACGGGCCTTCGTTGATATGCCAGCCCGTGTCTTCGTCCGTCTTGCCAAGGATGTCTTCCAGCTTCAGGCCGTAGTAATTGAGGAAAGCGTTCGAAGCGCCTTTGAAGCGGCGGTTCTTGTCCTTCCAGAAGAACTTGATGCCGGAGAAGTCGAGGAAAGACTGCAGGGCATTGTTGATGAAAATCTGGCTGTTCTGCTGGTTGTAGTCCCTTGTTTCATTTCTTGGCACGTAGCCGAAGGATTCGAAGAATTCAGGCACTTTCTCTTCTCTTTCGCGGAGGCGTTCCATGGTGGCGTCTCTGAGGCAGAGGAGAAGGTCCTTGGACTGGGATTTATAGAGAACGATGGCGTCGAATTCTTTCCAGCGGTAGTTGCCGTCTTTCTGCTTGACGCGGAAGACGTTGTTCGCTTCGGACCGTTTCGATGCCTTCGCGATTTCATACAGTCTCTTGGCATCTGCATACTGCATGAAGCGTTCCTGATCATCCCTGTGGATGAAGCGGGCCGCATAGCGCGCGATGAGCTGGCGTGCATACGGGATGCGGTCACCTGCTTTCAGGAGCGGATTAATGGTCTCAAGGACTTCGAGGACGCCCGTGTCCATGTGGACATAGTAGATCCCGTCGTAGAAGAGGATGGCGTTTCTGAAGATTTCGTCATACCGCTTCGTTTCCTTGAATTTATCGTCAAATGTGATGTTGTAGAGGGCCAGACGGCCGACGCTGATCTGGTTCGTCCTGGCGACGATTTCCATATTGACGCGCAGGTACTTTCCATTGTCGACGTAGGTCATCGATTCTTTCTTCATGCTGTCGACAGCTTTGTCGACGAAGGTCCTGAATTTCTTGTGCATCGGCAGGTCGTCGGCCGCCAGATTGGCATTGGCCTGGCGGAGGTCGCTGACGCTGACGTCTTCGAGGACTTTCTTGTAGGCGTCGTTTTCGTAGAGGATTCTCATCGATTTGTCATTGACGGCGCAGAGGGCGACCGGCGCACCGGTGAGGACATTGATGAGGCCGAGTTTGTCGTAGGCAAATTCTTCCTGACGCGTTTCTTCGCGCAGGTTCTTGTCGCGGCAGTGGACGCGGAGGTCATCATACTTCATCGGACGACCGTAGAAGTAGCCCTGGATCTTTTCGCAGCCGACGGAGCGGAGGAAATCCACCTGTTCCTGCGTCTCGGCGCCTTCAGCGAGCGTATGGACGCCGAGGGATTTCGCCATGAGGACGATGGATTTGATGATTTTCCGGCTCTGGTCATTGAAATTGCGCAGGAAGGCCATATCGATCTTCAGTTCATCGAAGTGGAAATTCTGCAGCACATTGAAGGAGGAGTAGCCGCTTCCGAAGTCGTCCATCCAGCACTGGTAGCCCGCTTTCCTGAAGCGGTCGATTTCGCGCTGGAGCTTCTTGCCGTTTTTGACGAGGGCGCTTTCGGTGATTTCTATGCGAATATAACTTCTGGGCAGGCGGTACTTCCTGACGACTCTTTCGACGACGTCGAGGGGATCGACCTGATCGAAATCGGCGCTGGACAGGTTGACGGAAATCGGGAGGACCGGCATGCCGGAATCTTCCATCGTGCGCAAACGTTTCCCGACCTGCTCGACGACGTAGGAGTCCAGTTTGTAAATGAGCTTGGCATCTTCAAGGACCGGAACGAACATGTCCGGCGTGAGTCTGCCTCTTTCGGGATCTTCCCAGCGGGCGAGCGCTTCCATGCCGCAGAGCTTCCCTGTCAGGGTGCGGACGACAGGCTGGTAGAAAATCTTGATGTAGCCGTTTCTCAGGGCGCGGTCGAAATTCTCCAGGACGTACGCGCGGGCAGCGAGGTTCTTCCCCATCGTCTCGGTGTACGTGGCCCAGCTCCTGCTGGCATCGCCCTTGATGGAGTCGCAGGCGATCTTGGCCATATCGAAAGCACTGTTGGCTGTATATTCGGACGGATTGTCCGGGTCGCGGAAGAAGACGCCGGCCTTCAGTGTGATGCTGAAATTGTCGATCATTTCATCGACTTCGCGGCAGACGGCTTCCACCTGCTCGATGACGCCGTCACGCGGCGCAACGAGGGCAAAATTATCGGCATTCAAGTGGGCGATGATGGAGTACGGGAAATGCGCGCGCAGTACGTCCGCCACCTTCCGGAGCAGTTCGTCGCCCTGCTCAATGCCGTAATTGGAGTTGTACAATTTGAAGTTCGTGAGGTTGAAATAGACAGAACAGTACAGTCCGCCGGTCCCGTCGATCTTTTCCATCTGGATGTGTTCATTGACACGCTTGTAGAACGCAGTACCCCCAAGGAGCCCTGTGATATTTTCCGTCTCACCGGGCGCGCGGCTGTACTTGCTCTTCATGACATTGATGGACCAGATGTCCCCGAGCCCCTTCTGCGTCGTGCGGATCAGGAGCGCATTTCCTTTATTGAAATGGCCTTCTCTCGTCCTGTACGGGAACTGGAAGTAGGCATAATTTGCCTCCGGCTGCCCCTTCACTCTTACGATATCTTTCAGCGGAATATAGTCGGATGCTTCCACCATGCCCCGGTACGTCCCTCCGGTCAGCTCCTTGAACTCCTGCCAGTTCGCGCACTGGTAGTAATTCAGAAGCTCCGCGTTGGCAAGCAAAATTTCCTCGGAATCATCTGCCTTGACCAGACAAATGCCCCCGGGGAGCCTGTCATAATAGGAATGGAGCTCTTCAATCGTTTTCTCATCCAACATCCATATTCACCGCCTTGAATCGTTCACCCTAGAACGTCCTTATATATATCAAATAAGCATTGCACAAAGAATGCTTATGTCTCATTTTTATTTTAATATTTTCGACAAAATAAGTAAATAGTCTATTATTTCAAACGGCCAGTTTCGCGCCGGAAGAACGAAAGATATCGAAGAAAATCCGATACAATCGGGATTTTTCGTGCCTTACCAATCTTTTATAACTTTTGATTTTTTATTTTATTTTTTTATTATATCCGTAAGACTTCTATCATTCGGCTGAGTGGTCACTTTTGGATTTCCTGCGGATGGCTCCCATTTCCTCCCGATTTCTTTCCTTTCCTCCCCTACGTATTTCTCTTGACTTTTTTATATTCCCCGGTGCTACAATGAGGACAGCAGACATCCGCTCGAAAGGAGAATATCCATGAAACAGAAAAAAATGATCTGCGCACTGGCATGTGCGCTCTGTCTTCTGGGAGGCGGCGCAAGTCTGGCAGCAGCGCCTGCTCCGGCAAGTACTGCGCCGGCAGCTGAAACAGCAGCCCCTCTCGTTTCTTCGGTCACTTCCATCGCCCGCAACTATGGCTGGGGCGAGCAGGTCTCCCAAATCGCTCTCGAATATCCTGAGAAAATCCTGACAACTTCCCTCTCTGCGGAAGATTTCTCCGTGGAAGGAAAGGAAATCGCCTCCGTCTGGGCAGCGACCACGGCATCCCCGGGCGAACCCACGGAAGCCGGCAGGTATGTCATCATCAATATCAAGAACACGAATCCGCAGTCCGATATGCCCTTTAAGCAGGGCGGCTCCAAAGGAAAGGAAGGCCCCAAGAACGGTGATGCGTCCATGAAGAGCGACCGCGTCATGCCTGACCTCTCCGTGAAGGTCACGCAGACCGGCCCGATCCGCACGGCCAAGGGGGGGGAGACCATCCCTGCTGGAAAGACGGTCTATACGGACACTTCCGTCCTTGAGCCGGACATTTCCGGTTTCATCAAGCACACTTACACTGATCCGGCCCTGAAGGCAACGATCCCTTACTACCTCTACCTTCCGAAGGGCTATGACAAATCGAAGAGCTACCCGCTTCTCGTCTTCATCCCGGATGCCAGCACGAATATCAGCGATCCGAAAATCACCCTCGTCCAGGGCAACGGCGCGACCGTCTGGGCATCGGAGGAAGAGCAGAAGAAGCATCCTTCCATCGTCCTTGCCGTCCAGTATCCACAGGAACTCGTCGACTCCCTCGGCATGATGACGACGGATGAAAACGTTTGGACAAAGGGCCTCACCCTCGTCACCGATCTCATCCATGATGTCACGAACACGTACGCCGTCGACACGAACCGCATCTACGGCACCGGCCAGTCCCAGGGCGGCATGGCAAACATCGCCATCAGCGATAAGTATCCGGACCTCTTTGCCGCACAGTTCCTTGTCGCCTGCCAGTGGAACACGCAGGAAATGGAAGCGCTGAAGGACAAGAACCTCTGGATCCTCGTCAGCGAAGGCGACACGAAAGCGTATCCGGGCATGAACGACGCTGTCTCCCGCTGGGAAAAGCTGGGCACGAAAGTAGCCACTGCTCCCCTCTGGAACAGCCACGCTGACTCCAAGTCCATGGCCGACCTCGTGCGCCAGATCGAAAAGCAGGACGCTGCCATCAATTACACCGTCTTCCAGAACGGCAACCACATGTACACATGGACCTTTGCCTACAATATCCCGGGCATCCGTGACTGGCTCTATCTCCAGACACTGGACAACACTCCCGTTTCCTTCAACGAAAGCGGCCTTTCCCAGGGAGAGAAGCATGAAATTGCCGGCAAAGTCCTAAGCCAGGGCCTCCGTTTCTATAATGGAAAGACAGAAGAAGACGCAGCCAAAGCACTCGCCTATTTCAAGGAAGCTGACAAGCTAGGCCACATGAAAGCCGCCCGCTACATCGGACTCCTCTATCAGGAAGGCCGCGGCGTCCCGAAGAATGACAAGGAAACTGCCTCCTGGTTCAAGAAAGGCGCGGAAGACGGCGACATCACGAGCCAGTACCTCCTCGGGAAATGCTATGAGGACGGGACAGGTGTAGAAAGGGATTATGCCCTTGCATTGAAATGGTACAGGAAATCTGCGGAAAGAGGCGACATCATCGCCGCCCCGGGCATGACCGACGAAGCCCTGCTCCTTGAAAAGGGACTTGGCGGAGAAAGAAATCTCCCCCTCGCCCGCCAGCTCCTCACGAAAGCCGCAGCCCTGGGCTATGCGCCCGCCAAAGAGGCCCTCGCCGCTCTCTGATCCCCATTTCCTTACCCATAACTTTACTTATTTCTTTACACAATCTTTACAAAACTCCTTTATACTAAAAACATACCCCTTTATATTCTGTTCCACTTGGAAAGGAGCTTACAATGTTTAAACTCCTGTTTCTGACCCACACCGGCACCGGGCAGCCGCCTGCCGCGCTCTTCATCGCAAGGCAGCTCATTCAGGATGCTGACCTCGAAGACCGCATCGAAGCAGAAAGTGCCCGAATCGAAGATTGCAAAGGTGAACCACTTTGTGAAGAAGGAAAGAACGCTCTCGAGGCTGCAGGCTTCCCAGTCACCCCCGAAGTCCCCATTCCGCTCGAATGGAAGACTTATGACAACTACAACCTCATCCTTCTCGTCGACAACCCCGATAACCCCGCCCTCTTCAATACTATGGGCGGCGACGTCGACAACAAGATCCACCTGCTCTCCGAATATGCAGGATTTGAAGGGGACATTGAGAACCCTTATGAAGAGGGCACCTTCGCCGGAGCCATCAAGGCCTCCGAGGCAGCCTGCAAGGGCCTCATCGACCAGCTCTCAAGCTGGATGAAATGATTCACTGCATCCCCCCTTGCAGCAGTGAATTGTGGAAATGAAAGAGCCATGAAGCGAGATTTACGCTTCATGGCTCTTTTACGTGGGGGAGCTGAGCCTGCCCTGCGAGCAGCGCAGGCTTTTCTGGTTTTTCTTCAGCCGAAGGCTGGTTTGAGGGAGTTAACCCTCCCTTGCTTCGCAAAGGGAAAACATGCCAACCTCGCGTTGCTCGTGGAAAACCGCACATCCTCGCCTCCATCCACACGCAATTCCCACGTAAAAACCCTCCTTACCGGATGGCAGCCGGCAGGGAGGGCTTCTTTATTTTTGGAGTTTGGGAATGATCTAGTCACAGGAACATATCAACTATGCTGCTGCGAAAGAGATGCATGGGTTAGGAGACCCTTGCGATTGGAAGGAGGAAAGACGGATTCCATCGCGCCGCTGCATCAGCGGCTGGCTCTTGTCTGCGGGATACGTGAAAGACGGCATGAATGACTTTTCCACGGAAGCACTGACAGCGTGCGGGAGCGGGAAGATTGGCGTCCGATACGGGCGGAGAGACGTAAGGTTTCTTCTTGCTGCTTTTCGGCCTGACTCTGGCCTGATGGCAGGGAGGAAAGAGCTTTCGCATCTTCTTCCTTATTCTTCTTTGGAAAAGAGGACCGGTGCTTGCGAGGCGTACGCTTGCGCCGGCGGATATACGGCAGCTTCATTGAGGCATTGGACCCCTCCGGACAAAACAAACAATGCTCGGAGAAGCGGCAGGTATATCTGCAATCGAAAAAGAGTTTCGGAGGCTTAGGCCTCATGGGGACTATTCCTTGTCCGGGTCGGCGATCGGCTGCTTTCCTTCCGGGTAACGATACCGGAGGAACCTCACCGGGCACTCTCCCTTCCAAAGACTCACCCCTGGGAACAGTCTTTTCAGGTAAACTGCGGGCAGTTGCCTATGATTATTATACAACATTTGAAGAAAATTGGCGCCGTAAAAGTACTCTTAAGGGTGACAAACAGTAAAAGTAACGATACTATCGGCTTTTAAATACTATTGAATTTTTCTGTAACTGCTTAAAAATCATGCAAGGGAATAAATGATTTCTAAGTAATCTATTGATAAAGAGGAAATTGGGGATGAGAAATGAGAGATGGGGAAATTGAAAAGCCATACAACCGAGCTAAAGCTCGAAGAAATGCAACTCATCCGTCGGCTCCGCCGCCCCCTTGGTATGATTCAACAAGAAAGACAGAATAATATCATAAATATATTAGGAGGTCATTCTTATGCCATGTAAAACCAAAGCGTCCCCGGAGGAAATGTTAGACCAGATTGCTTCATATCTCTATCAGGGTGTTACGATTACCCAGGCAGCTGAAAATCTTCATATGAGCCGCATAACATTCAGAAAATGGGTTCTCCGGTATAAAGAGGAGGGCTTTAAGGGATTGCGGCCCAGGCAGCATTTGTCTTACTACTCCAATCAGATGAAGATCCAGGCCGTAAAGGAATATCTTAAAGGCGGCGTTTCCATGCTTTCCGTCTGTGCCAAATACAGAATTTCCGGCACTCTCTCCCTTAAAACATGGATTGAGGCGTATAATGAGCATAAGTTGACAGACCTCGTTTCTGAAGGAGGAGATCTTATGGGCAAACGCCAGCAATCGGTCAAGGAAGAGCGAGTCAGAATCGTTCAGGAGTGCATCGCCAGTGGATGCGATTACAACAAGATAGCCAAGAAGTACAACATGTCCTACCAAACACTCTACACATGGGTAAAAAAGTTCAAGGAGATGGGAGAAGTTGGTCTTGAGGATTACAGAGGAAAGCCAATCAGGCTCCAAACGCCCCGGACCGAAGAAGAACGGCTGCGTCAGGAGAATGCCAGACTTCTTGAAGAGAAGAAGGATCTTATAGCAGAGATTGCCCTGCTAAAAAAAAAGATGGAGATAGAGGAAAGGTTGCGTTCCTCGAAGGATTCAGCCTTACTCACCTTCTCAGAGATTTTAAAGCCATAAAAGAAGTCCATGAAGAAACCAACATCTCCATAGAAAGTCTCTGCCGACTCTCAAAGGTCTCCAGGGCAGCTTATTACGGCTGGCTGAATCATATTAAGAGCGGCCGTGAACTGCTGAGAGAAAAGGTCGCACAGGAGGTCGTGAAAATCCATCAGGAATATCCGGATATGGGATACCGCCGGATGAACGATTGGATCAAGAAGTATAGCGAGAGCCACCTTATGGTAAGTGACAGTCTGGTTCTTCGTGTCAGGCGGATACTTAATATTAAGTCCGTGATCAAATACAAGACCGATGGCTGCACTCGTAACGCAAAGGATCCAAAGTACATTTTTGAAAACCTGCTGAACCGTGATTTCGATGCAGGCGTATCCAATGCAAGATGGATGACGGATGTCACCGAATTCAAATACACAACGGCTGATGGAGTTTTGCATAAGTTATATTTAAGCGCCATTATTGATGGCCATGACCGTCGGATTGTCTCTTATGTCATCGGCGACAGAAACAATACTGCACTGGCTTTTGAGACAATGGAAAAGGCGCTTAAAGAGAATCCAGGAGCACATCCAATGATTCATACTGACCGCGGATTCCAGTATACAAGCAACGGATTCCATAAGATCGTTGAAAAAGCAGGACTGGTTCACAGCATGTCCCGCGTAGGCTGCTGTGCAGACAACGGTCTGATGGAAGGGTTCTGGGGAATGCTGAAGCGCGAACGTTACTACACACGTAAATTCACCAGCCGCAAAGCAGTGGTAAGCATGATCAACGGCTACATCTACTTCTACAACAACAAACGCATTCAGCGCAAATTACATCTTTTAGCCCCAATGGAAGTATTCAACGCAGCTCCAATGGCTGCATGATTAAGATTAAGGTACGATTAGATTTTTTATGATATTTATTTGTCTGTATTAACAAATCCGCACCACTTCTCCTCCCGGAGCAAGGTCAAGACCGGCCTACGGCCCCTTTTCCCTCCTCCTCCCCACTCCACGTAAAAAGGACCGCGAAGTTCATGCGGTCCTTTTTTATTTCCTTATTTTGTATCTTTTGCTGCATCAGCTGTATTATCCGTCTTGGCGTCCTTGCCTGTGATGCGGTCGAGGAGTTTGCTGCCTGCGGATTTGTCGTCCTTGGCTTTGGCGTCAGCTGCTTTCTTGGCTTCTTCGGCTTTCTTCTTGGCTTCTGCATCAGCGGCTGCTTTGGCTGCGCGCTGCTGTTCGATTTGCTGGCGGATGGATTCCGGGATGTAGAAGTTCTTGACGGAGTAGCCGGAGAGGGCTGCTTTCATGTAGTCTCTCCAGATGGCTGCCGGGATGGTGCCGCCGGTGTAGCCTGCGTTGCTGGAGGTGTCGTCGCCGATCCAGACGGCTGTGACGAGCTGCGGGGTGTAGCCGACGAACCATGCGTCGTGTTCACCGTCGGTGGTGCCTGTCTTGCCTGCTGCCGGGCGGCCGATGTATGCGTTTCCGCCGGTGCCTCTGGAAATGACTTCCTGGAGGATGCAGGTCAGTTTGTAGACTGCGTTTTCATTGATGACCTGTGTGGATTCCGGTGTGCCGGTGTGGTCTTCGAGGACGCTGCCGTTCCTGTCGACGACTTTGAGGACGGCGATTGGTTTGATAAGTTTGCCGTCGTTGGCAAAGACGGAGTATGCTTCTGCCATGTCGTAGACGGAGACGCCGTTAGTGAGACCGCCGATGGCTGCTGCGAGGTTGTCATCGTTCTGCTTACCGCTCATGACGAGGGTGGAAATGCCTGCGTCCTGTGCGGTTTTCAGGATCTTGGACATGCCTACGCGGTTGGCGAGGTCGATGGTCGGGATGTTCATGGAATCGATCAGGGCCTGTTCGAGGGTGACTTTGCCGCCGCTTTCGTCTTCATAGTTCTTCGGTGTCCAGCCACCTGCATAGGTCTTCTTTTCATTGCTCAGAAGATCGGATGGTTCGAATTTGTTTTCAAAGGCGGTGACATAGACGAATGGCTTGAATGCGGAGCCAGGCTGACGGACCATCTGGACAGCGCGGTTGAAGTGGTCTTCGCCGCGGCCGCCGACCATGGCTTTGATCTGGCCTGTGCCGACTTCGATGGACATGAGAGCGCCCTGCGGCTGTGTCAGGCCCTTGGAGTCTTTGGAACCTGCCGGGAGGTCGTTCTTCAGCGCATTTTCAGCGTCTTTCTGCATATCCAGATCGAGTGTGGTGTAAATCTGGAGTCCTTCTTTGTAAATGGTATCAGAGCCATACTTGTCGCTGATGGTCTGAATGATGTAGCTGACGAAGTAGGAAGCTGTGTTTTCTGTCGTCTTGGCAGACTGCGGTTTGGCAAGGTGCAGGTCGGCCTTCTTGGCAGCGGCAGCATCGGCTTCGGAAATGTAGCCGTACTTAGCCATCTGATCGAGGACGATCGCCTGGCGGTACTTCGCTGCTTCTACGCTTCTGAATGGCGAGTAGTAGTTCGGGCTGTTCGGAAGTCCTGCCAGCAGAGCGCACTGCGCGAGCGACAGATCCTTCACGTCCTTGCCGAAGTAGACGCGGGATGCGGTCTGGATGCCGTAGCAGCCCTGGCCGAAGTAGATCTGGTTCATGTACATTTCAAGAATCTGCTGCTTGGTGTACTTGCTTTCGATTTCAAAAGCGAGGACGACTTCAAGGAGCTTTCTCTTCAGTGTCTGTTCCTGTGTCAGGAATGCATTTCTTGCGAGCTGCTGGGTGATGGTAGAACCGCCCTGTCCCGTCGCATTGCCGGAAACCACGTTCGCCCAGATGGCACGGAGAATACCGCGCGGATCGACGCCATGGTGTTCATAGAAACGGACATCTTCCGCTGCCACGAATGCATTCTGCAAATTCTTCGGCACTTCGCTGATCGGTACGGGGATACGGTTTTCCTCCGCATGCACCGTCGTAATCAGGCGGCCCTTCGTATCATAAATACGCGAAGACGCATTCGGCGTAATATTAGCCGTCACATCCGGAAGCTTTCCGGAAACGGACACAAAAAATCCCGCAGCAGCGCCTGCTCCTGCGATAAAGAAAATCACGACAAGAAATATGATAATCTTCTTGAACATGGAAGATTTTTTCTTGGGCCGTTCTCGGCGAATGTCAGAGTTCTTCATAAACTAAACGCGCACTCCTATGCAAATTGTGAGAGCCCCGTCAAAACGGATAGCTGACTTTTGATAAAAAAACAATAATCATTCATATTATATCACAATCCCACAATCAGAAGAAAATCAGAGGAAATGGGAGGATGAGGGAGGGGGATATTTGTGAAAATGGAGTGGATGTGGGGAAATATTGACAAGAAAACCAGACAACCGCAGCTTTCCTGCGTGGTAATGAACCCCTTTCGGCGCATGCGCGCCACTTTCCCCTAACGGGGACAGCTTTCTCGTCTAGGAGATCCGGGGGTGCGGATATTTTTTTGGACCATTCTGGTAGTACTTACATTATCCCTAAGCTTTCTCTGTATTCTACTGGACTCATGCCGCCCAAGGTAATTTTAATTCGGTCTTCATTATACCAATGAAGATAATCGTCTAGGTAAGCTATGAATTCTTTAATGGATACACCTATCCAGCTTCTATTATAGAACATTTCGTTTTTTACTCTTCCAAAGACACCTTCACAAGCAGCATTATCCGGCGAGCACCCTTTTTTCGACATGGATCTTGTCCAGCCGAATTTCTTCATCAAGGCGATCCATCCAGGCCATTGGTAATGTATACCGCGGTCTGAATGAACGATAGGATGCTTGTCATCGCCCAGGGCCTCTCTCGCTTTTACCAGCATGGTATTGACCAGTTTGGCATTCGGCGACGTGCCGATCGTCCATGCGACAATCTTGCCGTCAAAGACGTCAGTTATAGCTGACAGGTATACTTTCCCTGCAGATATGTGGAATTCCGTAATATCTGTGAGAAGCAGCTTTCCTAATTCGTCGGCATGAAAATTCCTGTTAACGAGATTAGGGGCAGGTGAAATTTCTCCTTTGTAGGAGTTATACTTTTTAGCTTTTTTGCGGTATGGAACCAGATGATCCTCTTTCATAAAGCGGCGGACGAGCTTCTCAGAAAGAATTTTTCCATCTTTTCTGAGCGCTAACCAGATTCTCCGGTAACCATAAACCGACCGGTTCTTCTTAAATTTGTCTTTGATGGTTTCGCGTATTTCCGCATATTTATCTCCCGCCTTCATAGCGGATTTCTGGTAGAAATATGAGGCTTTAGCCATATTTAGCACCGTCAGCAGTTTCTTCAGGGGATACTTGCTGCGGCTCAGAAGGGCATCAATCACGATGGCTTTTTCCCGATTGGTCAGTGTTTTTAGACTGATGCCCTCTTCTTTTTTTATTGTTTCTGCAGCTATCTCGAGGGCTTCGTACTCGATCCGTTTAATAAGAGTCTGCTCGCCAAGCTCCTTATACTCTTTCGCAAGTGTCTGGCACTTTTCATCAAGAGACTTCGTCTTCTCTCCCAGTGACTGATTGGCTTTCAGCAATGCTTTATTCTCTTTGCGGAGGTTTTCCATATTTCTAAGCAGTACTTGCATTTCTTCTTTTAAAGATTCAATCGTTACTTCCGAGTCCTTTTTAGACATTGTTGCCAGCCTCCTTTGGAACAATTCCTCGAGGAAGCCTAAGTCCTTGTAGATAGCGTTAGAGGCTATCTCAATTTCTTCGAATGGATTCTCCTGAATCAGTGGACTGCTTCCCGTCTGTCGATCTTGCCCCCATTTTACAGGGTTCTGGTCAGCTTGCCAATGATCGTTTTCGTTAAGGTTGTATTTCTCAACCCATATTTTCAATCTCTGCGTGCTGCTGGGATAGCCTATTTCCCTGATGGTGCGCCGCAGATCGCCGCAATTTACGAAGTATTTGACGGCTAATGTTTTTTGTTTGAGAGAATATCCGTCATCAAATCCGTCTACTTCGTGAATCTCTCTGGAGAACTTGAATTCCCGGCACCATTGACGCAACACTTTTATGTCGTGAGGATAGCCGAGCGTTCTCATAATGCCTTTGAGCCCCATGCCCGAATCGACGTGCAGTTTGACTGCCTTTAAGCGTTCTTCATGCGAATACATAAATTGACCTCCTGACACCTCTGTCAATTGGTCCAACTTTTTGTCCGCGTCCCCTCCGGATTCAGTACATCGCTATTGTGAAGGTGTAATAGGAAAGAGTCTATTGAGTGTGAGGCGTACCTTGGATTTTTAGCGGCGATGGCGGGAGCGGAGGAATGATGATAAAACCATACAGCCGGCCCATGTCCTAGAAACTACATCTCATCCGAGAAATTTTTAAAAAGCAAAAATTTCCCACCTTCTCCTCCCGGAGCAAGGTTAACTCCCTTAAACCTCGCGTTGCTCGATAAAAACCTTACAACCAAGGCTGACGCCTTGAGGAAATACAACTCATCCGTCGGCTCCGCCGCCACCTTCTCCTCCCGGAGCAAGGTTAAGACCGGCCTACGGCCCTGAAAATCAGGACTCAGTACATCGCAGTTGATAAAGGTGATTCGCGTCGATGCGGAAGGTTTTGACCTGCCCCAGCGGGGAAGGAGCGGTCAGCCAATCATTTGCACTGGTCAACGTATTTTGGACACAAAATCTCAAAAATTAGATGTCAAAAAATTAAATAAGTGAAATTAAATGAAATTGTGTAACTCTTAATTTGGACAAAAGGCATTAACCTGCTTAAAAACCATATTTTTCTCTGTACTGCTTTGGTGTAAGGTACTCCAGTGCATATGCCGGGCGCTCTTCATTAAAGAACTTGACGTATTCATCAATCTGACCCGCTACGCCCTCTGTTGAAGTAATATGAAAATCTGAAAACAGCTCGGCTTTCATCCATCCATTAATGGATTCCATGGCTGCATTATCCGTTGGCGTTCCTGCTCTGGACATGGATCGTGTGATGTTATACGCCGGGAGCAGCTGGTTGAAATCCTTTGATGCATATACTGATCCCTGATCAGAATGAAGAATATGCTTAACGCCGGGGAATTTCTTCGTAAATTCAAGGTAGTCGTGCAGTCCGTTAATATATGTCATACGGTCTCCACGCCTTGAGGAAAGTGCGTGGGCGACAATCTCGTTATTCCAAAGATCCATATATATCGTCAGCTCATAGTATGTGTTCTTTACGTAGAATGCAGTCATGTCAGACACAATACATTGCGAGGGCCCATCTATGTTAATCCCTGCAAGCAGCAGATTTGGATAAGTCCTGGATTCACCAGGCTTTTTGTACTTATAGTGTTTGGAAACACTCTTGATCCCGGCCAAACGACAGCATTTATAGGCGTATGATTCAGACATGAAGAGGCCTGTGTCAAGCAGAAGCTTGGCCCTTAGCCAGCGGTATCCGTGGGATGGATACTTCTTATGCCATTCCTTGAGCAGTTCTATGGTATCCAAAAGACGATTCTTTTGTTCAGAAGGATGCCTGGTATGATACAGCCAATAGTAGAAGCTGCTACGCGGAATACCCAGCCTTTCACAAAGCAATTCGACAGGGAAGGAGCCGGAAAGCGCGACGATTACTTCGCAGTCTTTTTGACGTAAGTAATGAGCTTTTTTTTTGAATCATCTTCTTCTACTACTTCGTAACCAAGCTTCAGCCGCTCTTCTCTTATCCTGGCATCAATCAAGGCGCTGATGAGATCTTCCTTGGACATTTTCTGGTATTCATCGAGTTTGGCCGCTTCAGGAATAACTTTTGCTTTGGCAAGACCGTAATCACGGGGCTTGGATGTTTTAGGTGGAAGATGGTTTGTGTTCCTATACATCCTCATATATTCTCTAGCAGTTTGAGCACTGATGCCGTATTTGCCTGCAGCTTCGTATTTATTGATTTGATCCTCATAAATCTGGCGACCAATGTTCATACGCTCTTTCTTTGTGTACTTCATAAGACTGCCTCCTGTATGAAATCTGAATGTGGCGTCCAATGTTTTTAATTCTGATTCCAATATACTACAAAGGCTGTCTAAATTCTTATCCCACCCCTGTCCAGTTTTAGCATAGCACTCGACGCCCCGTAGGGGGAGCTGGCGCGCATTGCGCCTGAGGAGGTTCATCTCCACAAGGCGAAGCCTTGGTCGTATGGTGTTCCCATTCGCACCTTGGGGCGGTTGTGAAGGTTTGATAAGAAAGAGCTTCCTTTCCCATCTTTTCTAAACGGAAAGCGTACCTTTGCTTTTCTGCGGTTTTTCCCGCGCAGCGGTTGTCCGGTTTTCTCTTTTCCCTCGCCCCTGGGCGGTTTTCCTGTTTTCTCTCCCCTTTTCCCCCCACGACAAAACCCCCCGAAGCTTGGCTTCGGGGGGTTCCCTATTCTTATTCTAATCTTAGAATACGTCTTTGAGGACAATGGTCTGTTCGCGGCTTGGGCCTACGGATACGATGCCGATCGGTACTCCGATGAGTTTGGAGATGCCTTCGAGGTATTCGCGGCAGAGGGCCGGGAGTTCATTGTAATCGCGGATGTCGCTGATTTTTTCTTTCCAGCCTTTGAATGTCTTATAGACCGGGGTGATCTTGCCCAGGAATTTCAGGTCAGCCGGGTATTCTTCTACTTCTTTGCCTTCGTATTCATAGCCTGTGCAGACTTTGATTTCTTCCATGCCGTCTAAGATGTCGAGGCGGGTGATGGCGAGGTAATCGAAGGAGTTCAGGGCTGCTGCGTAGCGGACGGCGCGGGTGTCGAGCCAGCCGATGCGGCGCGGGCGGCCTGTGACGGTGCCGAATTCGTGAGCGGTGTTTCTCAGGTATTCGCCGGTTTCGTCATGGAGTTCTGTAGGGAACGGGCCTTCGCCTACGCGGGTGCTGTATGCTTTGACGACGCCGAAGATGTTCTGCATCATGTGCGGTCCGATGCCTGCGCCGATGCATGCGCCGCCGGCGGTCGGATGGGAAGAGGTGACGTACGGATAGGTGCCGTTGTCGCAGTCGAGCATAGATGCCTGAGCGCCTTCGAAGAGGACGTTCTTGCCTTCTTTGACGAGCTGCTGGACGGTGTAGTTGGTGTCTTTGACGTACGGACGGAGTTTTTCTGCGTATCCGAGGTAGTCATTGAGCATGGTTTCGTAGTCGAAGCCTTCCATGCCGTAGAGTTTTTCGAGGAGCAGGTTTTTCTGTTCTACGTTGTATTTCAGTTTTTCAGCAAAAGTTTCCTCGTCCATGAGGTCGCAGATGCGGATGCCGATACGGTTGATCTTGTCTGCGTAGCACGGTCCGATGCCGTTCTTTGTTGTGCCGATCTTGCGGCTGCCCTTGCGGGATTCTTCGGCTTCATCGAGACGGATGTGGTATGGGAATACGACCTGTGCTCTCGTGGAGATCTGAAGGTGTTTTGCGTCGATGCCCTGTTTTTCAAGGTTTTCCATTTCTTCGAGAAGACTCTTTGGATCGACGACGACGCCTGTGCCGACGATGCAGATCGTTCCCGGGTACATGATGCCGCTTGGCATCAGGCGCAGCGGATATGCTTTGCCTCCCGTTACGACTGTATGGCCTGCGTTGTTTCCTCCCTGAGAACGTACTACGACGTCTGCCTTCGCGGCGAGATAATCAACGATCTTGCCTTTGCCTTCATCGCCCCACTGGGCGCCGATTACCATTGCTGTTGCCATGTGTCCTTCTTCCTTCCTGTTGAGGAATGCCCGCGGTTTCCTTGCATGCGAAACTGCGGAGTCAAAAAATATTAGTCTTTCAAGACTCCATACAAAATTATTATAGCATAAACCCGCCCGATGGGCGTGATTTCCTTCGAATCAAAAACGGCCGTTTGTCCAATAAAGACATGAAAGGAGCTGCGACAAAACGATTGCGGATTTTGTCGCAGCTCCCCTTTTTTCGGGGATTTCCGGTCAGTCTTAGTTGTCCTGGAGGGCGCGTTTCAGGATCTTTCCTGTCGCGTTCTTCGGGAGGGCATCCATTGGGATGAAGCGGCGCGGGATCTTGTAGCTGGCGATGTTCTTGGACATGTGCCTTCTGATCTTCATTTCATCGAACTCATAGCCGTCCTTCATGACGACGTATGCCCACACGGCCTGGCCGCGGAGCGGGTCCGGATGACCGACGACGGCGCATTCGCCGACGCCTTCCACTTCGTAGATGCAGTCTTCGACTTCACCGGGGTAAATGTTTTCCCCGTTCATTATGATCAAATCTTTGATACGATCGACGATATAGATGTACTGTTCGTCATCCATGTACGCCAGATCGCCCGTATGGAGCCATCCGTTCTCGGTGAGGACTTTCCTGGTCTCCTCGGGCTTTTCCCAGTAGCCTTTCATGACGTTGCTGCCGCGGACCATGAGCTCGCCCACGGTGCCCGGCACGTACGGGCCGCCGGATTCTGTCCTGACATAGGCTTCGACGCCCGGAAGGACGGGGCCGCTTGTCAGGTACTTAGGTTTTCCGGCCGGCATCATGCAGACGACCGGAGATGCTTCGGTCAGACCGTAGCCTTCCTGAACCGGATGGTGGTAGCGGTTGTGGAATGCCTGGGATACAGGCTGCGGAATCGATGCGCCTCCGGAAATGAAGGTATGCACGGATTTCATGACTTCCGGCTCGCCGCGGCGGGCCAGGAGGTTGTACATCGGCGGTACCATGATGGCAATTGTCACGGAATGTTCCACGATCGTGTTCGTGATTTCAGACGGGCTCTTCGAGCGCAGGATGACGATGGTCGCATGCGCGTAGAGGCCGGCATTGACGACGGTCGTGAGGCCATAAGCGTGGAACATCGGCAGGACGCAGAGGACCTTGTCTTCCGGTACGAAAGTGATGCGCTGCAGGTACTGCTCCACATTCGACACGAGGTTCCTGTGCGTCAGCATAGCACCCTTCGGGCTTCCTGTCGTGCCGGACGTATAAACCAGCGCGCAGACGTCATCTTCGGTAACATCTTCCGGGAAATCCGGGGCAGCCGGTGCGATTTCCTTCTTTGTCTTGTAGTCCAGGTCATGGATGCCGATGGACGGGCAGGAAACTTCCAGCACAGTGTCCGTGATGAGCAGCATGGAACCGGAATCGCGGAGGATGTAATCCACTTCGCGGTCGACGAGCGAATTGTTGATCGGGATGATAATAGCGCCAAGGCTGACCACTGCCATGAATACGTAGACGAATTCTGCGCGGTTGGCGGTATAGAGGCCTACACGTTCCCCTTGGCGGACTCCCATTTCATACAGCGTATTTCTGTAGCGGGCGACTGTTTTTTCCAGCTCGCCATAGGTGACGACGGCATCGCCTTCGAACACCAGATGCGCCGGATCGGCACCCTTTATAATCTCATGTAAAAACATCATTCACCTCTCGGGGAAAAATAGAATAACGTTGTTATTTTAACAAAAAACACGTTTTGTTTCAAATTTCATGCGGAACCCGTCACTTTGTATCTCTATTTTCTATCATCCTATGAAATTTCTTATTCAATTCTTATGATATAATTAGAAAGTATCATAAAATTTTTATAAAGGAGGCACTTTCCATGATGAGAAGTACCGAAATGTCCATGGATGACCAGATCCGCAGCATCCATCATAAATACCAGATTCCTGAAGACGAAGCGAAGGAAATCCTTTCCAGAGGCTTCCGCTTCAACGACGTCGACAAAGCCGCCCTCCTCTCCTGCCTCTCAGGCAAGACAGCCGGCGAAATCCTCGACATGAGAAAAGACGACCCATGGGGCCGCATCGAAAAGAAACTCGGCCTGACCCCGGAGATCTACAGCAAACGCTACATCGCCCACAGAGCCGACCGTCTCCACCGTTTCTACGGCATGGATGCCAAGAGAGCAGAGACACTCCTTTCCGAAGGCTACCCGAACCACTGGCTCCGCCTCGCCTACCTCATCGAACAGCACACAGGCAGCCTGATGGAAAACATCGTCAAAGCACGCAGCAAGTCCATGAAATGGGCTCCCTACGTCCAGCAGGAATTCGGCATCAGCGAAGAGACCTTCAAGTCCTGGATCGCTGAAACAAGAAATCCGTCACTGAAGAAGAGATAATATAAGGAAAGAAAAAGCGAAAAAGGAGCTGTGGCAAAATGTGCAATCATTTTGCTACAGCTCCTTTTTTATTTCCTTATTTTTTTTTAATATCACTAATCAAGTCATTTCCCGGTACGAGCGGGGTGTCACCGGGGTGCCAGGCTGCGGGGCACATCATGTCGCCGTGTTCGTAGACGAACTGGCAGGCTTCTACTTTTCTGAGGAGTTCTTCGGCATCTCTTCCTACGTTGGAGGAGATGATTTCGTAGCCTACGACCTGGCACTTGGGATCGATGATGAAGGTAGCTCTCTGGGATTCTTCTCCGTTCTTGGCGAGGACGTCAAAGGCGCGGGTGAGGACCTGGCCGGGGTCGCCAATCATGGGGAATTCTACTTTTCCGATGGCCTGGGAGTGGTCGTGCCATGCTTTGTGGACGTAGACGGAGTCGCAGGAGATGGAGTAGATTTCACAGCTGATCTTCTTGAATGCTTCGTAGTGGTTCTGGAGGTCCTGGAGTTCGGTCGGGCAGACGAAGGTGAAGTCAGCCGGATAGAAGAAGAATACGCTCCATTTCCCTTTCAGGTCTTCTTTGGTAACGGGGCGGAATTCGTAGTCCTGGTAGGCTCTGACGGTGAAGTCCTGTGCTTCTGAATCGATCATTGACATAGTTTTTCTCCTCTTTGTTATTGTTATTATTATTTTTCGCAGTCTTTGAGATCATCACAGCAGTCCATGGTTTTCAGTTTCTGGACGAATTCGCTGTAGGGAATGGGTTTGCTGAAGTAGTAGCCCTGGATCCTTTCGCAGCCAGCCTGCTGGAGGAAGCTGAGCTGCTCGGCGGTTTCCACGCCTTCGGTCAGGGTGTGTACGTCGAGGGACTGGGCGAGCATGATCATGGGTCTGATGATTTTCTTGGATTTGTCGCTGAAGTTCCTCATGAAGCCCATGTCGATCTTGATTTCGTCGAAGTCGAAGTCACGCAGGGTAGCGAGAGAGGAATAGGCGCTGCCGAAGTCGTCCATCAGGACTTCATAGCCGGCTTTGCAGAAGAGTGTCATCTGTTCTTTGATCTTGGCCGGATCGGACATCAGGGTGGACTCGGTGATTTCCACGCGGAACATTTTCGGCTCGAGGTTGTATTCCTTAACGGCTTTCTGGAGTTCTTCGTACGGATTGCAGGTCTCGAAGTCGGTTCTGGAGAAGTTGAAGGAAACGGGCACGATTGGTGTGCCTTTTTCGATGCATTTCCTGAAGTCTCTGGCAATCTGACAGATGATGTAAATGTCGAGCTTGTAGGTGAGGTTCGCTGCTTCGAGGACGGGGATGAATTTGCCCGGCATCATGAAGCCTGCTTTCGGCGAATTCCATCTGGCAAGTCCCTCGGCGCCGCAGAGTTTCCCTGTCCGGGCATCGACCTGTGGCTGGTAGTAGACTTCTATTTCATGGTTCTTGAGCGCATCCCCGATATTCAGGAGGACGAAGCTTCTCGTCCTTTCCTTCTCAAGGAGGTTTTTGTCGAAGATGTTGTAGAAGGACATGTACGAATGGCGGTCCACGTCACAGGCCATCTTCGCGCGGTCGCAGGCTTCCGAGGCGCTGACGGCATCATCCATGTCATAAATATAGACGCCGGAACGGACGGGGACGGTGCGGCCATGATTGGCTTTTGAGAGGCGTTCGAAGACTTCATCGAGGCGCTCCCTGATCCCGCCGGCGCAGGTGAGGACATAAAAATGGTCTTCGCCGAAGCGGGAGACGCTGTTCTTTCCGAAAATATCTTTCAGGATAATGGAGAACTCGACGAGGAGCTTGTTCCCTTCCTGTATGCCGTAGCGTGTATTGTAGACTTTGAAGCCGAAGAAATCGAAAGCGACCATGGCAGGAATCTTCCCGCTCCTGAAGATTTCATTCTTCGGCGAATTGGCGTAGTCAAGGAAATTCAGCATGCTGGGAAGACCTGTCAGACGGTCATGCGTGGATCTTGCCGCTGCGATGAATACGTAGACAAGTCTTCCTTCCACGTAATCATTGACGAAATTGGCGTAATTCTGCACGTACTTGAAGACGCCCTTCTTCGTGTGGATCCTGTAATTCGTCACGCCGGACGTCCTTCTTGATTCCCTGGCGCGGCGGACGTAATCATGGACGATCATCCGGTCTCTTGCATAGACCATCCCGATGAATGTCCCTCCCGTCAGCTCGACGAATTCATCCTATGTATCGCAGTCGAAAATATCCAGAAGCTTCTGATTGGCATAAATAATCTTCTTGGTCTCATCCCCGCGGTACACAAAAAAGCCTCCAGGCATCCCGTCCATTAGACCGGCCATGAAAGGCTTCTCAAAATCGACCTTAGTCAAATCTATCTCATTCATCATTTTTCATCCCATAAAAAAGTGTTTCTTAACTAGGGGCTTTCCCGGGAATTAAGAATATCCACCTTCGCGCATATGCGCCTTATTAGCCTTAATATAGCACAAAACATTCTCAATTTCACTAGGATGCATTATTTATTTTTTAGTTATATTTTATTTGCTATTTCCGCATATTCGAAAGAATACAAAACGCCGAAATTAACCATAGACTCGAACTATATTCCAAATATGACAAACGTTTCTATTTTTTGCTTTATCTCGTTATCTTTTTGTTATCAGTGTCATACAGAAGAGTGAAATATGATTGATTTTGAGAATGAAGAGTGATGCAAAAAGGCTGTGGCAAGATGATTGCTCATTTCGTCACAGCCTTTTCTTATTTCTTATTTCCTATTTCTATTTCTTCAAAAATGGATCGTCGGAGATCTTGTGTTTACCTTCCATGGTTCTTGCGTTGTCCATGTTGAGGCTGTACTTCGGCGAGGAGAAGTCGTATTCAGGGTTGTAGTAGTTCGTCTTTGCATCCCAGATGCCGGTGACGGTGTCAAAGGCGAGGTCGTTGGTGAAGACCTGGTGTTCATGGGACTTCAGGGCTGGCATGAGGCCCGGGTGGGCTGCCTGGTAGGATGGCGAGAGGTAGACGAAGAACGGGATGTGGACCATGTCGTAGTAGAACGGGGACGCTGTGTGGTAGTGTTCCATGTTCTCGCCGTGGTCGGAGAAGTAGACCATGGTCTGGAGGTTCAGGTTCTTCTTCGCGTATTCGAAGATGTCGCGGATGACTTCGTCGTCATAGGCAATGGTCAGGTCATAGTCATGGTACGGGTCGCTGGACGGGATGCCGAGTTCGTCTCTCTTGTCGATCGGAACGCGGGCGAGGTAGGTGTAGTGGCTGCCGTCGATGTTGATGAAGATGACGCGTTTCTTGGCCGGCGGGAGTTTCTTCAGGACTTCCAAGGTGTAGCCGTCGTAGTTCTTTTCCCAGTAGGAGCCGTCGGAGCGTTCGGCGATCATGGTGACGCCGGCGCTGGAGAGGGAGCTTCTGTTGTGGAAGGAAATCCAGTCCGTGCGGTAGCCGGCTGCTTTGGCTACGTCGACCATGCTTACGACGTCAGCGAAGGATTTGTCATTGTACTGGTTGGCCGATGTCATGGCATAGGAAAGGGACATCAGCGTATTCGGGAAGTTCGAGTATGCCATGTAGCCCAGTGCGAAGTCCGGTGTATTGGCGACGAAAGAGAGCCATGGCGTCGTGTTTTCCGGATAGGACGGGTTGAATACTTTCATGTGGTCGCGGTTCGCGCTTTCGCCGATGATGACGATGTGCGTACCTTCTGTGATGCCTGCGCCGGGATCGACGAAGGTCATCTTCTTCACGTTCTTATCCAGGTTGTCCGTGAGTTTCTGGAGGAGCTGGAATTCGCTTCCCTTGCTGTCCATCGTACGGACGATAGTGATCGGGAAGACGTGGATGATCTGACGGTAGAAGCCGCCGAAGAAAAGGACGAAGAGGACGCCAAGTCCGATGAGGTATCCTTTGGACGTGCCGCGGAGCGGAGATTTCATGCCGCGCGCTGCCTTTACCATCGAATGGACAAAGGTGAAGGAAACGGCAAGAACAAAGAGGAAGGCAAAGACGGCGCCGATGATTCTGACAGGCGATCCCATCGTGGCCAGGAAATCATGGATTTCCTTCATATGGGTGGAACGGACGGCCATCATGGCGAACATGTCCATTTCCCCGCCAAAGAGGATGTAGTAGCCGATATAGATGAAGGGGCAGATTGTCATGAAGAAGGCGAAAAGGCCCGCAATGAGTTCCCAGAGGAAACGGAGCTTCGGCAGGCGCTGATTGATTTCCTCCGTAATTGTCAGGTAGACGTAAGGAAGCCCGAAAGCAACGCCGCCCAGGACATAGTAATCGCCGAGGTGCTTCTTTTCAGGAAGCGACGCGAAACCGTACGCCCAGGTGAAGGTCGCCATCCAGAGGATCGGCAGCACCGCCGCCCATGGGAAGAATTTCTTCAGGAACGCTTTGTCAAAGACAGAGAAAAGTCCCAGGGAAACAATGAGGAAAACCAGAACCCCCACGCCCAGACGCGGCTGGACATAGCTTCGAAGGTCCGGGAAATCCCCGCCCAGATGAAGGATCAGCGCAATCAAGAGCGACAGTCCCGCCGTCCAGGCTAATGACGGAAGAATGACTTTTTTCATACAATACCTCGCAATATATTTCGTGAATTCAAGAAATGTTCCTGTTTTCGTAAAACTTCCTTATTATATCATGAAAAATAAAACTCACGTAATAATCATGCGAAATATGCATAAGCTAAGAAATAATGAATAAAACATTGGAAAAAGATGGGAGGATGGTGATAAAAATGGACAAACGAGCTGAGGCTCGAGAAAATAAGCAATGAACCCCTTTCGTCGCCTCCGGCGCCACTTTCCCCTAACGGGGACAGCTAAACCTCGCTTCGATCATGGTGATCAACCCTATCAGCACTTCGGACATTGTTCCAGTTTTAATCCTACACAAATGAAAATCAGGTATTCCCGGGAAGTGAAATACCTGATTTTCATTTGCTGCTTTATCTCCTTGGAGTGGATAAGGGAGAACTGGTTAATAGATGCGGCGGATTGCCGCGGGGCTGAATGCTCTTGGCAGACCCATTGTATAGATAACGTGTCTTTGTTTGCTGCCCCAGCCGGAGTTTAGGATGCCGCTGGAGACTTTCATCATATCCTCCGTCCTCTCTGTTCCTATTATAAAGGGAATCATTGGCATTTCCGTTTCCCCGTCTTGAAATGGCGGTTTTGGGGCAAGAAAAGTCGTGAAGTGAAAGGCCCAGCAAAGAGCTGAAGCAGGCTTACGTTTTAATTCGGGAAATATTCCCACGCAAAAATGGAGTCCTCGATGGGCTCCATTTTTGCATTTATCTTCTATTTCCTTTTCCTTATATATCCTCAGTCGTCTCTGTCTACTTTGTATTTTCTTTCGTATTCTTTGTAGGTGTCGAGGCCGATCATGCTGTTGAACTGGGAGAATTCGATCATGCGGTCCAGGCTCTTTTCTGTGGTGCCGTCCTGGGCGAGGTTTCCAAAGAGGTCGTAGAGGGCTTTGGAGATGGTGTAGACGGCGCTGCAGGCCCAGAATACGAGGGAGAAGCCCATCTGCTCAAGTTCTTTGGCCGGGATGAGGGGTGTCTTGCCGCCTTCGATCATGTTGGCTACGAGGTAGGCGCCGCTGCCGGAGAGTTCTTTGGCGAATTTTTCGAGTTCTTCTCTGGTGCCGATGCCGTCGGCGAAGCAGATTTCTGCGCCTGCGTCGATGTAACGTTTTGTTCTTTCGATGGCGTCGTCGATGCCGTAGACGGCGCGGCTGTCGGTGCGGGACATGATCATGGTTTCTTTATCGAGGCGTGCGTCGACGGCGGCGCGGATTTTCTGTGCGTGTTCTTCGGCGGAGATAACCTGCTTGCCGTCCATGTGGCCGCAGCGTTTCGGCCATGCCTGGTCTTCGAAGAAGATGCAGGCAGCGCCGGCCTGTTCAAACATCTGCTCTGTGCGGATGACGTTCAGTGCATTGCCGTAGCCGGTGTCGCCGTCGGCAACGACGGGAAGGTCGGTGGCGTTGCAGATGCCGGTCAGCTGTTCAGCCATTTCCGTGCAGGAAAGGAAGCCGACATCCGGCTGTCCCAGGCGGGATGCGGAAACGGAGTAGCCGCCCATGGTGAGGGCTTTGATGCCTGCATAGGCTGCGATCTTGGCGGACAGTGCGTCGCCGATGCCCGGTGCAACGATGATTTCTCCGGATTTAAGCATGTTTCTGAATGCGATTCTTTTTTCTGTAGCTGTTTTCATAGTAAGATCCTCCTCAGGGAAAAGACAAAATGGTTAATGGACTTGGACTATCAAATCATATGTCCCCGAGGGGACTTGGTTCCTTCTGCCTGTCATGCCCTGCCTCCTAATAAAAAACTCCCGCGCAGAAAAAATCCTGCACGGGAGGCGCATGTGCGCGGTACCACTCTCACTTATTTCTCACCTGCTAAAGCGGATGCCTAACAAAAAAGCCCCTGTCCCATCGGACAAGGGCGCTTATGCGCGGTACCACCCTGCTTTGTAGCTTGGTTATCCTTAACGCGGATCGACGCTTCGCCTACTTCATTCGGCTCTGAGCTCATGGGCGACACGCTTCCTCTTCCATACCGGTTCCCACCTGCCCGGCTCTCTGTGATTTCGGAAAGAAACTTATTCCCAGTCATCGCTTATATTGGCGTTATTATAGACCGGTGCGGCCGTCCTTGTCAAGGAAATCTATGTGCATTTCCCGATCGCGGGATTTATTTCAGGCACCGGAGTACTTCGGCAAAGGAAATCTCTGCGACGTTACCGTCCGGATTCACTAATTCAAAGTCGAAGACGTCCATGTACGGGGAGAAATTCAGACGCCGTCCGCTTTCGAGGGCAAGGCTGAGTTTTGTGATGCACGGCTTCTGGTCCTTGAATATGTCGAAGTCATCGTCGTCCTCATCTTTCCCTTCCCTGTCCATGACCCAGTATCCTGTGATCGTATCGCCTTTGACGCTGCCAAAAAGTTTGCGGACGTCAAAGCTTGCATATCTGTCGTGGTTTTTCGCATAGACGGAACGGTCAGCGGAATCGACGGTGATATAGAGATCTTCGTCCTCGAAATAGACTTCGAGTGTCCCCTTGTCCGTCACGACGAGTATTCTTTCATAGAGCTCATAAGAACCGAGTCCCATGATGCAGTCGGGATTATTCAGGTACGACCTGATGAGCGCCTCATGCGCTTCGTCTCCATCGGAATAGAGCTCTTCCGCTTCCCACGTAAGGGGCTTGCCGAACCGGTGCAGGTAATCATCAGGGGCGGCAATCGCTTCTATTTTAGCGCCGACGAGGTCGGCTGCTTTCATGAATCCGCGAAGGTCTCTTCCCCTGCGGATCCGGAGCGCTTCCCATTCGCCAAAGGTGAAATTATCTTCTATTAAAATTCCCTGCTGATCAGCAAAATCAGAAATCGCTTTCTTCATAAGGACTCCTTTATGGTAATGGGGATTTGGGGATAAATGAACCCTAACCGCCACTACGTGGCCCTCCTTCCCCGTCTGGGAAGGCAAGTGTTAGCGGCGCTTGGGGATTTCCTTTATATCCCCTTCATGGCTTCTTTCATCTTGTTCGGGAGGGCCTGGCCGAAGAGTCTTTCCATGGCGCTTCGGGTGACGAGCCATACGCGGCCGGATTTTTTTCTTTCTTCTTCGTGCATTCTGGCGTTCATGTGGCCGGCGCCGCCTGCGGCGCTTCTGACGACTCCGCTGTCTCTGTTCCAGATGTCGGCGCCTTCTACAGTGGAGAAGACGAGGAGGAGCGGGTTCACGGCGTAGGTTTTGCCTTCTTTATCTGCATAGGCGCGTTCTGCTGCGGATTTCTGGAGGAGCCAGACGTTGCCGGAGTGTCTGGTTTCGCCTTGTTTCAGGGGGCTTTCAAGGCCTGCGCTTTCGCAGTCTTTTTCTATGTTCTTGGCAGGGATTCCGTAGAGTTTCCCTGCTTCCTGGGCTGTCATGACTTCTTCCAAAGGGTCGAAGGAGAGTGTAAATGGCGTGCCTTCTTCGTTCATGTATTCGCTCTGGAACGCAAAGTATCCTTCTTTCATGGCAGCAAGGGCTGCGCCTGCGGGGAGGCGGCGGCCGTTTTTGTATTCGCAAAGGGCCGCCCTGCTCTTGGCTTCGTTGTCCAGGATGGAGACGAATTTCTCCTCGCCGTCTTCCAGTGTTTCACCTTTCATTTCGAAGGTGTCGCTGGTGAAGACGACGACGGGGCCGGAGACGAGAATGGTGCCTTCTTTTGGTCTTTCGCCTTTGAGGTAGGCTTCATAGCAGGATTCAGCCGCTTCCTGCGAGAGGTTTCTTACTCGGATGTCTGCCATGATGCCTCCTTACCTGGTGCCTTGCAGGATGTGTTCCCTGGCAAAGGTGACGGCTTCGTTCATGATGCCCTGTCTGGCGTCACGGACTTCTGCGGCTTCGCCTCTGGCGTCGTGCTGGAGGATTTTTCCGTTTTCATCGTAGAGTGTAAGGGACAGGATCTTCGCCTGATTGTTTGCCATGTTTGCCTTGACCTGGCTGATTTGGGAGGCGATGCCTTTTTCTGCCGGGACGTAGTCGTTTTTCAGCCAGAATACGGCGTAGTCTCCGTCATAGGAAATGTGGTTCTTGTCGATGGAGACGCGGCTGCCGGCGTTCGCACCCATGCCGGTGCGATAGATAGTGACCCATTCAGCGTTGGCGAGCTGCGGGATCGGGTAAGCGACGTACTGCATGTAGAGACTGGAGATGAGGGATCCTTCCTTGAGCGGGAGGAAGTGGCCGGCGAGTTTGTCTGCCGGGACTTCGTCGATGACTTTCCCATTTCCATCAAGGCGTTTCAGAGAAAGGAACTGGTATGTCATGTCTTTCTTATTGAACTGGATCGTCATTTCGGTGCCGTCTGTCGGCCTTACGGTGAGGACGGGCGTATTTCCTTGTACCTTGCAGGAGTCAGTGTCGATCATGCGGCCCTGGTAGCCTGCGACTTCGACCCAGTTTTCAGCAAAGGCGGCGGGTGCGGAGAGGAGGAGCGCAGAGGCGAGCGCTGCAGCGGTCAGTAATTTCTTCATATGTTTTCCTTTCTATACCTTATATAAGGGATGGAAAAGACGCCTTCCATCAGAAAAGCGTCTGTCTTATTATCCATGTCTTGTCGTGACCATCTTAAGCTGTCCGGTGCGGAGGGCATGGTTCACGTATTCATATACTTTGTACATCGGTGTGTCCGGCTCGATATTGCCGCGGTCTCTGGAGCCTGCGCCATGGGAGCGGACTTTGCCGTCGTAATCATATTCTGTCATGGAGAGTGTCTGCACTTTCTTGTTCGGCACGTCCATCTTCACCTGGTACACGGCAGCGGAGAAGTTCTGGTCCTTCCACGGGTAGGTGATACGCATCCAGAATGTCGCATAGCCGTCGCGGTAGCTCATCGTGTTCTTTTCGATCTGGTATTCGCTTCCATGGAAACGGACGCCCTGTTCTTTATAGAGCGTGACCCAGTCCGGGTTGGTGAAGCGCGGAAGCGGATTTTCGACGTAGTGGGTGTAGATGGTCTTTCCCAGTGTGTTCGGAAGGATCTTGGACCAGTTTTCCGGATTGTCCGGATAGACTTTCGTTTCCATCTTCCCGTCTTTGGAAGGCATCTGGAGTGTCGCGATGCGGTAGGTATTGTCCTCGCGGTTGAAGGCCATCGAGGAAATGACGTTCTTTCCGCCGGCTGGCAGCTCGAGTGTCATCTGCGCCAGGATTCCGCCGTCCACGTAGGAATCTGTATCGACTTTGACGCCGCTCGTGCCCGGGAGCGCTACCCAGTTTTCTGCGAGAGCGCTGGCGGATGCGCCTGCCATCATGGCGCACGCGAGTATGGCGGTAAATAATTTCTTCATAAATCCCTCCTGATTTACTTGCCCCGGAGCGCTTTGATCGCCCTGAGGTCCTGTACTGTCAGAAACGGCTCGTAAGGTTTCCCCATGTAGAGTGAGGCGGTGTCCACCATCGCCGTGATATACGGCGCGGGGACATGCATCATGTCCGCCAGATCGAGGAGGCTTCCCAGTCCGCAGGGAAGGTCTTCGGAAAGGCTTCTGTCGGATAAGGAAACGGGGCCTTTGAGCCCGTCGTAGAGTGCATTATTCTTAAACGCCTCGTAAAGGGTCGCTTTCTTCTCAGATCGTTGGGAATTCACGGTCTCAAGGAGGCTGTAAAGTTCAAGCCCCAGAGCCTTTCCCACGGCGAGGCGTTCCTTGTCGCAGTGCTCCATGTAGTCGGCTGCGCGGCTGGTGAACGATGGTCCGAAGAGTTCGAAGTCTTCCCCGTTCTCGATGCGCGAGATATTGAAGAAGGCACTGGCCGCATTCACGATCGGCATCGCCTGCGAAAGGGATGTGGAGACCGGTGAGGAAATACGGGAAACGCGCGGTGCAATCGTATGGAGAAGCTCGCCCGGATCCTTGCTCGTTCCCAGCGCCGAGTACCCGATTTCCGTACGGATGCCCTTCATTTCCAGTGTCAGGAAATCTTCCGAAAGGCTGGCAACGAAAGGAGACCCGGCTGTCTCTGCGATGGTCAGGTACTTCGCATCTTCTTTCAGCAGGCGGTACGTCTTCACAGCGCCCCAGCAGCCGTTCAGGAAAAGGATGCACTGCCCCTTACGAAGACAGGGCAGAAGCTCATTGATGACGTCTTCATAGTCGCCTGCGCGGGTGCAGATGATGACGGTATCGGAATAGTTCACCGCTTCCTTCATCGTCTTGGCCATCGGCACGTAGAAGGAGCTCTCCATCACGCCCGTCACGCGGACCGGTTTCGTCGACCATGCAGCAAGTTTCTTCTCGCTTCTGACGTAGACAAGGGACGAAACGTCCCTTAATTTTAAATAAGAAGCCGCCGCAAGCGCCATCGCGCCGGCTCCGATGATTGAAACTCTCATTTTACCTCCCTGGATACGCGCCTCTTACAGCGCGCCTGTCTCCTTATTATATATTTGGCAAGCCGCGCAAGGCAACAGGAAAACGGAAAGTGCAGGAACCCCGTGGTAAAAGATTTGTAAACCCTTGATTTTCTTTTCCGTTCTATGTTATATTGATGATAATTAATCTTTTATATGAGCGATGACAAGAGAAAGTACATGGATGGAACCTCCAAAGAGAGCCCCGATGGTGGAAACGGGCGTGGGAATTCCATGGAAGTGCCTCTTCGAGCCGGCCAGCTGAACCCAAGTAAGCGGCCCGGGATCACCCGTTACAGTGGCTGAGTCTTTTTGACTTACCAAGGCTTTTGCGGCAACGCAGGGGCGAAATTGGGTGGAACACGGAAAATCCCGTCCCTTTGCGGCGGGGCTTTTTTTATTGCATCGCAAACCATACAACCAAAAAACTAAAAACTAACACATTCTAGGAAAGAAGGTCCTCATCATGTCCCGCATATTGACTGCAGAACATATTCGCAAATCTTTCGGCAATCATACAGTCCTGAAAGACATCAACCTGAACGTTGAAAAAGGTGATGTAGTATCGATCCTCGGCCCGTCCGGCACGGGGAAAACTACCTTCCTCCGCTGCCTGAACTATCTCGAACAGCCAGACTCCGGCAAACTCACGATTGACGACGTATCTGTCGATTTCTCCAAAATTTCCAAAGATGAAGTCAAACGCCTCAGAAGGAAATCCACGATGGTCTTCCAGCAGTTCAACCTTTTCAGAAATAAGAACGTCCTGGAAAATATCACCGAAGGCCTCATCTACGGCTACGGCAAGTCCGCTTCCGAAGCGAAGGACATCGCCATGGAAGAACTGAAGCGCGTCCACATGGAAGACTACGCCAAGATGTATCCGTCTGAACTCTCCGGCGGCATGCAGCAGCGCGTCGGCATCGCTCGCGCCCTCGCTCCGCGTCCTGACGTCATCCTCTTCGACGAACCGACATCAGCCCTCGATCCGGAACTCGTCGGCGAAGTCCTCGACACCATCGCTGAAGTTGCTACCCTTGGCATCACGATGATCATCGTCACCCACGAAATGCACTTCGCGCGCGAAGTCTCCTCCAAAGTCGTCTTCATGTCCGACGGCCTCGTCGTCGAAGAAGGCACCCCGGAAGACCTCTTCACCCACCCGAAGGAAGAAAAGACCCAGCAGTTCCTCCAGCGAATGCTCAAGAGAGACGAACACTGATTTTCGTTTCCCGCTCATTCGTTAGAAAGAGGTCTTCTCTATGTTAACTTTTAATTTTGATTACTTCCTCGGACTTTTCCCGAGGCTCGCGACGGCCATCCCCTACACGGCGGAAGTCATCGTCGGCTCGATCCTCCTCTGCCTTATCGTAGGGATGATCATCGCCGTCATCCGCATCGCAAGGATTCCCGTCCTTCATCAGTTCTGCGAAATCTGGCTCTCCTACAACAGAAGCATGCCATTCATCCTGGACCTCTACCTCGTCTACTTCGTCCTGCCGGTCATCGTCCGCGGACTTGGCATCAGCCCTGACGGCTGGCCTCTGACAGCGTACGTCCTCATCGCGCTGACATTCCACTATTCACCGGTTATTTCGGAAATCATCCGTCCTGCCTACCTTTCCGTAGACAAGGGGCAGAGCGAAGTTGCCGTCGTATTCGGCCTTTCGCCCTTCCACAGAGTCTTCCGCATCGTAGCGCCGCAGGCATTTCCTGTAGCCCTTCCGAACCTCGTCAGTGAAGCCATCAACATCATGAAGGATACCTCCGTCATGTACTTCATCGGCGTCATCGACCTCATGGGCCGCGCCGGCAACATCATCAACGCCAACTATGGCCAGGGAAAACTTGAAACCTACTGCGCCGTCGCCCTCATCTACTGGGTGCTCGTCATCTTCGTGGAAATGGTATTCCATGCGACACAGCGCATGACCGATAAAGGAAGGAGGACCACATAATGATAGACTTTGCTGTCATACCGACCGCCCTCCTCTTCATCGCCGAAGCCATCCCGAATACCCTCTTCATGGCATTCGTCAGCCTTTTCTTCGGCATCCTTCTGGGCTCCGTGATTGCACTCATCCGCATCCGCAGCAAGAACGTCATCGTGAACGGTTTCATCACCGTTTTCATTTCCTTCTTCAGAGGCGTACCGAGCATCGTGCAGCTTTTCATCGTCTACTACTCGCTGCCCTACCTCCTCGCGCCCCTCTTCACGTCTATCCTGGGCCACACCGTGAAACCCTTCGACGTCAGCCCCTACTGGACCGTTTACACCACATTCATCCTTTACAACACCGTCTACCAGTCTGAAAACCTCAGAGGAGCGCTCCGCTCCGTCGACCACGGGCAGTACGAAGCAGCCGTCGCCATGGGCATGACCCCATTTTGCGCCTTCACCCGCATCGTCCTCCCCCAGGCCTTCGTCGTAGCCATGCCGGCCTTCTTCACCTACTACCTGAAGACCATCAAACTCCTCGCCCTGGTATTCACCGTCAAAGTCGTCGACATGTTCGCCAAAGCCGACATCTTCTCTGCTCTCTACAACAGAAGAACCGAACCCTACATCGCCGACGCCATAGCCTACTGGGCCGTAGCCATCCTCCTCACCCTCTTCTTCAACTGGTGGGAAAAGAGACTCCGCTCCAAAGGATTTTAATAAGGAAAAGGATAAGAAAAAGGACATCTCCGGAAATGGGATGTCCTTTTTTGCGTGGGGAGTTGGGGCGGGGCGTGGCTTAGCTGTCCCCGTTAGGGGAAGGAGTATGGCAGGGATGGGGTTACATAAGGTTTCAAACAAATAAGAGTTGCGCTCTTTCTTTTATTCCTCAGGAAGCTGTCTCCTTCGGGGGGAAGTGGCCATTATACAAATGATTGCACGTGAAATCACAGAAATGATTGTAGAATTTTCATAATGGTCGAAAGGGGTTCACTGCTTATTTTCTCTAGCATAGCGAGGTCGTATGGTTTTAAAACCATACAGCCGCCTTACAGGCTAGGAAATGCAACTCATCCGTCAGCTCCGCTGCCACCTTCCCTTCCAGGGCAAGGTCAAAACCGGCCCCCTATTTCTTCAGCGCATCTTTGAAGTCGTCGACTTGTTCTTTGATTTCTTTCATGTTTTGCTGGATGCCCCTGAAGGTTTTGACGGCTTCCTGCTCTCCTACGGCGTCGGTGATGCGCATGGCTTCTCCGGTGTCGGGGTCGACGAGGCGGATTTCGCCCAGGTGGAGGCGGCCTTTGACGATGCTGAAGGCGTCGGTTTCTGCGATGCCCAGTTTCGTGTACAGTTTAACGTCATAGAAGGCAAGGGTGTGGCCCTTGTTATCGAAGCGGCCTGTGATCTTTTCGAAGGGAGCGAGCATGTAGAAGCCGCTTCCGGACTGGAAGGTGCCGAAGGAGTCGAGGTCTGCCGGGTTGCCGTCGCAGTGCATTTCACCGACGAGGTCGACGAGGCAGTAGAATTTATCACTCTTCAGCGGGTACCTGGTGTCCATGTCCCAGGCATTGATGTAGATATTGTAGGCACGGGAATCGATGTCGTAGTCGCCGCGGGCGAGGAGTCTTCCTCCGTAGACGCCTGCTTTGACGTTGGAGAAGGTCAGAAGTCCGCCTTCGTAGTGGATGTCGCCGTGCACGTCATGGAAGCACAGCGCAGGGATGCGGAGGCGTTTCATTTCCAGTGTCCCGTCTGCTATTGGCCCTGCAAAGGGTCCGTCGGCATGGGCTTTCAGAGTCAGGCGGTCGCGGATGCTTGTCCCAAGGCCCAGGGAGGAAGGATCGATGCCGTCGAATTCTGCATCGAAGTGGCATTCCTGATCGGGTTTCGAAAAGTCCACGGTTCCGTAGAGTTTTACGCCGTCGCCGACAGCCGTGCCTCCGAAGGGTCCGGTCGTCAGGGAAATGTATGTCATGCCCTTCGTGTCGAGGTCCATTTCCATATTCACGTGATTGAAAATATGATGGCGTTCCAGGTAGAAGGTCTGAATCTTTGCATTGTTCAGGACGAAATTCATTTTGAGGCGCTTGCCGTTCCTGTTGAAGTTCGCCTTGCCGTCTTCGGAATTATCTTCGATTTCCTTTGGATTGACGAAGTCGCCCTGCATATTCTCATCGTAGCGGACGGCGAAGACCGGATCGTTCAGCGTGATGCCTTCCAGCGTGGTCGATTTCATTCTCCGGGTCACGATGTCCCATGGATTGACCTTCAGCGTCCCTGTCGGCACACGGAGGATCGGATTTCCCTGCGGATCATCCCAGGCAAGGTTCGTGAACGTCACGCCGCCATGGATATTCGCTGTGATTTCCTCGACCGTGATCGTCCCGCGCAGCATTTTCTGCTTCGATACGGCATAATTGAAGATTCCGGCCGCGCCGAGGCTCGCCATTTTGAAGAGGAGCAGCACGACGAGGAAGAGTGAAACGAGCACACTGAAAAGAACGGCGGCGTACATCGCCCATTTCCGTTCTTTCCGGTACTGCTTCAATTTCCTGAACATAGGCTCCCCTCCTTTGCTTCATCATAGCACAATCCGCCCCGCCTGATAAGGATTGCCTTGACGCGCCCCGCCCTGTCCGACTACAATGAGGGTACATTCCTGCCAAAGGAGGCCCGCTATGAATATCCATGACGAAACACTGAAAATGAAACTCGCATCGCCCCTTCTCTCCGCTTCATCTCTTGAAACGAGAAACAAGGCGCTCGCCCTCATCCGCGAATCTTTGAATGCGCATAAAGAAGAAATCTTCGAAGCCAATAGAAAAGACCTGGCCCTTGCCGAGGAAACAGGCGTCCCGGCTCCGGTCAAGAAACGCCTCAAATTCGACGAAGCGAAGCTTTCTGACGTCACCGAAGAACTCACAGGCCTCATGGCGCTTCCGGATCCGCTCCGCAATATCACCCTTGCCCGCGAACTCGACCAGGGCCTCACGCTCTACCGCGTCACCTGCCCGATCGGCGTCATCGGCGTCATCTTCGAAGCACGCCCCGATGCCCTCGTCCAGATTTCCTCCCTGTGCCTGAAGAGCGGCAACTGCGCCATCCTGAAAGGCGGCAAGGAAACGACGTGGACGAACCGCGTCCTTTTCTCCCTCATCCATCAGGCAGCCATCGACGCAGGCCTTCCGGAAAACTGCCTCCTCCAGGCAGAGCAGCACAATGAAATCGACGAACTCCTCGAATGCCACGACACCGTCGACCTCCTGATTCCAAGAGGCTCGAACGCATTCGTCCAGTACATCATGAACCATACGAACATCCCCGTCCTCGGCCATGCCGACGGCGTCTGCCACATCTACGTCGATAAGGAATATGACAAGGAAACTGCGATTCCCCTCATCGTCGATGCCAAGACACAGTACCCGGCAGCCTGCAACGCCGTCGAGACCGTCCTGATCCACAGGGACGTCGCCAAAGATTTCCTTCCGGGCCTTGCCAAAGCGCTGAGGGACGCCGGCGTGAAACTGAGGGGCACAGAAGAAGTCAACGAAATCACTCCCGTGGAGATCATCCCGGAAAGCGAATCCTTCCATCATGAATACGTCGACCTCATCATCGCCCTGAAGATCGTAGGCGGTGTCGATGAAGCCATCAATCACATCAATACCTACGGCTCCCACCACACCGACTGCATCCTCACCCAGAACGCAGAAACAGCCGAGAAATTCATGACCCTGGTCGACAGCGCCAACGTCTACCAGAACGCAAGCACCCGCTTCGCCGACGGCTTCCGCTACGGCTTCGGCGCCGAAGTAGGCATCTCCACCTCCAAAATCCACGCCAGAGGCCCCGTAGGCCTCGAAGGCCTCCTCTCCTACAAGTACAAACTCTTCGGCCACGGAGACATCGTAGGCGACTACGCCAGCGGAAAGAAACACTTCATCCATAAGGATTTATAATTAAGCGAATAAAGAAACGCCTTGAAAATGATCAGTCATTTTCAAGGCGTTTTTGTGTTGGATGGAGAGAAATTTGCTGATTTCTCTCTAGCGAGGGCGAAATACTCGGAAAAATCAAGACTCAGTACATCGCAGTTACATAGCCGTTCGCGACGATACGGAAGGTTTTGACCTGCCCCAGCGGGGAAGAATGCCTTTGACCTTGCCCTGGAAGGGAAGGTGCCCGACCTTAAATTCTGATGTCGGGCGGATGAGTTGCATTTCTTCAGCCTCTAGGCTGGTTTTATGGTTTTTTATAAAATGCATTTTCTAAAGTTGCCGGAGAAAGGGGTGCAGTATTCATTGGTTTTTATAAAAGGTTCCTCGAACGCAGCGAGATCAAGCCCCTATTTCTTCATCCAGTGGCTGGAGAAGGAGTGCTGCTGGGATTCGTTGATGCCTCTGTGGCCGTGGATTTCCATGGTGCCAAGGGCTTCTTCAAGGCGGGCGAATTCGGTCTTGGTGAGGGTGACTTCGGAGGCTTTGAGGTTTTCGAGGATTCTTTCTTTGTTCTTGGATCCCGGGATCGGGACGACGTTGGGGTATTTATAGAGCATCCATGCGAGGGAAATCTGCGCGGGCGTGGCTTTTTTCACTTTGGCGAATTCTTCGAGGAGTTCTACGATCGGGCGGTTGCCTTCGAGGTTTTCTTTGGAGAGCTGCGGGACGAATTTTCTGACGTCGTCAGTGCCGAATTTGGTTTCGGCGGTGACTTTGCCGGAGAGGAGGCCGCTGGCGAGGGGCGAGAAGGGCACGACGCCGATGTGATGCTCGATGCAATACGGGAAGATTTCCTTTTCGCAGTCTCTTTCGACCATGGAGTACAGGTTCTGCACGGCGGTGACGGGCGTGATTTCATGGGCTTTGGAAAGGATGGAAACATCGACCTGGGAGAGGCCCCAGCCGCGGATTTTTCCTTCCCTGATCAGACGGCCCATGCTTTCTGCGATTTTCTCGATCGGAATGGCTTCGTTGAAGCGATGTAGATAGTAGAGGTCGACGTAATCGGTGCGGAGGCGTCTCATGGATGCGGTCAGGTGGCGGAGAAGGACGTTGTAGATGTCCCCTTCTGGATCGTATTCCTCTGTGGAAATATGGAGCTTCGTCGCAAGGACGATGTCCTTCCTGAATCCTTCGACAGCGCGGCCGACGATTTCTTCGTTGTGGCCCCGGTAGAACTGTTCCCTGCCATACGTTTCAGCGGTATCGAAGAAGGTACAGCCGTAGTCATGTGCTGCGCGGATGGCAGCGATGCTGTACGATGTTTCCGGCACTTTCCCATAGCCGTGGGAGAATCCCATGCACCCCATCCCTATTTCCGAGACGGTCAGATTTCCGATTTTTCTTTTCTTCATGTTTCCTCCTAAAACTGTGCCACACAGATGACGTCTCCGTCCTCCCTATGGATGGAAAATTCAATATCATCGCCGCCGCGGACGCCGAAGTCGCCTCTGGGGTCGCGAAGAAGGCGGCCTTTGATCTTGCGGCCGTTCAGGCCTGTCGTCAGAACCCAGCAGGGTTCGGGCAGCTCGCCGTCTCTCATGAGGTAGACGAGGACGCGGTCGGGAATGTCCGCATGGCGCCATTCGTCGATGATGTCCATTTCACGGACCTTCGCGAGGTCCCGCGGGCAGGCGTACATGGCGCGGATCGTTTCCATTTTCTTCTGGAAGGCAGGAATCTTCTCTCCGGCAAAGGGGATGATCCGGCAGTCATTGACGCTTTCCTTCGTCACGGAAGCCGACGTTTCCTGCAGCGCGGAAAGGACGGAGACCATGCCGTTCTGCTCGCGCCCTCCGCCCAGAATTTCAAAACAGATGCCCTTCACCGGGTCGATGTAGCCGTAAACGATGACGCCATTCTCATCTTCGCCCGGAAAGAGCCCCCGCAGGCCCGCTTCCATCAGCGCAGAGAAGACAGCGCCATTGATCGTCATGAAACAAGTACGATAAATCATTTCCCGGAAATCCGGCTCTCTCACCTTGATTTCTATCTGTTCATCTTCGCTCATTTTCATCCCTCCCGCTCCCCTCCCGGCGAAAAGCCTGCCGGTCTCCATCGGGGACGTTTACCATGGGAAATTTTTTCTTTATTATATACCGTAAAAAGTCCGCCATAAAGGAAGATTTGGCACGAAAAGGCCTGTCTGGCCATTGAAAAAGAGCGGATTTCTCCGCCCTTCCATTCAAGAAATTTATACTCCCTCTAGGTCTCCCGTTTCCTTCAGAAGAAATTCCTTCGGCCGCTCCAGTGAGGAGAAGGCAAAGGGCGAAAGCGTCGCCGCATACGCGCCCGCATTGCCGATGACGATGCCGTCCCCTTCGGCAAGGCGCGGGAGCGTGATGTCTTCTGCGATGATGTCCGCCGCCGTGCAGAGGTTGCCCGTGATCGTGACCGTCTCCGGATTTCCTTCCCTCAAAGTGGAAATGGGAAATGCCCGCGCGCCCGAGAAAAGCGGCTCGCAGAGCGCCGGATGGCCGGTCTCATCGTACTTTTCGACAAGACGCGCCAGTGCCGGGCGAAGGAAACCATGCATCGTACCCGCCGTGATGAGGAAGACTTTCCCCTCCGACACCTTCCTGTCGAGCGCCTTCGTCACATAGAAACCCGAAGGCCCGGGCGCATACCGGCCGCTCTCAAGGAACAGGCGCGCCTTCGGGAAACGGTCATGGAAGGGCCCGGCAAGCGCAGCGAAGGCTTTCTCAAGAAGCGCCAGGTCCATTTCCTCGTCCTCCGGATCCATCGGAATCCCGATCCCCGAGCCCAGGTTCACGAACGAAAGCTCCATCGCCTCCGTCCGTCCAAGACGTTCCGCCATGAGAAGGACGTTCTCATAATAGAGCGCCAGTGCTTCTTCGGAGAGCTCCTGGCTCTTCAGATGGACGTGGATGCCCGCCGGGGACAAATGGGGAAAATGCCAGTCATTCAAGAGGGTAATCGCCTCTTCCTCATCGATTCCGAACTTCGACGGCTCGCCCCTGCCTCCTGCAAAACCGAAGGAAGGATGAATGCGGAGGCCGATCGAAACATGGATCCCCTTTTCCTTAGCCGCTTCTTCGATCCGCGCAATCTCGCCCGCGCTGTCAGCGACAAGCGTCGCGAGCTCCAGCGTCTCCCGGATGTCCTTTGCACGCTTTCCCGGCGCCGAGTACTGGATCTCCTCTTTCATCATCCCAAGAGAAACTGCCAGGCGCACCTCGGCTGCGCTTGCCGCATCCGCGCCGAAACCTTCTTCTTTCATCACACGTGCCACAGGAAGGAAAGGATTCGCCTTTAGAGAATACAGGATTTTCGCCGAAGGAAAAGACCTCGTAAGAGCCCTAGCGCGGGACCGGATCCCTGCTTCGTCATACAAGTAAAAACAATCCTCCGTCAAGAGAAGCTTTGCTGCCGCAGCCTTCAAACGCTCATTCATTCCTTCCATGCTCCACATCCTTCCCCGCCAGAAAGCGGATTTTTCTTGATTGTACCATGGAAAACGTTTTTCTAAAAATCAAATCACACGAAACTATAAACGCAGGCATGCCTCATATCTATCTTTTGGTGAGTTTATAAACTCATTTTGTTAGGATGGAAATCGCCAAAGGCCCAAAAGGGAAGCTATTCAGCAATATATCGGAAAATTTCACATTTTAAAAAATAAATGCGTCCCGGGCGAAGAAATTTGGCCGAACCAGACCGCGTCGAAATTGACCGGTATAAAAATAATTGATATGCGAAGCTTTTATAATAAAATCTTATGATAACGCCTGCAACAATAAAAATTCAAAAATAAACTAAGTATGATTTTTCTCGTAATAAATATGGACGGATTTCTATAGGAGGAGAGCTGAGGGATATTAGGAAAGAAGTGTGGTTAGCTGTCCCCGTCAGGGGAAAGTGGCGCCGTCAGGCGACGAAAGGGGTTCATCTCCTTCAGCCGAAGGCTGGTTTTGTGGTTTTAAAACCATACAGCCGCCTTGCAGGCTGGGAAATTCAACTCATCCGAGAAATTTTAGAAAGCAAAAATTTCCCACCTTCTCCTCCCGGAGCAAGGTCAAGACCGGCCTACGGCCCTCCTCTCCTATCCCACGCAAAAACTCCACTCATCAGAAAATGGTGAGTGGAGTTTTCCCTATTTCCTACATAATTTCCCTATCAGAAGTGGTATCTGACGGCTGCGGTCCAGGTGTTGCTCTGTACGCTGGTGCCGTGCTGGTACTGGTAGGCGACTCCGTAGGTGAAGTTTCCTTTGGCTGCCTGTACGCCAAGTCTGCCATACCAGCTGCCTGCGTCGGCGATGTCGAAGCCGAAGGCGTCGCTTGCACCGCCCAAGCTTACTTTGTCAGTGCCGTCGCGGTCGCCGAATGTCCATACGTAGCCTGCTTCTGCCATCGGGCGGATGGTCCAGATGCCGTTCTTGATGTCTGCGCTGTAGCGGAGACCGAGCGGGAACATCCAGACGTTAGCATCATCGCTGTCATGACGGACGCCGATACTGTCGGTGTAGGCATCCGTGCCAAGGTGTGCGTAGCGGAGGCCTGCGAACGGGGTCAGAGTGCCCATGCCAAGGCCGATGCCTCTTTCGGCTCTGACGCCGATGCTGTATGCATCACTGTCAGTGGAACCAGTGATGGTGCTGCCGCTGTTATGCTGCTTGAGGTCGTTGCTTCCATGGAGGTAGGAGATGTCGCCGAGGTATGTCATTGGTCCCTGTTCGACTCTGCCATAGAGAGCAAGGCCGTAGTAGTCGACGTCGTTCTTGGTGTGCGCTGCTTCGGTATTTCCAGAGAAGCTTCCATCCATGTACGTCAGGGCTGCGCCGACTGTCGCATTTCCCTTCTTGTAGAAGTCACTGCCGACGACAACGCCATTGAACTGTGCATCATAGGAAGCGCCCATATTGGCCAGGCCGAGACCGCGGACATTTTCCTTGGAGTGGATGAAATGAGCCCAGAGATCCTTATCCTGATCTTCTGTGTAAAGGCCGGTCAGGTGGAATGTGAGAGAGCTGTCGAAGAGGTTGTTTGCCGCATAGAGTCCATGCTGTACGCCGGCAAGTTCAGTCAGGGCTGATGCGCTGTTAAATGCGCTTTCCTGTGCTTCTTCGGTCAAATTGTCGTCAGAAGCCGCGAGAGCAAAGGCAGATGCAGCACCGCCGCTATCCATAGCAGCATTGATGGTATTGGGTGCACAATGACTTTATCGCCGTATACATCATGCGCGTCCTGGGATTCAGCGGTGACGGAGAACTGTGTTTCCCCATTTCCTTCAGCGCCAACGAATTCAAGCAGATGTCCGTACGAGAAGACATTGCTGTTTACGGCTGCCCCGGCTTCTGCAAAGAGGCCGTTTCCATCTTTGTCGTTCGTGCCGGAGAGGATGTTGTATGTGGTATTGCCCTTGGCATTTAAAATGTAAATCTTTGCGGAAGGGGAAATATCGGTAGTGCTTACATCCGTAATGGCTGCCGCCTGGCTTCCGGATACTTTATTTCCGTCAATCATCAGGAGGGAATTCTTTCCCATCTTGAATGTGCCAATCGCTGCCGCACTGTCCGCATTGGCCGAACTGTCGATGACAACGCTGCCATCGGAGAGGCTGGCGCTCGTTGCAACATAAAGGGCAGAGAGGATATCCGTGTCACTCCAGGTAAGTCCGCTGTCCGTAAATGCCTTTTCAGCAAGGGTCTTGTCGGTGGAGCCAACCGTCAGCGTAGAGTTGTTTCCTATGACGACTTTGGATCCGGAAATAGAACCTGCAGCGGCTTCTGCGCCGTCCTCTTGCGTCCCGCCTATCCAGACCGGATCGAGGTAGAGCGTACCGCCATTCAGGTTGATGCTTCTTGCGCTGAGATTAACAGATTCCTCTTCATTTCCCAGTTTCAGTATGATGCTGGAATCACCGGTGATGGCTTTGGCGACAGTAACATCACCAGTGACGACGGATGTTCCGCTTGTCGTCAGGTTCTGCTCCAGAGTCAGCGTACCGGTCTGGGATGTGAGGGCAGAGTCGGTCAAAGCGACATCACCCGTGACAGTCGTCTGTCCATTCGCTGCGATAGTACTGTTTTCCGCAGTCACATCAGCAGCGACGTTCAGTGTCTGATTTTCTGCAACAGCGCTGTTGCCAATCGTAAAGGTAGACCCTTCCGCCAGATTAACTGAAGCCGTGCCGCTGTCGGTTGTAATGACATCCGTCGTTTCACTGTCGCCCAGTGTCAGATTCTGACCGCCGGCTACGGATACCGTATCCGCACCGCCCATATCAAGGGCGGCGACATTGAATCCGCGGTCCAGCGATGTCGTGTTGTCTTCCGAGGAAGGAGCGCCAATGGAAATGTTGCTGCCTTCTGTCGTGAGCGTGTTGCTGATGCCCGTGGTATCCACGAGGTTGCCCGTCATGACGATACTGGTCGTGGAATCTTCCAGCGCATCCATGGTCTTCTGGATATTTGTAAGGTATGTATAGCTGTAATCATCCGAGAGGGAGAGCGTGCCTGCCTTGAAATTGACGGAATCCGCCGTGGTCTCGGTCAGACCGTTGTCCCCGGCTGTCGTTTCTGTGGTATCCCCATCGGTAAATACCTGGCCTGCTGTCGTAGCAAGTGTAGCCGTACCATCCAGAGTAAGCTTGCCGCCGCCCGTGATAGAATCGGAGAGTTTTTCTGCCGTCAGCTTGCCGCTCGTCAGAGTCAGAGTACTGGTGTTGTCCACATTGGCCGTCGTCAGAGCGAGATCATTGCCGCCTAAGGAAACGGTCGATCCATTCGTGGAGGAAACCGTGCCGCCGATAGCAGCATTTCCTGCCGTGACAGTCGATGCATCGGAAGAGAGATCTCCGGCAATCGTCAGAGCGCCTTCTGCATCAACAGTCGTGCCATTTCCGACAGCAAAACTGCCTGTGTTTTCTGCTCCCTCTGCGTCTGCTGAACCGATGGTGAGTTCTGCCTCAGGTGCGATATAAATCTTCTGGAAATATCCCAGTTCGCCGACGGTATTTCCTTTCGAATAGACATTGAGCGTATTTCCTGTACTTGACGTGCCATAGCCGCCATAGAGAGCCGCGGTGCCATTCAGCACGCCGCCGGTAATATTGACTGTATTGTCCGATGCTTCGCCGCTAACCGTATAACCGGCAATAATTTGTGAACTGCTGATATGGCCGCTCTCCAGATTGATGGTATTTCCTGAAGCTGCACCGCTTCCCATTGTGAGGCCGCCATAAATGTTTCCTGATGCATCGCCTGCGAGGGTGACGCTGTTGCCCGTACTGCCTGCGCCGCTCTCTCCGCCATAGATCTCTATAGCTCCTATCAGGTTTGCGCCCGAAATGGACACATGATTATCCGTTGCTTTGCCAGGTACGGATAAAGCGCCCACGATACTGGAAGGGTTCTCAGGATCGACGCCATCCGTGCTGCCAATGGTGCCGCCCGTGATGGTGACACTGTTTCCAGATGCATCTCCCGGGTAGGCAGCGGCCCCGGAAATGGAGATCACGCCGCTGGCTGTACCGATTGTGCCGCGGGAAATATTGACTTCATTTGAGGACGCCCCGGAACTATCTGAATAAGCACCTGCTATATTGATATCTCCTCCGGTACTGCCATCCTCTGCAGCATTGATGGAACCTCCGGAAATGGTGATGGTATTGTTTGTCATAGTACTGCTGCCGGATCCTGCATTTTCCATATCGCCGGCAATCATGGATACGGAGCCACCGTGGGAATCGATTGTACCATTTTCCATGCTGATATGATTATCCGATGCCGAGGCTGCAAGCTTGTTGGCATAATCCCTATGATTATATCCACCAAAAATATGTATTTTTGCGTTTTCGCCCATTCCGATCTTGCCGCCGGTAATGGATAACTGGTTGCCTTCCGTTACACCGCCGGGCTTATAACTTTCACCGGCAGCAATATTCAGGGTATAGTTAGCCTTCGTAGAGCCCAAGCTGCCGCCGGAAATTTCTAACGTGTTATTACCTGCCGTTGTCCCATAGCCGCTCACAATATGGGAATTGACTTCCAGACTACCGCCCTGAACATACAGGTGATTATCATTGGCCTGCCCGCCAGCTGTATTACGGCCAGCAAACACTAAACCCGTTATCGTACCAGATTTGATGGTAACAGTATTGCTGTTGGCACTGGCTGACGCTGACTGTGTACTGCCCCCGAATATTTGGTAAACATTCCCATCTTCCATGTCGAACAGCACTTCATTTCCCGATGCGTCGCCAGCCTTCGAGAAACCGCCATATATGCGTGGATAAGTATAATTTACCAAGGCGATAGAGCCGTCTGCCTCTTCACTGTCTGTAATTGATACTGTATTGTTCAAGGCTGCTCCGGCATCTTCCCCAGTTCCGGCCGCATTGGAATAGCCACCGTAAATAAGCTTGAGTTTATTCAGCGACGTTCCGGAAATATTGACGTGATTATCTTTGGCCATGCCTTTGGAGGTATAACCGCCATAAATCAAGGATGTATTACTGCTTCCTTCTGTAAAATTGACTGTATTTCCCGTGGCATTACCAGATGTCGTTACATGACCGCCGTAAACACTTCCCGTTGTATTTGTACCGCTCATGTTCACTGTATTACTTGCAGCATCGCCTGTACCAGTCTGTCCGCCAGTGATACTTCCATTTACTGTGCCGTCCTGGACACCGAGTGTATTTTTGCTGGCGCTGCCACTTCTGGTATAGCCGCCAGTGATTAACGATCCGCCCGTACTGCCCGTGAAAGTGACGCTGCTGCCCGAGCTTCCTGTCGTGCCATAACCGCCGTAGACTTCTGTCTTGCTTCCAAGCATGCTGTTCGTGACCGTCACTTTGCTGCCTGATGCTTCCCCGGAAGCCGAATAGCCGCCAAAGACATAGGCAGTTGATGTATCAGAACCGATTTTTGAATCATTGACTATAGCTTTATTCCCCGTGGCATTTCCAGAATTTGTCCATCCGCCAATGGCATTATTGGCAAAACTGCCGCTTTCTACATCGACCGTATTTTCGCTCACGTCACCGCTGGGCGAATATCCACCATAAGCGGCGCCAGCAGCACTGTTATTCGAAAGCGTAACCTTATTGCCTGAAGATGTGCCTGCCGTCTGGATACGTCCGTTATAGACGAGTGTCGCTGTGCTGCCATCCAATGCAGCTGTATTTCCTGATACAGATCCACTTGCGGCCTGTCCTGCGCTGGCATAACCGCCCGTCTGCCCAGTAAGGGATACTGTATTGCCGGACGCATCGCCAGATCCGGTAAAGGCGCCGACAAAGACTGCATTAGGATTCAGGGCGGCTCCTGATACTTCGACCTTATTTTCTGCAGCATTACCTGAAGCGGTATAACCACCATACAGATAGGGTGCACCGCTGTCTTTGCCGATGGTGCCGCCGGTAACGTTGATATCATTGCCTGTCACGTCGCCGGAACTTTGCACAAAACCACCAAAGAGCTGCAACGCTGCTGCCGATGATGTATTCAACGTTCCCGACGAAATCGTCACTTTATTCTCCGAAGCTGCACCGGTCTTTACGATACCGCCCTCCACTTCGATGCCTTGGGCCGATGTTGAACCAATGTCAGCTCCATTAATTTCTACGCTGTTGCCGCTGGCAGTGCCGTTTTCATTGATTTGTGCGCCTTTGATCTGCAAAGTATCAGCACTGCCGGAAGCACCGATAGAACCGCCTGTCAGGCTGACACTGTTTTCTGAAGCCGTATCACTCGTACCATCTACATCTATATAAGCGCCGATCAGAATGTCATAGCCTCCCTGCGCATCCAACGTGCCGCCGGAAATAGCAACGGAGTTCTTCGAAATCGTACTGCCATGCCCCAGATCGTAAGCGCCATAGACGAAGTTAGCGCTGCCTTGCTCCTGGCCGAAAGTACCGCCGGAAATCTTCACTCTGTTACCGGAAATATTTTCATCGCTGCTCTGGGAATACGCCCCGATAATACGGTTGCCAGCTGCTACCGCGGTTTCCCCGAACGTGCCGCCGGAAATCGTTACACTGTTATTTGTATTCGCGCCACCGCTGCCGGACACGTTCGTGTTGGCACCAATGACAGACATACCTTTGGGTCCACTGCCAGAGGCAGCACCATTAATGATGCCTCCTTTAATAATGACCGCATTGTTGTCCGCACTGCCTGCATCTGCTTCACCTCCAACAACCTGTCCCATTGACCACGGCTGTATCGCTGATTGTCACCTGGTTGCCGATGACGTCTACATTTCCTTCTGTTCCTGTGAGATTCCAGTTATAGGCACCCCAGACGTACGTCGCCGATCCGCCGCTCATGGTTACCCTATTATTTTCTGTAGATCCGCCGGTGGTTCCTTTGTAACTCAATCCGGAACCTAAGGAGCTAAAATCATTAATCAAGGTTTGACCAAGGGAAGCAACACCTCCCACAGAAGCGCCGCCTGCCAGTTTGTAGACGGAACCTCCACTCATCGTGACACTGTTGTCCGAGGCCCCGCCATAGTCAGAAAAGCCGCCGACGGCTAATTCTGATACGCTGCCACCACTGAATGAAAGCGTATTCCTATTGGCATCACCGGCGCCGGAAATACCGCCAGCAATGACAGCGGCAGAGGACTGCACTGTATCCGAATTTCCCATGGATGCGCTGTTCCCGGTTACTGACCCATTAAGCGACAGTCCGCCCGCAGCCAGAGAATTGACTGTTCCGCCTGTAACGGCAATCGTATTCCCTGATACGCTGTCTGTGGAAATGCTGTCTGTCATACCTGATTCTACTGTTGTTATCGTACTTCCAGCCACCGCGCTTCCCACAGTGGTTCCTGATACGATGTTTAATGTGTTTCCATTGACCGTCCCGGTATCTTCATTCCCGGTCACCGTCCCGGAGCTGGATTCTGCAGTGACCGCGGCATAAGCCGGCGCACCACAAAAGCCCAGACTCAGGAGACTGGACATGATCAATGCCGTCATAATTTTACGGCGTTCTTGTTTCATTAATATTCCTCCCCTTTTATAAACCGCAAGCGGGGATGGCCTTCCACCACCATCCGCAAACTCGCTCTCCCAGAATCTTCTGAGTGGATCCTGCCGCAGCAGCACCCTTGCGGAACCGCGCCTCCTTTCCTTAAAGCATCCCTCTCATACGCCGGATACTTCTTCTTATTTTTTATATAAAGAATGGAATTATATAATTCCGTTATTATTTATATTTTACAACATTTTTGTGTAGTTATTTATAGTTTTGTTATAAATTCCGGAAAGATAGATTTGAGCGGAAGAAGATAAAACCAGACAACCGGACTATGTCCGGGGAGATGAACCCCTTTCAGCGCATGCGCGCCACTTTCCCCTAACGGGGACAGCTAAGCCTCGCTTTGCTCGAGAAAGCAGACACGGAAAAAGGACTCATTCACATAGAACGGGTCCTTTTTCGTAAAACGCGTTAATTCATTTAAAAGCTTCTGCTAACTGTCGCGAAGAGTGTGCCGCCTTCCTGCTTTCCGGTCCAGCCTGTGGCTTTGAGGTCTACGCCCCAGGGGTGGTCGCTGGTGACTTTGCTCTTCCAGCCGAGTTCGAGGAATTCGCTGGATCCTTTGACAGTCGGGGTGTCGGTTCTGTAGGCATCATAGAAAGCTCTTGCTTTGCTGTCAAATTCATAGTCCCAGCCGATGCCTGCGTAGAGGGAGCGGACTTTGTCGAAGTTTCTGGTCCATCTCATGCCCAGTCTTGTCCGGTAGGAGTTGATGTCGTCGAATTCGTACTTCGCTTCGCCGCGGCTGTTTCTGATGGTGGCGGTATCGCTTCCGAGGTGAGTCCAGAAGAATTTGCCGTAGAGGTCATAGGTGTCTCTGTCTTTGGCGTAGATTTTGCCTGCGCCTGCCTGGGCTGCGACGTACGGCGCGCTGCTGTCGTAGCGGAGGGCGGTGCTGTCGATGATACCGTGGAAGTCGCCTTTGAGGCGGCCGGCTCTGATAGCGCCTTCGTAGTACTTGCCGTCATCGAGGTCGCGTCTCAGGAGGACGCCTCCGCCGGTGTAGTGCTGGCGGCCGTCGCCTCTGGCTCCGTCGTCAAGGAAGCTGGCGTAGTTGCTCCTGCCGTATTCGAGGAACGGCATGACGGTGTCGATGGCTCCATCGCGGCGGATTCTCCGGATGAGGCCGACGTTGGCGGCCATGCCATTGCTGTCGATGTAAGAGCCCGTGTTGTAGTGGAGGTCGTAGCCGCCTACGATGGCATAGGGCACGAATTTCGCATCGACGTCATGGTCTTCTTTCCATGCGCCTTCTGCTGCATTGGAAACGAGATCGCCTGCGTTCTTGATGGTATTGATCCCGTTCTCACGGTCTTCCGGAATGATCTTGGTGTCCGGATGGATGGTGCCTTTTTCGTCTTTCGGGACATAGACGACGATGGTGTTGTCGTCCTGTTTTTTGACGGCTGCCTTGCGGTCGACGAAGCCGGCGTCGCTGACGATGTCTTTGCCGCTCATCATGCTGTATGATGTGCCGTCTGTCTTGATGCCGCCTGCATCATAGATGAGGTTGATGGCCTGTCCGGGCGCGAGTTTCGTCGTTTTCTCAATTCCCGCCTGGATGACTGCTTTGGAAACGTCGGCGTTTCCTGTGACGGTCACCATCGTTTCTCCTGCCGCTGTTCCTTCCGGGACGTAGAAGTTCAGGTTCTGGAAATAGCCGAGATTCTTCACGGTATTTCCTTTCGTATGAAGGTTCAGCGTGTTGCCGCTGCTTCCTTTTTCGCTGTAACCGCCGTAGAGGCTCATCATGGCGCCCAGGGTGCCGCCTGTGATGTTGACGGTGTTATTGTTCGCCTGTCCTTCTTCGGCAAAACCGCCGGCGATGGCGTTGTCATCGGCTTCACCAGTGCCTGATGATTCCGTGCCGATAATGCCGCCTGCGATGTTGACGGTATTTCCTATGGCATCTGACATGGCCGAGTGGCCGCCAAGGACGCTGTTCTTTACAGTGCCGTCATTGATGGTGACGGTGTTGCCGGAAGATTTGCCGCTTGTCTGCACTTCGCCATTTTTTTCATCAGAAGTATTCGCTGCTGCCGCTTCGCCGCCGACGACGGTGCCGATGGTGCTTGATCCATTGACAATGACCTGGTTGTTTTCAGCATCTTTCAGCTGCCCGGGCTGCGTAATCCAGCCCACCATGTAACCCGTCTCTCCGCCGACTGCTTCCATTTCCACGCTGCTGTCCGTAATGGTGACGATATTTCCCTTGGCCGAGCCGATCTGGCCCACGCCGCCGTACACACCCTTGACCTGGCTGCCCGTAATCGTTACCGAGTTGCTGCTGGCACTGGTGGATATGGGATCTGCTTCTGTACTGGTATCCGTTCCCGTGCTTTCCTCTGTAGAGACAGCCAGAACGCTCATAAGCACAGCTTCAGCAACGTTATTGCCATTCCCTGCACGGCCGCCGTAGACGATGCCAGAGGAAGCGATCGTATCCAGTGTGACCGTATTGCCATCAGCATTGCCGGACTCGGTTTCCCCGCCGGTAATATCGCTGCTCACAGAGGTCAGGTAGATTTCATCATCGTCTGTAACCTTTGTCCCCGTGATTTTCACCGTATTGTCATTGGCATCGCCGTACCCCGTATAACCGCCCGTAACAGTAGAGACGCCATACTCCTTCTCCGCAGTATTGGAAATCTCCACGGTATTGCTGCTGGCATTAAGGGCCGGTGCACTACCAGAGCTCAACACATAGCCGCCATAGACACTGGTACCGGAAGCGGACGTATTCGTTAACGTGACCGTATTATGATTGACCCCGGCAACAGCATCAGCCTCAGCAGAAGTATCGCCATAGTATTGCATATAGCCGCCGTACACACCCTCGACCTGGCTGCCCGTAATCGTTACCGAGTTGCTGCTGGCACTGGTGGATATGGGATCTGCTTCTGTACTGGTATCCGTTTCCGTGCTTTCCTCTGCAGAGACAGGCAGAACGCTCATATTCACAGTTGCAACAACGTTATTGCCATTCCCTACACGGCCGCCGTAGACGATGCCAGAGGAAGTGATCGTATCCAGTGTGACCGTATTGCCATCAGCATTGCCGGACTCGGTTTCCCCGCCTGCAATTTTCAAGCTGCTTGGGGTGGCGTCAGGCAAATTCAGAGAAACCCCTGACAGCGTGACCTGGTTGCCCGAGGCAGCGCCCTTCATAGACCTGCCGCCTGCGATCCAATTGTCCGTGGCATTGCTAAAGCTGACAGATGCTCCATCCGTTACGGAAAGCTTGTTGTTCGATGCATCTCCGCTCTCTAACGTATAAGCGCCGGCTAATGTATTAAGGGTGACAGTCCCTTCTCCGCTGATGGAAACGGTATTGCCGCTGGTAGAACCCGTGTACGTATTTCCGTACAGACTTGTAAACTCCGTATTTGTCAAAGGCTTCTCTGTGCCGTCCACAGGTCCGACCGTCACGGCAGCCTCTGCTGGAAGCACGCCAAAAGCGGCCCCCGCCAGACCGGACAATACAAGGGTCGCCAAAAGTTTGTAATTCTTTTTCATATAAGTCTCCTTCCCTCGAATTACTGGAAATAATATTCTACAGATAAACCGCCGTCAAAAGACAGGTCCTCTTCCCCAGAGCCCGGTTCCCTTCCCGCACTTCCCGGCACAGGAAAGGAAGCCTTACGTCTTCATCGGCAATCGTCTCTATTACTCATTATACACCATTTATATTATTTATAGGATTAGATTTATGGATGAGAGGAAAGAAAGGGGATTAAAAGCAGAGGAATGAAAAAAAAGGGCTCTTCACGGAAATTTGGGGGATGAATAATTTTTAGGTAAAGAATGGAATCGGATAAGGTTAAAGAAATAATCCATGTTTCGGTACCCATATCCGATTCTTTTTAGTACCTTGATCTTATTATTGAATCCTTCAAGCTTCCCCGTATTGATAGGATACAGGGCATGAGCAGCCAGTCCCTTGATTCGCTTCTGCTTTTGCCGGGCAAACTTTACCAGGGCAGGAATCCCGCTCTCCAGTCCAGCCTGAATCCATTTTGTCCATCCGGCGAGAGCTTCTTCATAGTCAGTCAATGTGAACAGACGAGTCATCTCCTGCTTCATGGCATAACAAATCGCCAAATCCCTATGCTCGCTCAGGATATCCAACAGATGAGTTTTCTGCCTTTCATTCAGGTGGTCGTCCTTCTTTAACAGTATCCATTGGGATTTCTTTAATTCGGTATAAAGCTTCCTTTCTTCATGGCTCTTTTCCCTGGCCATCTTCTGGAGCTCTGGATTATTAGTTTCTTTCGTATATTTCTTTAATGCTTCTGCTTCCTGCCTATGCTTTTGTGCTTCCTCCAGGCGCACGGCTCCCATAACATCACGCCCAAACTGTGCCTGCATATGGTACCGGTCATAAACGATGGGGGCCTTCGGACAATATTTCTGAAACAGCCTGTTAAAGGATGCGTTCATATCCATGGCCACCGCTTTTAGCCTGGAAAGAAGCGAAAGGCCAATGCTCTTAAAAAAGTGCTCAAAATCTGCCATGGAGCGGCCCAGGCCGGCCCACAAGATGAATCCCGTTTCCAAATCCATAACGCAGGTGGCATAGCGATGGCCCTTATGGATAGCGAACTCATCTACGGCCAGATACCGTGGGCGATAGTTACTTTTCTTCAGGCAGGTTTCAAAGGCAGCCAACGCCTTATCCATGATATGCTTTTGTATTTTCTGTATGGCACTCCAATGTACAGAGAGCATGGCCGAAATGGCAGAAATGGATGTATGACACTTAAGCAGATGGATAATCCACAAGGCCATATCCCAAGTAACGCGTGTGAAAGGGCATTGGCAGGGGATATCTTCCGTTATGGTCTCCCCGCAGGATGTGCAGCGGAATCTGTGCCCCGAGAACTCTATATACTTCTTTTGCTTAGGAAAATCTGGAAAATCCTTGATGAGTACAGAAAAAGCCCCATAACTATACATACGGGAGTGACAGTGCGGACAGGAAAAATCTCTGGCAGTCCGTAGACTGGTAACTCGGGTATGGCAATGAGGATTTGGATGGTTAGTGATATTTTCTGTGCGATAATATTGACAATTAAAAGTGATTTCATTATGGTAATAAAAGAGCATTATTCGACCTCCGTGCGTAGTTTTAGGCAACTTACATTTTGGAGTAGATAATGCTCTTTTTCAATGCCAATCTTATATGTTATTATTTTTATCCCACAAAAAAGCGTGAAGAACCAACTTATGAAACATTTGTGTTGTTACCGCTGATGTCAACTGGTATCCGGCGCACCTTCTCTTCCAGAGCAAGGTCAAGGGCGTACTTCCCCGTCTGGAAAGGCGAGTTTAGCGGCGCTCGAGGAATATGCCCTCCCACGCAAAAAGGACTGTAACAAATGATCGCATTTGCCGCAGTCCTTTTTTATACATTATATAGTAGTCTCTTTTAGTCTCTAACTTCGATGACTTCGTCTTCGCTCTTTCTGGCGAGCGGGCAGGGGTTGTGGTTCGGGTAGCCGAATGCCATGGCGAGGACCATCTGTCCTTTGCCGAGCCATTCGGTGAGTTCTTCGTAGGCAAAGAAGATGTTTCCGATCCAGAGGCTGCCGATGCCCATGGAGGTGGCCTGGAGTGCCATGTTCTGGGCTGCTGCGCCGATGGCCTGGACGTCGCTCAGTTCATGGATCTTGTCTGCCGGTGTCCATTCTTCTTCGATGTCGCGGCCGTTCGGGTTGACGATGAATACGATATTGTATGCTTCTTTCATGCATTTGAGGGTGAAGCGTGCGTTGGTGTAGAGGTCCGAACTTCCTGCGAGGACGCCTTCGCCTTTTTCGGAGCGTTCGATGCCTTTTTCCATGAGGGCGAGCATTTCATCCTTGCTCTTGCCTCTGACGACGACGAATTTCCATGGCTGGCGGTTCTTTGCGGACGGTGCCCACATGCCTGCGCGGAGGATTTCTCTCATATCTACTTTGGAGATCGGGTTGCTCTTGAAGAATCTGACACTTCTTCTCTTGAAGATCACGTTGTACATACTATTTCCACCTTTCATCTGACTCGGGTTCATATTTCCTAATTATACACCCGGATTGTAAAAATGAAAAAACCCGATATGCAAAGTCTCTGTCATTTCCTGCTCCCCTTCCAAGCCGGGTCCGATACCGGCGGAATTTTATCTTATTGACTATTAGTCTAAAGACTTGATTTTCTTGTAAAAAACACATATAATAATCCTTATATTGTATTTAATGGAGGAGTCCGGAATTTTTCCGATAGAAGAGGATTTTAAGAGTGATTGAGGAAATTTACAAAAGAAGGAGTACCCGTCATTTCCTGCAGAAGCCTATCGCACAGGAAGATCTTGACGAGATTCTGACAGCAGCTACGTGGGCTCCGTCAGAAAAGAATGAACAGCCATGGAAGTTCATCATCATCCGTGGTGAAGAAAGAAAAGCTATGGTGAAGTGCCTGAAGAAGGGCATCATGCGCAACCGTAAAGGCGATGAGACTGCCATTTTCAGCAAGGGATATGACAAATTCATTCCTTCTGCCATCTATACAGCACGCGTCCTGGAACAGGCACCGGTCATTGTATTCGTAGTGAATACCAAGGGCATGGACTATCGTCAGTCCTACCCGTCTGACAAGTACATGATGGAACTGGCTGATATCCAGTCCATCAGTGCAGCCATCCAGAATATGTGCCTCGAAGCAACTGCCAGAAACATCGGAAGTCTCTGGACTTGCAACATTTTCTTCGCGTATGACGAACTGAAGGAATGGCTCCACGCTGACGGCGAAATGGTCGCAGCTATCGCTCTTGGTTACACGGACAAGGAAATCAAAGCCATGCCAAGAAAGCCGTTGGCTGAAGTCGTAGAATACCGCGGCGAATACCCGCAGCCGAAGGACGAAGTCCAGGAAGCCGCTGAAGCAGAATAAATACCGATAGCCGAACTCCTATGAAGGATGATTCTCACAAAGAGGATCATCCTTTTTTGTGCAGGAAATCCGCACCCCTCCCCTTTGATTTTTCCCATCATTAGGGCTACACTGAAGAAAACAGAAAGATTCTTATTCCCCGAAAGGAGGCGTCGTATGAAAGGACTTTTGACGGCTGCGGGGCTTTTTCCGCATCCGCCTATCATGGTTCCCGAAATCGGCGGGAAGGAAACGAAGAAAATCCAGCAGACGATGGACGCGGTCCGGAAATCCATGAAGCTCATCATGGAGACGGATCCGGAGACGGTCGTCGTCATGTCTCCGCATAATCTTTGCCTGCCGAGCGGGCCTGCCATTTTCATCAAGGAAAACCTCGCAGGTGATCTCATGTATTTTGGGCACCCCGAGGTTTCGATGGAATTTTCCGTCGACCAGGAGCTCGCCGAGGCGGTCATGAAGGAAGCCGAGCCGGTCATCCCGCTTTTCCGCATGGATGAGGCGGCAGCGAAGAAATTCGGACGGAAGATTGAAATCGACTGGGGCATGTTCGTCCCGATGTACTTCCTGAAGGAAGCCGCTTTCAAAGGAAATGTCCTTCTCTTCTCGCCCTGCTTTACGAATTACGACATGAACAAGGTGCTTGGAGAAATCGTCACGAACTGCGCTGAAAAGCTGGGCCGGCGCATTGCCATCGTCGCATCCGGCGACCTCTCCCACCGTCTGACGAAGGATTCGCCGAACGGCTACAGCCCTGACGGCATCGTCTTCGACCGGGGCGTCATGAAGGCGCTCGAAGGGAAAACGATGGAACCGCTCCTCACGATGACCGATGATTTCATCGAACGCATCGGCATGTGCGGCCTGCCCTCGGTCTATTTCCTCTTCGGCGCGCTCTCCGGCAAGGAATGGTCCATCCCCGTCCTCTCGCACGAAGGCCCCTTCGGCGTCGGCTACGGCGTCTGCCTCTGCCTGCCCGAGGAAGCCGATGGGCGAAAAGAAGCCCATGATATCCGCGTGCGTCTGGCCAGGGACTCGATTGCCGAGTACCTGAAGACGGGAAAACTTCCCAAACCGCCAGCGGACATTCCCGAAGAGCTCAAGGAAAGAGCCGGCGTCTTCGTGTCCCTTCACGAATTCGGCGCCCTCCGTGGCTGCATCGGGACGATCCTTCCCGTCCGAAATTCGGCGGCTGAGGAAATCATCCATAACGCAAAAGCCGCGGCGAGTGAAGACCCGCGGTTCCCGCCCGTCAATCCCTACGAGCTGGACGACCTCGACATTTCCGTCGACGTCCTTTCCGCACCAGAGCCCATTTCCTCGGAAGGCGACCTTGACCCGAAAATCTACGGCGTCATCGTCGAAAGAGGATTCCGAAGAGGCCTTCTCCTCCCCGACCTGCCGGGCATCACCGATCCCCGTGAGCAGGTCGAAATCGCCCGCCGGAAAGCAGGCATCGGAGCCGATGAGCCCGTCAAAATGTATCGTTTCACCGTCCGGAGGTACTACTGATCCTCCGGCCTTTCGGAGGCATCATGGAAGCTGTATTTTATGAAAGAAATACCGATGGCAGCATCGTCTGTCATCTTTGCCCGCACGAGTGCCAGATCCCTCTGAACCACAGAGGCTGGTGCCGCACGCGACTGAACGACCACGGGCTGCTGCGCGCCGTCACATACGGCATGTGCACGTCCGCTGCGCTCGACCCCATCGAGAAGAAGCCCTTCGCCCACTTCCATCCGGGCTCGCGCATCCTCTCCATCGGGAGCATGGGCTGCAACATGTGCTGCCCCTTCTGTCAGAACTGGGAAATTTCCCAGGCAGAACCGGCCTTCCGCCGCATGACGCCCAAGGACGTCCTGGACCTTGCCATTTCCACAAGGAAAGAAGGAAATATCGGCGTCGCCTACACGTACAACGAGCCCCTTCTGTCCTACGAATTCATCCGTGACACCGCGCCCCTCATCAAAGAGGCCGGCATGGTGAACGCCATGGTCACCAACGGCTGCGTGAACGAAGAGCCGCTCACTGCCCTTCTTCCCCTGATCGATGCATGGAACATCGACCTCAAGACATGGGACCCAGAGCTCTACCGCTCCTGGGGCGGCGACCTTCCCACCGTGAAACGCACCATCGTCCGCGCCAGTGAAGTGTCCCACGTCGAAATCACCTGCCTCATCATCCCGGGTGTCAACGACGACCCCGAAGCCTTCGAAGACCTTTCCGTCTGGCTCGCCTCCGTCAGCCCGGACCTTCCCCTCCACATCACCCGTTTCTTCCCGCGCCTCCGCATGCAGGACCTGCCGCCGACACCCGTCGACACCCTCGTCAGGCTCGGAAATATTGCCAGAAAATCTCTCCGCCACGTCAACATAGGAAATACAGAAACCCTGAAACTCCTCCGCCGCGGCTGGACCAATGAATCGTAAAGGAGACCCATCATGCTCGAAAAACCACCCGTAACCATCATCGACCACGCCAACGGCGGAAAAGGCCGCATCATCTTAGAACACATCGCAGGCCCGGAAACCCTCCGCGAAAACGCACGCCTCTTCGTCAAAGCCACCCTCGAAAAGGGCTGCTCCATGGGCGTCCACAAACACAAGGGCGACCGCGAGATCTACCACATCCTCTCCGGCAAAGCCCTCTACACCGACAACGACAAGACCTACGAAATGAACCCGGGCGACTCCGCCTGCTGTGAAAACGGAAACTCTCACGGCATCGAAAACATAGGAGAAGAAAACCTCGTCTTCATCGGACTCATCCTGTACGATCTGGATAAGAAGGAAGAATAAAAGTAAGACAGGAAAAGCCCCGCAAATGCGGGGCTTTTTAGATGGCGGAACCAGAAATCATCAAATTTAAAATGGAGTTTTACCCCCGTATCATGAAATCTTATGGCTTTGCGGGCAGGAAAGGATAACAGAGGAAGTCATACAGCCGCAGCTTTGCTGCGTGGTAATCAACCCTTTTGAAAACCATAAAACCAAGGCTGACGCCTTGAGAGAAATGCTGTTTCCGCCCCGTACACCAACTTATGAGACATTTGTGTTGTTACCGCTGATGTCCTTTTCTATTTACTGCACCTTTAAAAACCATAAAACCAGCCTACGGCTGAGGAACTACATCTCATCCGTCTCGTACACTAACTTATTAGGCATTTGTGCAATTGCCATTATTGTCAACCGGTATACGAGCCACCTAGTACAATAGAAGTGTAGTAGATAGGTCGCTCCTATCCGCTGCGCTTATTGCATATAATTAGGGGAGTAGATGGCTTGACGGCGAACCACCGGTCCGTTTACTGGACGTGGAGAAGAGGGTCAGCCTTCCCCTTATTATGTGTGCTCGCGTTAGGCGGGTTTATCTCCGTGTTCGTGTAAAAAAACTAGTTTGAGTGGTAATAAGTGTGTGAAGGATTAGCGTCTACCAACTACAAATATCTTTTATAGGAGGTCACTTATGATCTGTGTAGGTATTGATGTATCCAAGAGAAAAAGTACGGTGTGTTTCATGGCGCCTGGCGACAAGATCATCCGCAGGCCCTTTGATGTTAAGCACACAAAAGAGGAACTTCAGCCTCTGGTCGATGAAATTCGGGTACAAGCAAAGTATGACGAGATAAAAGTCGTCATGGAATCAACAGGCGTCTATCACCTGTCGATAGCCTATTTCTTGCAGCAGAATGGGATTTTTGTATCTGTCGTCAACGCTCTGAAGGTTGCTAATTTTAATAAGGCAGAGAACTTCAGACACACAAAGACAGACTCCATCGACTCCACGAATATTGCCAGATATGGAATCGCTTATTGGGCAAAGTTACCGCAATTCGATCTTAATGGAGATAAGTATTTCCTCCTGAAGAGACTCTGCGATGCTTATCTTAACTTTTCGGAGGAAAGAAGCCGCATCCTTCTCCTGCTGCAAAGTCAATTGGAGCAGACCATGCCAGGAATCTTCGATCTTTTCGGAGGATTCGACATAAACAGCGGTAAAGACAAACTGCTGGATTTCCTAAAAAGGTATTGCCACATTGAGGATATTATTGCTAAATCGGAAGCAGAATTTGTCGCATCTTATCGCGAATGGGCAAAAGAAAAAGGATACCGTTCCAATGAGAGTAAAGCAGCGACGATCTACGCTCAAGCAAAGAATGGTATCCCTTCCATCCCCAATAATCCAATTGTTAGAGAAACCATCATGTGGTATGTCGGATTACTGAGAAGAGCCGACGAGGCTCTTATGGCTAGTTTAACACGAATGGAAGATATAGCCAAGGATCTGCCGGAATATGAACTCGTCGGCGAGATGGGCGGAGTCGGAAGAGTTACCAGAGTAGCGCTTATTGCCCAGATCGGAGATGTGAGACGCTTTAAAGACAAGCATTCTCTGATCTGCTTTGCAGGCCTGACCCCATCAATACATGAATCAGGGAAATTCCGAGCCTCGCAGAATCACATAGTAAAGAAAGGTCCTGCGCGTCTGCGGAAGGTATTGTATCAAGTAATGATGTCGTTAGTTATGCATAAAATCCCCAAAGATGATGCAGTATATAGGTTCATAAAGAAGAAAGAGGCAGAAGGAAAGTATAAAAAAGTAGCAAAAGTAGCAGGAATGGCTAAGTTTTTACGAATATACTACGGCCGGGTGATGCATTTGTATCGCGACTTAGGCCTTGCTGCGTAAATAAGGCAAACAAGTGAAGAAAAGCGAAAAAAGCCGAGTGTGAGATCGGCTTTTTCGTAGTGCAATGAATTAGTCGGCCAAACTCCAAAATCTAATCAGTTAGGATCAGTCAGGAAATCCGACAAGAAATTCTATAAGAAATTCAAAAAATACCAAAAAATTAAAATTGGGGCTTGTTCTTGTGTAGCAGGTCTTCTCCTTCGGAGCAAGGTAAAAGGCATTCTTCCCTCCGTCGGGGGCAGCTTCAAGAGGAATAAAAGAAAGAGCTCTGTTTATTTGTTTGAAACCTTTCATAATCTTATCCCGACCTTCTCTTCCAGAGCAAGGTCAAGGGCGTACTTCCCCGTCTGGGAAGGCAAGTGTTAGCGATACATCTAATCTCACTCATTTCTTCCTTATTCCCCTCATTTCCATGCCATTCTTCCCAATTTCTCATATATTTCTTTTTATTATCGATGATTTGCTCTGATTATTTGACAGTATTGCGTCCTAGCTGTTACAGTTATAAATAGAGTATTTTCTATTACTTAGGGAAGGATGTGGTGTGGTTGAATCAACCCTTGCTTTTATTGGGGGCTGTGATTTTGATTTGTATTTTGCTGAATCGGTTTTTGGAGAAGATTCCTGTTCCTTCTTTGCTCATTTTTATCGGTCTGGGCATGTTCTTCGGGGAGAACGGGCCGTTTCGGATTCAGTTCGATCATTATGCTCTGGTGAACCTGGTATGCTCAGTGTGCCTGATTTTCATTATGTTTTATGGCGGCTTCGGGACGAATATGCGGGCAGCGCGGCCGGTTCTGCGCGAGGCAGCTCTAATGTCTTCGCTGGGAGTTGCGGGGACGGCGGGAGCTGTGGCTGTATTCGCTCATTTCGCGCTGTCGCTTTCGTGGCTGGAGAGTTTTCTGATCGGGGCCGTGATTTCTTCGACGGATGCGGCTTCAGTTTTCAACATTCTCCGTTCGCAGAAGCTGGCTTTGAAGTATCATACGGACTCGCTCCTTGAGGTGGAGTCGGGTTCGAATGACCCGATGAGTTATATGCTGACGATGGCGGCGATTGCGCTTTTGAGCGGGGCAGCGTTTTCTTTCCCTCTGCTCCTGGCCAAGCAGCTTCTGATCGGAGCTTCTTTCGGGCTCGCAATCGGCTGGCTTGCGCTGAAGCTTCTGCATTCGCGGCTGCTTCCTTCACAGCAGAGTCACACGGTTTTCCTGTTTTCGATCATGGTGCTGGCGTATGCGATTCCGGCAGAGTTTGATGGAAATGGATATCTGAGTGTCTACCTCTGCGGGATTTATATCGGAAATTCGAAGCTTCCGCAGAAGAAGTACCTGGTCCATTTCTTCGATGTCCTGACGAATGTGGCGCAGGTGATGATTTTCTTCCTTCTGGGACTTCTGGTGACGCCGGTGGAACTGCCGTCTGTGATTGTGCCGGCTCTGGTGCTGACAACGTTCCTGACGCTTGTGGCAAGACCTCTGGTAAGCGCGGCGATCCTGGCGCCTTTCGGGGCCAAGCGGGAGCAGATTGCCCTGGTTTCCTGGGCGGGCCTCCGCGGGGCGGCCTCGATTGTATTTGCCATAGGTGCTGTGCTGGCCGAGTTGGACATTACGTACAATCTTTATAACCTTGTGTTTTGCATGGTACTTCTCTCGATTTCCATTCAGGGAACGCTTCTTCCGTTCGCGGCCAAGAAGCTTTCGATGATCGATCCTACGGCGGATATCCGCACGACGTTTAATGATTACCAGGATGACAGCGATATCAGCTTCGTCCGGCTGCGCCTAAAGGAAGGGAGCAGCTGGTGCGGCAAGTCGCTGGCAGAGCTTCAGCTTCCGAAAGATCTTCTCGTGGCGATGATTATGAGAAATGGCGAAGTCCTTGTGCCTGACGGGAGTACGGTTCTGAAGGAAAATGACCTTCTGGTTTTTGCGGCTCACAGTTTCGAGGATGAAGAGCATCACGCTCTGGAAGAAGTCGTCGTCGACCGCGCAAGCGAAGCGGCCAATCGTCCGCTTGCCGCCATCCCCTCCTCCAGCGCCCGCCGCGTCCTCCTGATCAAGAGAGGCATAGACACCATCATTCCTTCCGGCAGCACCGTGATCAAAGACGGCGATATACTCGTCTTAGCGCCGGAACTCGAGAGGGAATGAGGAAGGCGGGTTCTTGCACTAAAAAAGCAGTCCTTTTGCAAGGCTGCTTTTTCATTTCCTTTTTATATTTCCACGATGTTGACTTCGGTTCCGTGATCTTTGAGGATGCGAATGAGGTCTTCTGTGTCCAGCCAGATGGTGGCTGTGTTATCATTGGGATGAACACCCATCTTATGGCTCAAAAATGTCTCATCGAGGTAGAAGTGAACCGCGTTTTCTTCGTCATTCAGAAGGCCGAGCGGAGTGACAGAGCCCGGGGTGAGCTTGAGGTACTTCAAGAGATCATCGGGACTGGCAAAGGAGAGGGCCCTCAGGCCCTGCGCCTTGCGGAATTCTTTGAGGTTCACCTGCTTTTCACCCTTGACGGTGATGAGGTAGTAATTCCTTTTCTTGTCATCCCTGACGAAAAGGTTCTTGGCGTCCCATTCCGGATAAGGAAGCTTGTCCTCTGCCAGTTCTTCCATGTTGAATACAGCCTTATGCTCGGTGGTCTCAAAAGTGATTCCGTGGTCTTTGAGGTACTGGCAGGTTTTTTCCTTATTCATAGATTTCTCCTTCCAAATGGTCCAATTCAGCCTTCATAAGAGGCAAGTTCGATAAGATTGCCGTCGGGGTCTCTCAGGTAGATGCTTTTCATTTCACCCCGCGCCCCATGGCGTGTGACAGGGCCTTCTTCGATGGCGCCGCCTTTTTCCTTGATTTCCTTTTCGGCATCTTCGATGCTGCCTTCAATGGCAAGACAGAGATCGAGACTGCCGTATTCGGGATTCCCGGCAGCAGGAAGAAATTCGGCTTTTCTTGTATGGATGTTGAATTTCTGATTCCCGAAGAAGAGTGCGTATCTCCCGTTCTTCTCCTCGGCCCTCATGCCAAGGATATCGACATAGAAATGAAGGCATGCCTCAAGATTTTCCGTAGTGATCACGATGTGGTCGATGGTCTTGTATTTCATGGCTGCCTCCTATCCATGAACGACGAGGGTCAGCATCGTAAGGTCGTCTTCTCCAGTATTAATGATGGTATGGGAGGATCCTTTAGGGCAGATGTGGCAGCAGCCGGCGGTGAGGATTTCTTCTTTCCCGTCGCAGATAGCCTTGCCGGTGCCGGAAAGGATGTAATTGATGTCGTCTCCGGATTCCTGCTTGTGGAGTCCGATCGATGCGCCCGGATGGAGTTTCGTCGGGATGATGCGGTATTTGCTGTCATTGAACATCCGGACAGCCATTGTTCCTTCCCCGCCATTCATTCCGGAGAAGACAGCTTCTTTTATTTCATTGAAATTGATCAGCATGGCTGGCTCCTTTTTATTTTACTCCCTCGTCAGCAGGGAAACGGTTTCGATGTGCCCGGAGACACCATTATGAATGTCGAGTGTCTGCGGGAATATATCCAAAATCCGAGGGTATGCGAAAACATATCCATCTGATTTCGAACCAACTCAACAAACTGGAAGTTAATAACCTAACACTTTTTAGTCCAGCAGGAACTGCTCGATTCCAATATAAAGAATCCCATTCTCGTCACGCCATGATGTGATATACTCTCGCACCACCACAATCTTGTTGAATGAGTCAGGAATATGTATCAGAGATGCTATCTCCTGCTTCCGCTTCTCAGGCTCTGCAATCGTAAGCGCTGATTGAATATATGTACGATTGCTTCCGCGATTAACGGCAAAATCTACCTCCAACTGCTTCCTGATCTTCTTTCCCTCAGCAGTTACGGCATTCTGCTCCACGAGTCCCACATCGACATCATATCCACGTCGTATAAGATCACAATAGAGGATATTTTCCATGATATACGTCTCCTCCTGCTGTCGAAAATTCAATTTCGCATTTCGAAGACCTACATCTGTGAAGTAATATTTGCTGGGAGTCTGCATATATCGCTTTCCCTTCACATCATAGCGATTGGCTTTACTAATGAGAAAAGCCTCCTCAAAATATCCTAAATAGCGTTCTATTGTAGTCGAGCTGATGCTAACATGCTTTTCGCTCATAAATGTTCGGGAGAGCTTTGATGCATTCGTAAGTGATCCAATTGCCGACGCGACAACATTTAGCAGATCATCTAATATTGACACGTCATTTTTTATGTTATGACGCTCAATCACATCCTTAAGGTACGTCCTCTGAAACAGATCCTGCAGGTATCTGCTCTTCTCTTCATGTGTCTGAAGTTCCACCGCTGTCGGCATACCGCCATATGTACAGTAATCGGCCCATGCTCTTCGACTGTCACCTTCATATGCCCCGCTAAATTCCGCAAATGACAGCGGATAGATACGTATTTCATCCCCTCGATCGCGAAACTGTGTGAGGATATCACTGGACAACATCTTCGAATTACTGCCTGTGATATAGAGATCGACATTGCATAACTTCATCAATCCCAAGATCACATCGATAAATGTTAACTTCGCGTTCGGATCATCGAGATACGGGTTAGGAATTGCCGTCACAAACTGGATTTCATCAATCATCACATAGTATTGACGTGACTGATCCACAATTCGACTCCGCACGTATTGATCCAACTCCAGCGGATTACGATATCTGGCATTTGGCAGATCTTCCAGTGAAAGCCCAATGATCTGATTATCTGTGACTCCCTGCTCGTGCAGATAGCGGGTAAACAGATGAAAGAGCAGATATGACTTACCACAGCGACGGATGCCTGTAATGATCTTCACGCGGCCATTGTGCATCTTGCCGATCAGCTTCTGTAAGTATAATTCTCTTGGAAACTCCATATGTATCCCCTTTCCACACGAGATAAATATTGCGGATTCCGCACTTTTTTAACATATCAATCATTGATCTATCTCCTCGCTGCAAATGACTTATACCACAGACTTCCTGACCTTGAAGCGCATCACTGAACCTCAGGATTTTATCGCCGGTCAGGAAACCGCCATCGTAGAGTTTGACGATGGGCTGGTACGAAAACTCATCAATCAGATTCTGGTCTACCTCAAGCCTCTGACATCCAACCTCATAACTCGAGGTGGGCACAATTTCCCTTGGACAAGTTCCCTATAACGAATTTTCGCGTCCGGACGGCTGTCTGGACGCGAAGAGATAAATGCACAGAAATACCTTGTTTTCAAGGCTTTTACGGTACCAGGGTTCAATTTCCTGACATCAATTTTTATAAGGACGTTCTGCCTCTAAAATTCAGGCTTAGGTTTCGCAAACACTTGCCTTCGTTAAGAGGACACATGTCTCAGCACAGCTTGCATGTAATCAGCCTTCGCTAACGCTTGGCTTCTTTTATTTCATTGAAATTAATCAGCATGGCTGCCTCCTCTTAGATTTCTTATTCCCTCGTCAGCAGGGAAACGGTTTCGATGTGGCATGAGACAAGCACCCGAATGTCTGGATTCCGGACACATTTCCGTTCGTTTGCGGGAACTGCTCTAAGCCGAAAATCGGCGCTTTTACAGGTGCTCTCCGTTTGCGGGAACTGGTCCACGTGTTTTCTCTACCTATAATACGGCGGGCAGGAGGGAAGCCATCGTCTCGACCTGCTCTCCTCTGCTCAATCGGTTTATGATCAAGGTCTCAACCCAGCCTGCCGTTAACCTGGTCGGTATCTTGGTCGCTTATCTTGGTCGGGCACCGATCAAGTTGCTTTCTCTTGTACTTTTCACAGAACAGGGATCAAGAGAAAGCATCATCTCGTATGTGTCGTAGGCATTCTTCACTTCCCGAATTTCATTCAGATTTCCAAGGATACGCTTTCCATCAACGATGGCCGTAACTTGTTCAAGCGAAAGGGAATTATGCTCAATGGCAAACGACGAATGAATTGTTCGTGTTCTGTCTCCTTTTCTCAGGTGCAGATTCAGATTGCCATGCAAGTGCACTTTGATCCTGCCGATCTGCTCGCTGATAGCAGCAACTAAGGCTGAAATTAAAATGTTCGGTCGATCCTTAAAAGGTGCAGATGTATCTTTGAAAGGTTCTGTTCATCTGCCCTAATTCCCATTGATGATGTCATAGAACGTGAATTCATCAATGATGTCTATATCCTGGCCCTCCAGCTTCAGTTTCTCAGCTTTCTTGTGCTTGGAGGATTTTTCTCCGTGGAGCACAGCGTTGTAATCATTGTTGCCAAGAATGAGATAGTTCGTGTGCTTGTTCACGCTGTTGTCAAGAATGCCTCCCATATTGACGACAATCTGCATCGCTTCCTTGCGCGTCATTCGTTCAAGTTTTCCGGTGAACACCACATGCCTTCCGTAGAAGAACCCGTCTTCATCAATGTCATCCGTTGTCGCTGTAATTGCGCCTATGTTTATCCCACTGTGTCCGCTTGAATTTACCTGCCACAGGTCTCTGATGCCCAGTCCTTTCTGAGCCATTTCAGTTTTCATCGCCTCATACAGCTCCATCGTTGTGACACAGTCCGCGATGGCTCGATGTTCATTGTTCGTCAGATTCAGATACTCGGACAAATCTGAAAGCCGGTGATGAGGCAAATCAGGATACAGTTTTCTGGCAAACTGCATCGTATCCATGTACTCGTTATTGATGTTCTCTTGGAATCCCGCGGCGAGGAATCGGACATCAAAGGACGCGTTATGACCGACGATGATGTCGTTTTCCAAAAACGCGAGGACATCTCCCTTCACATCTTCGATAGGCGGCTTGTCCGCCACCATTTCGTTTGTGATGCCAGTCAGGCTGGTGATGAATCCGTCTATTTCATACTTCGGTCTGATCAGCTGTTCATACCTGTCGGTCACATCTCCACTGCGCACCTTCAGAATTCCAATCTCAATCACCTCGTCATAATAGGCGGAAAGACCTGTGGTCTCCGTGTCAAGCACGCAGTAATCTGACACTATCTTTTTAACGTAGTTATTCATTGCTTTCCCCTTGATTCCCTGATTTCCCGTTCAAGCCTTCGCAGCCGTTCCTCGCGGTCAGCTTTTCTGGAAAGTTCGCATTCCTATACGACTATCACGTTCCATCCGTCAGCTTTCAGCTGATTCTGTACATCCCTGTCTCTTGATGTATTCCGGTCGAATTTTCTCTGCCAGAATTCGCGGTTTTCCGTCCATCAAATACAACTGTATATTCTTTCCATGCGCTGCCATATCAAGTCCCTCACTTCATTACCTTTTCCATCAGTGATTTATAACTGTCTACTACGTCGTAGACAACATTGCCGCTGGAGATTGCCTTGAAGTGCTCTCGGGCGCAGTGGATCTTCGACTCCTCAATCAGCCGGAGCTGCATCGAGGACATGGAGCCTTTCGTCTCAGCAACGAAGTAGATGTGCTTGACGCTTCCTTCATAGAAGGCAATCGCCCAGTCAGGATTGTAGTGGCCGACCGGAGTGGAGATGTAGAATCCGTCCGGCAGCTTTACGTAAACCGCCACATCCGTATTTGTATCAAGCTCGGTGGCGAAGTCGCGCTCGTTCGTCGAATCGTAGACAATGTGGTCGTACAGGTGCTTCTTTGCCTTCATGACGTTCGTGCCGAGCTTACCCTTGATGGTAGGCTCGGTGAAGACGTCCGTACCGTAGTGGTCGTCCATCACGCTGTAGGTGATGTGCTCGATGATTGCCGTAGCTTTCTCGTCGTTAATCAGTTGCGACGCCTTGAGGATAAACTCCTCCGGATTGTATTTGAACTGGTCGAACGTAGCCTTATTAATGCCGATGAGGATCTGAATGACAGCCTTCCGGGTAAGCCCGGTGGATTCAACGATTCTTCCAACAAGGTCATATGTGACGCTCTTGCTGGCGACTATGGCCTGCTTGATGCCGAATGTAGAAGACGATTCCCGGACAAACGCCGCGCCGGACCGCAGCTGCTCCTTGGACTGTATTTCAACCATCGAGCCGGATTCGACTTTGAAGTAGATCTTCGCCACGCGCAGCCTGCTGTCGAGTGCTGCGATAGATTTGCGGACAAGCTCGTCCGTATCGAAATCCACCACGTAGACGGACTTTGCGTTGATCCGCGACCAGAGTGCTTTGAACTCCTTGCTGTTAAGCTTCTCTTCGTCAACTTGCAGTTCCACGTTGTTGCTGCGGGCATTCTCAGGCTTCATTGCCTTTGGATCGTAGATAGAATCGATGATGTCCACGACGGCGGCTTCAAAACCTTTGACCTCCTCGGCCATCTTAAGCTCGCCGTTTGCCTTGTCCTCATAGTACTTGTCTGTGAGAACGCCTTTGCGGTCAACATAACGGTTCACGGTCATTTCGTACATGATTGCCGACGCCGTATCGGAATCGATAACCATCTCGTTGCCGTGATCGTCCGTGACAACACGGTTCAGGAACAGGTCTCTCGTAACAGCACGAGGACGGTCTGCGATATCCTCGGCAATCTCGGACTGGAGTCCCTTGGCGAAGCTCTCGTAACTTTCAGACGCAATTACGGTCAACACGTTGACGTTCTGCACATCGTTTCCGAGAACTCCCGCGTCCATGCGTTCGCCGTCCTGGTTGACGCAAAGACGCATGCCTCGCCCGACTTCCTGCCGCTTGCGTATCTCGCTTGATGATGATTTGAGTGTGCAGATCTGGAACACGTTCGGATTGTCCCAGCCTTCGCGCAGCGCGGAATGCGAGAAAATGAACCGCACGGGCGAACGCTTCGGATCACGGTCAAGCAGCAGCTCCTTGTTCTTCATGATCAGGTCGTATGCGTCGATATCGTCGGAGGTCGTTTCCTTCCTGCCGACCTTGCTGTTGATCATGCGGCCCTTCTTGTCGATGGAGAAGTAGCCAGCATGCGTTTTCTCTACCGTGATGGACGCAAGGTACTGCATGTACTCGTCGTCGCCGAATTCCCGCTGCAGATTTCCGACTACGTCGGCATATTCCTGCTCGAACATGTCGGCAAAGATACCGTTCTGAGGCTGTCCGTTCTTATCGTATACACGATAGTGATCTACCTCGTCGATGAAGAACAGGGACAGAACCTTTATACCCTTATTGAACAGTTCCCTCTCACGCTCGATATGGGAGAGGATGGTCTCTCGTATCTGGATACGGCGCAGCTGATTCTCGTCCACCTTGCCGATCACGTCTCCGGCGTAAAGCTTGATGCCATTGATGAATTCGATGGAATCATCTCTGCCGTCGATGCGCTTGACCACGAAGCCGTCCCGGTACTCAGGCAGCTCGCCGGAATGGTCAAAGAGGTTGTAGCCCTCCGTCACGGTAGCGCTCATCGGCTTGATCCCGGATGCGCGCTTGCAGTCAAACTGTATGGTTGCCGTCGGAGCTGATTTGGAAAGGTTCAGTCCTTCCAGATAAACGAAGCCATCAGTAGCTGTCGTCCCGCTTTCCGTAATACCCTTGACGGCGATCTTCTTGACGAGCTTCTTGTTGTAGGCGTCCATCGCATCAAGACGATAAATCAAGTTATAGTACTCCCTCGGTGTGGCAGAATAACGCAGCGTCAGAAGCGGATGGAATTCCTTCAGGCGTTCCTTTGTCTGCTTGCCTTCGACAGACTGTGGTTCGTCGATAATCAAAATCGGATTCGTCCTGGCGATGATATCGATCGGTCGGCGGGAACGGAACTCGTCGAGCTTCATGTAAATGCGCCGCGCATCCTTTCCGCGGGCGTTAAACGCCTGCGAATTGATAATCATCACATTGATGGAGCTATCAGAGGCAAAACGGTCTATCTCAGTAAGCTGAGAGGAGTTGTAGATGAAAAAGCGTATCTTCTTCCCGTATTCCTCGGCAAAGTGGTCCTGCGTCACCTGAAACGACTTGTAAACGCCCTCGCGGATGGCGATAGACGGCACGACCACGATGAACTTAGTCCAACCGTATGCTTTGTTCAGCTCGTACATGGTCTTGATGTAGGTATAGGTTTTTCCGACGCCGGTCTCCATCTCGATGGTCAGGTTGTATTTGCCCTCGAGCGACTGGGACGGCTCGATCTGCCCGTCACGCTGAATCTTACGGATATGCTCAAGTATCTGTCCGTCGGACAGTTCTGGCACGATCTTTGCGTTCGACCAGCCCGTGAAGTCATCGTCCTCGTTTATGCCGGGCTGATAGATTCCGGTTCCTCTGTCCATCATGTAGGTGGGCGTGAGGTATGGCTGCCCGGCAAAAACATCCACGACGGCTTTGGCGGCGTCAGCCTGAAACTTCTGATGCTTGAATTGCAGCTTCATTCTGCCACCTCCTTAAATGACCTTGACTCTTGTATCCGGCGCAAGCAGCTTGAAAATCTCGCCGACATTGATCTTTTCCGGGCTGCTGGCGAAGCTGAAGTCACGGAACACGGCACGAAGCGGCTGACGCTTCGCAATGGTCTTGATAACCGACTCCGGCACGTTTTCATCAAAGCATGCAATCAGATCCCCATCGTTATAGGTATGCACCTTGCAGCCGTCAATTGTTTCCGAAGTATAAGGAAGCGACAGTGGAAGTCCCCATTCAATCAGGCAGCCAAATAAAAGATCAAGATCGGTTCGGTCAGGCTTCACGTTAGATTCAAGCATTGAAACAAGATCTTGCGTATAATCCCCTGCCGCATAGTAAACATCTTTCATGTTTGTATCGTCGAGCTTTAAAACACGGAAACCGTCATCAAACGTTGCGTCAGGATTGTCCTCGTGAATCTTCTTTGCAGCGCGGCGAATACGCTCCTTGCCGATCTCACAGATATTCTTGTAACCGGCTTTGTATGCTTCGCTCTTTTCGTCGGTCTCTTCCGGAAGCTGTACCATGATGAACTTGCGGTGTCCACCGTCCTCGGCGTTCAGCTGCATGACAGCGTGGGCAGTCGTAGCGGAGCCGGAAAAGAAGTCGAGGATGATATTATCCTGCCCTATATCGCCATTGATGATTAAGGACAAAATCCGCATGACTAGTTCCTTGGGCTTTGGAAAATCAAATATGTTTCTTCCAAGAAGACTCTCTAACTCTTTGCTTGCTTGATCTGTAGTCCCGGTATCTTCATGTCTCCACAAGTCCACAGGAACCATTCCACCATCCATCTCTGATAAAAATTTCTTTAATCTTGGATAGGTGTTTTCCCCATTCTTGCCCCAATACAATCGGTTTTCTTTTACGTGTTGCTCATAAGTTGCCCTTTCATATTTCCATGCATTTGTAGGATGCTCTACATCCTCACCTGTTACTGGGTTGTGAATCTTATAAACGAGATTCGGTCGTTGAGTTTTTGATGCAGGATTAACGTAAGAAACACTTGTCCATACTCCTCTTGGATCATTATCTGGGTTAGAATAAATGGAGTCTGCCTTTTCACTACGTTTTTCTTTAATGTCGGTCACTTTTGCTAAACTTTTTGCATAGCAAATAACCGGTTCAGTCAATGTAGTGAATCGTTTCGCATTATTGCTTCTCGTATAACGTTTTTCCCATACAATTTGGGAAATAAAGTTTTCGAGTCCAAACACTTCATCGCATATTTTCCGTAAATTATGGGATTCATGCTCGTCAATCGAAATAAAAATTAACCCATCCTCACTCAGCAGATTCCTCGCCAGCATAAGTCTTGAATAGATCATCGAGCACCAGTCGGAGTGAAAACGCCCATTGGAGTCTGTGTTTTTAAACATTCGGTTACCTTCTTCATCCACTTCGCCGGACTCATCTGCATATTCTTCGCTGGATACTTTGAAGTCGTCGTTGTAGATAAAGTCGTTGCCCGTATTGTAGGGAGGATCTATTAAGACCTTATCTTTGATACAATGCCCGTATGTGCTTTTAGCCCGGAAACCGCACTGTTTCTGGGCTTTTCTTCGTTTCAGGGCATAGAGCGGGAGCTCACTTCCGGTCCTGTATTCATATGCTGCTGTGGTTGTTGTGGTCAAAAGCGACACCCCCAATCTGCAATCGTTAAAAAGTATGGCTATCGTTGAAAGGTTTAATCAGCTAAACTGCGTCAGGAAGCATCACCATGAAATGATCTTCTACAATCTTATTCAGCTGCCCAGCAATCTCCGGAAACTCCTGATTCAGATCCAGAGTCTTCACCGAGATCTGATTCCCGCTCATCTGGTACACATTGTCTGGGACAAGGTCTTCATCAGTCTTGGCGTACAGAAGCATCCCCGACACTTGATGCCCGGTGCCTTCAAGTTCCGCTTCCTTGTTTTTCACATAGGTGAAGATCTGATACATGTTGCCCGAATGCAGTGTCTGCACATCGAAGTTCGTCTGCAGCGTCCGCTCATAATATTTTGCATCGATGATGAGCGTCTGATTCCCGTATGTCAGCGTGATGTCCGTCTGCATCACCGGAAGCAGAGCATCGTAACCGTCGTCAAGCTGCCACGGGATCTGCAACGCCCTCGAAGAGAATCCCTTCAGTCGCTGCCCGAACTCCTGCGCATAGTATTCCAGAATGAACTTCTCATACAACCTGCTCATCCGCTGCTCATCCACAAAGCTCGCCAGTCGGTATTCGCCGCTTTCAGTTGTAAGTAGCGAGCCTTCTATCAGCAGCTGGCAGATTACAAGAAGCAGCTGGTACGTCCGATTATTTCTCTGAAAGCGGATATCCGACCAGCGAATGTGCTGTAGCTCGATCTGATCCACTTCCGAGAAAAAGAGCATCTCCTTTTTCAGTTCCGCCTTGTATTTCTCGTCTACATCCCTCTGTCGAAGCAGCAGGAAGACCGTGGATTTAAGAATCTGGTTCAGCAGGTTATTCTCGGAAAGCTCGTCGTAATCACAGGTTACAACCTGTCTGCGTCCCAGCCGGTTTCGGATTGTACCCGGCATATCAATTTTGCCGCGGACAACAGGAAGTGTCTCCACCCGATTGATGTATTCCCGATAAAGTCCCTGCTTCAGCTGAAGGCCTATACCTTTTGCCAGAATCGCCGCAAACAGGTTATGGATGTTCTCGAATGACTCTTTCTGAATATCGTCGTAGACGGACTCTTTGAGCGTAGTAAACGCATAGGACAGCATATAGTAGATGTTTTTTATGAATATGCTTTTATCCTTTGTCATTGAAATACTCCGTGCAGGATGTTATCCCACCGCTGCACCTTGCTGTCGTCGTCAAACCAGTACTCCTGAAGCATCGGGAGAATGTCATAATCCACAACTGACTGCATCCATTCGTCGGTGCAGGTTTTCTTCGTTCTGCCGCAGAAATAGCTGTGCCCGATACAGAAACCTTTGCCAAGAGATTTATCCCGGCTGATTTCCTCATTCAATTCGATGACTTTCTTGATCAGCTCATCAAATGTATCGTTCTCCAGTGTCCGCTGATAGTCACTAAAGCCTTTTGATTCAAAACCCGGTTCAATCTCAAAGAAGCTGAACCTCCGACGAAGAGCATAGTCGATCATCGCAAGGCTGCGGTCTGCCGTGTTCATCATGCCGATGATGTACAGATTTTCCGGCACAGTAAAAGGCATGCCATTATAGGCAAGCGTAGCCTTTGTGCCGCGATAATCCTTCTCGATCAGCATCAGAAGTTCGCCAAAAATCTTACTGAGATTTCCGCGGTTGATTTCGTCAATAATGAAGAAGTACTTCTTATCCGGCTGATTCTCGGCCTTCTTGCAGAAACGATAGAACACGCCATACTTCAGCTCGAAGCTGTCGCCGGACGGTTTATAGCCCATCATGAAATCCTCATAGGAATAATTCTGATGAAACTGCACGAATTCAATCCGGCTGTCATCCTTTTCACCCATCAGTGAGTAGGCGAGGCGCTTTGCAGCGAATGTCTTACCGACACCTGGAGCACCCTGCAGGATGATGTTCATCTTGTTCAGGAGCACACCAGCCAGCCGATCATATTTCTCCTCGGTCATGTAAACCTCAGATAGGAAGTCCTCCTTCGTATAAGGTGGAATCTTTACCTCAGTATTCAGCGGATTCTCATCACGGATCATGTCCATGATGAATTCATATTCGCCTTTTGTCAGCTTGAAGAAGCTGCCATTCGGATTCTGGAAGAACTCCATCTTCTCCAGTTCAGGGCATTCCTTCAGCGTCTGGTAGTCAATCGGGTTTGCAAGCGACTCTGTCTTTTCAAAATAAATCTTCTGGCCGTCGTTCGCCGCACTGACCTTCACAAGAGCTACAACCTGCTTGACCGGATTCGATTCATAGCCAATGACGAGATCGCCTGCCTTGGCGTCAATAAAGTTCTGGAACACACGGCGCTTGTTGCCATTCTCGTTGAAGAGCGTGTAGTCCTGCACTTCGCCGACCTGCAGATCTGAAAAGCTCCAGATCTTCGGATTCGCATTCAGCCACCAGTAGCCATGTTCTTCTTCGCCGTCATCAGATTTTGCATAGAGGTCCACGTCCTTCAAATCGACCTGATCCAAGGCATCGGAGAGTTCGCTCCGAAGTCTCCAAATGTACCCGCCGTCTTCGTCTTTTGTAGCATGCCTGCCAACATAGAGGACAGGCCACCATCTGGAATTATCAGAATCTCTCGGCATAACCGGGCATCCGGTCTTCTCGACGACTCGTTTTGCCAATCCTACAGAACCGGCGTTATAAAAGTTCTTGCTCTCGCCGTATTTGACAGCAAGCTGTGTGCAGGTGGCTGCGCCGCCGTAGTCCTTGAAGCGCTTCATAATTTCAAGGCTGCTCTGTGTAAAGACACTTTTATCATTCAGCAGTGCCACCCATTCCTGAACAGTGATGCCGGGCGCATATTCTTCCTGTGACGGGAACCACACATTATTATCGGGATCGCCGCTATCTTTCTTAGAATATTCCCGCGAGATGTAGAACCCTACATCGAAGGTCAGCGTTTTCAGTTCCGGATCTGGATAGCAGTCGCTTGTAAGTTGACTTCGGAACAGGTTTACCAGCTCTGTATCCTGTTTCAGTTCCTCACAGATTTCATCATAGAATTTATAGAAATTCCGGATATTATCCGCGTATGCGCCTTTCTTGAAGCGGTAGTCGCTTTCGAGGACATCGGACGCTGCCTTTACCTCACCGAACTTATAGATGTAGTACTTGTCCGGATATCGCAGCCACAGGTATGTCGTGATGGCATTCTCATACTGATAATGTTGTCCGGCTCCGTTTCCGTACTTTTCGAGCAGAATAGATGACTGCATTTTGAATGCGTTGATCCGCTCGTAGACTTCCTTGGTCTCGTCAAAAAGGTCAATATACATCGCCCGGACTTCCTCCGGCGCAGTCTTGGCGAAACCGGTAATCATTCGTGCCGGGAAATTATTCATCGAGGCAAGAAGGTTATAGGTTTTGGAGAGAGACCGGCTGAGCATATCAGCAAAGTCCTCCGCTTTCACATCCCAGTTGTCCTGAAAGCATTTAACCGCTTCCCACTTATATTTTTCGTCTTTCCAGTGCTTCGGAAGGAAATCCTTCTTGTACTGGACGAGCACCTCTTTCAAACGAAATTTGTCAAACATTCATGCATCCTCCGCAATACTTTATTGTCTGAGCAGAAATTCCTACCATTCCTTAACCGTTAAGAATCCCTTCTCAATGGCATCCGGGAACAAGAACGTCTTATTCGCCACATCAAAGGAAACCATGACCTTGCCCGATTTGATTCCCGTCACTTTGCCCTCACCGTACTTCTTGTGTGTGACGATAGTACCAACACGGAATTTCGACAGGTCGACCTCTTTGAATTTTGGCTTAGCGTCGTATGGAGCAGGTTTTTCTGCGACATAGGAACCGCGCTCCAAGCCAGGTACAGAGTAACCCTGATTAATCGGCACGACCTTCGGTTTGGCTGGTGCGGGTTTCGGCTGCTGAATTGGCTGCTCGATGATGACAGTCTTCTTGAATGGGTTCTCCTGCATGGAAGCCGTCTGCGCGGAGGCCATATCCTTGTACTCATCCTTGGAAATGACCGTACTGAACAGACCGACATCTTCATCCTCGGCATGTTTGCTGATGCCTGTATATTCAAGAGACGCGTCTTCATAGCGTTTGAAGTTGTAGACAGCGCTGTTCATGAGCGAGTCATTGAAGATTCCAAGGGAGACGAGCAGCTCGAAATCCTCCACAGTTAGACCAGTAACTTTCTTGAAAAGTCCCGGCTCGAATTGGGTGATGACATCCTTCAAGCTGTATTCGCGAAAATCCGTCAGATACATGAAAATCGGGATTCTTGTTGCAAACTTGATGAGCTTCTCCTGTATTTCTTTACGTTTGCTCTTGTATTCCTTTTCCTCCTGCGACAGCTCCTTCTTTTCCTTCGGAGTCATGTCGTCGCCTTTTTCAGCCTTAGCTTTCTTAACGGCGTTCGATTTATTGATAATCGTCTCAATGTCCTTATTGAGGCTACGGAAGCCTTCAATGTTCATAATGGCTTTCATGGCTTCGTCGCTGTCAAGCAGCCGCTGCAACGTCTCATTGTCCACGTTGACAAGCAGAGCGGATTCCCAGCGGCGTGCGAGAAGTGTTGCAGACGTACCGGCCATCGTAATATCCAGAATGTCGGACGCAGAAACGGCTGTCATCGTGCTTCCATCAAAAGCCAGTACCGGCAGGAAATGAATGAAGTCTCCCACCTTCTTTTCTGGATTTGATTCTGAGATGTTCAAGCGGCAGCTGTAATCGGAAATTTGTCTCAATGCACGGTCAAGGGCAAAGTCAAAGATGTAGCAATTCTCTTTGAGGATTTCCTCTGTACCATCTTCCTTCTTAACTGTCCAAGGAGACTGCACGCGGAATGCAGCCTGGAAATATGTCTCCGGAGAGGACAGGTTCCGCAGCATGAAAATACCCGTCCACGGCTTGATCGTCACGCCGGTCGTCAGCTTGCCGCAAGAGAGCGTGATGGTTTTTGTCTCGAGCGGCGGGTCCATAGACTCACGCACCGGTTCAAGCGCAGCGAGTCCTACGCCTGCTGCTGTTCCGGCGCAGACATTGACGGTGTAGTCATGGTAGAAAACGTTCTGCTTCTCGGCGAGCAGGTTCGCCATAGCGTAGCAGGAGGCCACGTTCGGCAGGAACCACAGCGTATGGTTCAACACCGACAGCATTCGAGCATCAGAGTATGGCATAACTGGCTTGGCATTCTGGCCAAGCTTCAGATCGTCGACAGTTGAGGGCATATAAGCGCCACGGATAAGAGAAAGCCACTTCTGGACATAGTCCTTATAGACGAACTGCGCCGTCTCTGGGTGTCCTTCGACTTCCGGTTTCGCGGCAAAGAACACGTTCAGGTCAAACTCGTTAAAATCCTCGTTGTAGGCGATACGACGGATTTCGTCCGGAATCCGATAAGTCATCATGACCATTTCCGGCATAGACGCATACGGATTCGGGCCGTCATTGTCGTCCCAGTTTTCTTTCGCTTTCTGCTCATCGGAATATGTCCATGAGAAGATCTGATCCTCCATGAACTCGCCGGTGTTCAGAGCCCGGAAAGGCGTACCGGACAGGAAGAGATAGTACTTTGTCGTGATCGGCAGGAAGTCCTCGTTGACAGCATTATCGGCCTCATCTTTTTTGTACTTATCGATATCCAGATCGTCGTAGCTGTCCTCGTCCTCTTTCTCAAACAGGTGCTTAGCGTTCTCACGCCATGCGCCAAAGTGGTACTCATCGAAGATGACCAGATCCCAGTTCGTCGTATGCACCCATTCGTTCTTGGCCTTGATGCCACCAGCGGCATTCGTGCCGAGGAAGTCTTGGAATGAGCCAAAGCAGACAATCGGCTTCGACTGATCCAGATCCTGTGGTCGAATTCCTGTTTCCTGAGAGACCTCACGGGAATAGAACTGCCAGCCCTCGAAATCCATGTGTGAGAGCAGATCGGTTTCCCACGATTCCTCAACAGCGGGTTTAAAGGTCAGAATCAGCACCCGCTTCATGTCCATCGCCTTGGCAAGTTCATAGGACGTGAACGTCTTACCAAAACGCATCTTCGCGTTCCAAAGGAACTTCGCCGTATGATTCGGATTCCGCTTTGTCTCGGATTCAAAGTAAGCCTTTGTCATCCGGACAGCGCGGGCCTGTTCCGGGCGCATACGAAAATTCTGCGTGCGGTTCTCAAGGTTGAGAGATGATGTCTTGACGGCAAGGATAGCGGCTTTCACATCATCAACCGAGCACTTGTACCATTCGCTCTTTTTGCCGTCCGGAGACTTCTGCGCATGGAAGCCGTGTGCTTCCAGCATTCGGTGAACATCATGGTCCATGAAGATTGCTCCGTCAGCATTGAGAGCGGATTCGACGTATTCAACCTTGTACGACTGACCCGGAGTAAGCGTCGGATAGTGCTCGTGCATACGCACTTCGATTGGCCTGTCTGTATAGCCGACCTTCAAGCAGCCCGGAAAACGTGTATCGGAATAGGCGTAGATGATCGGCTTGACTTCTGTTTTCGGATGAACATATTGATCAAAAATATCAGCCATCAGTCTTCACCTCCCTCACCGGGCATCGGCAAAATAGCATCTTCAATATAAGTTTGCTCAGCACCCGACAAATTATATTTTTCATACAATTCTTTGTCGGACCAAGGTCTACTAAAGTCTTGTACAGGCACATATGAATAAGATGACTTTGACATATTCATAGATGCCAGCATTTGCATCATAAGAAATCGAGCAAATTTTGTATTTAAATACGATATTAGGTTGTCAGCTTGCTCCTCATCTTCATATACTCCTGCGACGAGATAACTCTCCGTGCAAGCAGAATTTGGAGGTAGCTTTTGAACCACAGAAAGGACACGCATCTGACCGTTCTTATCGGGAACACCTGCGTGCTCAAAAGAGACCTTTGAGACAATGACCTTCCACTTATTCAAAATATTCTTGCCCTGTGTAATGCAAGCATGTCTGATTTTCCCAAGGCCTTTACTGCTCCTAAGTGTCACGTCTCCATCCTCATCAAAAGGAGTGGCCGAATCTAACCCAAATGGTCTTCTTGATAGCACTTGATCAGCCATCGTTTTTTCTTTGAAAGCTTTCACTTTACGGACAATTGCCACAGCTTCATTATTGCGAATAAAGGTTGGAAATTCATTCAAGTTCCGAACCATCGACGTTTCTATACCACCTTTATTAACGTTTACGATGGTACAGTCATCATTGCTTGAATCTCTTGACCATAAGAAATAGCTGATGCCGCCAGGGATATCTACACCTGGAAAGCAATCCTTTGAGTCTGCATAATCAACTAACTTTACGAGCCTTTTGTCTTGGAGCATCTCCTGACGATATGAATCAAGGCCCTTGCCGCCATTTAACCAACGAGATGGCGTGATCATCGTCATGTACCTTGGATTGAGCTTCTTTGCTTGTTGCACAAATTTCTGATAAATAGGTGACGCACTCTTGCCAGCACCACCACCTCCATCACTGAGTTGATATGGAGGATTACTAATTATCACATCAAACTTCATATTAAATATTTCCTCCGGGTGTAACGTATGTATAAATTCGTATGCGTGATTCTCCATTCCTTCACGTTTGATATCATTAAGCTCGTTTCCATAACTTATCCCGCAGTAAATGCAATGTCCTTTAGAATCATTTCGGTCCCATTTGTGTTTGACTTTGTGAAAAAGTACATTCCCCTGTATATCATCAAACTGCGTAATTGAAAACGAACTGTTCGGATACTTCGAGCAGTAAACCGACCTTCTGGACAGCAGCGAAGTCAGCTCGGTGATGGCAATGCCATAGAGCTGATTCTTGAAAATCCAGTCGCAGCGCTCCTGCAGATTCGGGATTTTGTCCGCAAGCCCGGCAATCAGACGCTTCGCGATTTCGCGGAGGAACACTCCGGATTTGCAGGCTGGATCGAGGAACTTCGTATTCGGATCGCGGAATAGCTCCTGCGGCAGCATGTCGAGCATCTTGTTGGCGACATCTGGCGGAGTGAAGACCTCATCGTTCGACAGGTCTGCAAGGCAAGACAGGACGTCCGGTTTGTATACGCTTGTAAATAAATCAGGATTCAGTGACATATTGAACCTCCCAGTAATCTACGGACGGAAACTCTCTGATCGGTGCCGGAGTCCATCCGTGTGTCTCGGCGTCGTAATCCCATCCCTGTTTCTTTTTCTCGGCCAGAACATCCATAAAATTCATCTGGCCAGTATCTTCAACCTTTTCCGGTTCCTCATCACGCATCAGTGCATCGAGCGTGAAGTCCCTCCGCCGCATCCGGTAACCAACTGTGAAGTCCCATTGAGAAAAGATGATCGGCGTACCGTCATTTTGCATGAGCGTGAGCGCATCACCGCACAGGATGTTCTTCTGCAGAATGTACCTTGCTGCACCGCGTATTTCGTCGCTGGCTTCCTTCTTGACCTGCTTTGTATAGGCTTCGTCCCAGATCTTGAATAGCCGTTCGCGGCATTCCTTGACATTGTCTTCCTGTATATCAATTCCGTAGATACTCGTAAGCGCCAGAAAAGCGTTCTTCGTGTATTCGGAATTATTCTTCTTATATTGTCGCTTCACCCGTGCAAGCTTCCGGCGGAGAATCTCCGCAAGGAAGTTTCCATCGCCACATGCTGGCTCCAAAAACCGGCTCTCAATCCGGTCGGTCTCGCTTTTCACGAGATCGAGCATGGCATTGACTTCACGCTCATTCGTGAAAACCTCGCCGTGTTCCGCGACTCGTTCCTTTGATTTTATTTGTTTTGGCATTGATTCAGTTTCCCACCTTATTCATTATGTTTCTTGACCGCAGCTGTCATCATGTCATAGTGTTGGTTCTGATGCATGACGTAAAAGATCTGCTTGAATACTCGTTTGTACATGTCCACATCGTCATAATCCTCGACCACAAGATTCAAGCCGTCTGTGATGCCGTTCGGATTGTTGATATAAGCAAGCATAGTCGAAGCAAGCTCGTAGTCGGTCATATCTGGCTGGCCACCTGGAACTTCCTTAATAAAGTTCTTTCTGTTCTCTGGATCTTCGAGCAGCTGCTCCCGAAGACTGGTACCTTCGTATCCGCAAAGCTGCAGGAAATACGACTCGAGAATCCTGCGCATCACGTTGAGCGCCGGAATTACAGAATCTGCATCACGTAGTTCCTCCCACAGAGCCGCATAAGAGCTCTGCACCGGATTGTAGTTTTCATACTCGGTCTTGGCTTTGTCCTTTGGCCTTTCGCAAATATGTACACGCGAGATATTGGCGGTCTTCCGAATCATATAAAACGTGGTGCAATCATAATAGCCGACCTGCTGATAGGTTATCTCTCTATGGAAGTACACGTTGTGCGTCAGGATGAAAATCTGCTTGATGTACCTTCCAGCGAATATCGGATTCTCGTTTTCAACCGGATCAGCAACATTTGCACATATTCCTATCATTTCCCTGACCAGCGAACCTACGATGAAGAGGGCGCTGCTGTCCATACTTGAAACCGGATCATCGATTACGACGATCTTGTTTTTGCCAGAGTCTGTTTCTGACCGCATGCCGTGAACTACATGATAGAAGTAGAGGAACGCGATGAAGTTGCGCTCGCCCTCACTTAGATTCACGGCCACTTTACCGTCATCGCGTATGACTTCATATCCGCCTTTGACGCCTTCTTTTTCGTGCAGGCTGAATCCTTCGAATCCGGAGTCTTTCAGGTAGCCATTCATGCTTCGTACCGTATCAGCCGTGTTGATAATCCCGGCATTCAGGTCGTTTATCTCCTGTGTCAGAGAGCGATATTGTGTCTGGAGATCCTTGACCTTTTCCTGCAGCACCGCTTCTTCATCCTCGATCTTCTTTTTCGAAGCGATATAGTCGGCAACATAGTCCTTCAGGATGAAGGCGATCTTTTCCCAGACCATGCGGTTGCACTCACTTTGCTTGCTGGATTTTGCAGCGACAATGTCATTATTATTCTGAATCTGTCTGTTGATTTGTAAGACCAACGCATCCAGTTCTGAAATAATCGCATCGGCATCCTTCAGCTCTATTACCTTTACCGGTGAAGAAATCTTATCGGCAATCAGCTGATTGTTTTCGAGAATGCGGGATTGAAGCTCTGCCAATTTTGTTCCGTAAACGGCCAGTTCCTCTGCCTTGGGATAGGCGTCGTCAAGATTGCCTTGGTACAGCGCAACAAGAGCTTTCATTTTCGTGTCATAGTTAGACTGCAGAGTACGCAGTGCGTTTAGCGACTCCTGATAGCTTTCATCAAATGCGCTTGCCATAGATGTCTCAAAATCGTCTGGGGAGCTTCTGCTGACAGAACGGGCATTTTCCGTCAGCTTTATGAACATAGGCATCGTGGCCACGGCGAACCCACTCTGAAGCGTTCAGTACTTTCATGAATCTAGCAAATTCCGTCCCGCCGCTGCTCGTAATTGCTTCGGCAAGCAGCGAAAGCCCGGACAAATCATAGCTGCTGGAAATCTCAGAAGACGACTTGAACAGATCGTATCTTCTGGCATCCGGATCGAAAGCTACGTCATAGAGCTCCTTTATGGCTGTGTCGTTATGGTCGACTGGAGAATAGTCTCCAGACAGCACCTCGTCGGTAAACCGCTCGCGGGACTTCTTCTTAGTCTGGTCATAGTCCTTGCGATATTCGCGTGCGCCTTCCCAGCAGACGTTTCTGAAATTCTCCAGCAGCGGAGCTAATTCTCCATGCTTTTTGTCTCTGGCTTCAGCAGCTTTCTTACCATCCTGTGCGACCTGCGTCCGTTCCTGCGCTGCAGCCTCCGCTTTCTGCCTTGCTTCGACATTCTCCTGGCTCAGCGTAAAAACACCTTTCAGATTGCCATAGTCTGCAAAATTCTGGCTGACGAAGGTCTTATCGTAAATCAGGACAGAATAGTTTGCCGGACTGATGCCGGTTTTCCATTCAAGGCACTCTGGGTGCCTGAATGCATCCGCTATACTGCTTTTCCCGGCTCCGTTCTTTCCGAAGAAGAAATTGATGTAGGTCGGACAGACTTCCTCATCATGAAAAGTATAGGCTTCCGTAGAGGCATCAAGTTTTATCTTTGTGATCAGCGAAGTCATCTTATCCTGCATACCCGGTTCCTCCTCCCTTTACTATGTTCTATCATTCGGTGATTTTTCCTTTGCGAAGCCACTCGTCCACTTCCGAAATCTTGAATTTGTAACGCTTGCCCGCCTTGTAATAAGGAAGCTTCCCGTCTTTAATCCAGTTTCTTATCGTGTCGTTGCTGACGCTCAGATAGTCCGCTATATCTTCGAGGTTCACCCATTTTTCAGGCATTTCGTCTGCCGTCATTGTTCTCTGAACTTCGTCTTTCATACTGTTCCTCCGTGTCTCAATTCGATGTTCCATATGTAAATACCGGAATCTCGATGCCTGCTTCTTGAAGTTCTTGTATCAGGTCGCATCTCTTTATTGCCCAATGCGTCCGATTCATCTCGTTGAACCGGTTGTCTCCGATAAGCTGCAGCTCTTCCAGAAGCTCATTCAGCCGTATCTGAGGAATGTCCAGTCTGTACCCGCACCAGAAGACCTTCACATCATTTTCGTAGATCTTGTAATCCGACACGAAACCGTATATGACCTTCTGGCCATCATCGGCATTACCGTACTGATGATTCTCCGCCATGAAAAGAGACGGCATCATAATGATTTGCTGCTTGTCCTCTTTCGTCATGCCAGAGAATTTTTCTTTTGTCTCCTTAGACATGCACTCGGACAAAGCTCGATCCCGCGGGACTTTGAAATAAGGCTTGTCGTACTCCTCAGTGCCGATGACAAAGATGTTGTAATACTCGCGGTTTATCCGCGGTGGCACATAAAACTGTCCTCCAAGCTGTGGCATTCCACAAAACTGCTGGTTGACCTGCATTTGAACTGTGCCGTAGTTTGCAATGGCCACATTCTCATTGCCGGTCTGTGTCACATCTGGCTTCCTGTCGTCCGGAAGATTGGAAGCTGATATTACTTCAAGTTTGTCACTCATCCGCGGCTCCTTTCTTTTCGCCGATTGTCAAATTTACTGTGCCGTAGTTTGACAGAATCGTATTGTTATCCCCGTTTTGCTGAATAAACAGAGGATTATTGATTACCTGCTGCGAAAATGCGGCAGACTGATTGTCGTCCTCTTGCTCATCTTCATTTGACTCATTATCAGGCTGGGCATCATCCGCCGGTTCCGCATCCGTGGGCTCCGGCATATATGTCCTGATGTCAGCTGTAATGCCTTTGCCCATATTGCCTGAGTAGTTTCTCGGGCCACCGCCATTCTCTGGGCACCATTCATCATATGTAGGTTTTCCGATGCTATTGTCCTTCCGATTCACAACTACATAGTGCCAGATTCCAAGCAAAAATGCTGGATAGCACACTTTTGTCAGGTCGCTAAGTGCGGCCTTTTTTATTTGCCCTCCATCGTCGCGGATGAAGAATCCTTCATCCGATGCAATGCTGTAGTCACACTGGACAAGTTCAATCAGTGCTTTTACCAATCTGACATCCTTATGCACGGTTTCTCCGAGGTCGAGAAACTCATTCACGAAATCCGTCATAGGAATCAGCGCAGACCCGTATTCCGTTCTGATTCTTTCGTCAAACACTTCTACTTCCGGTGTGTTTCCAAAGGGAAGATACTCACCCTTCGACAGCTTGCATGCCTTGAAATCATTTGTCTTTGTCTTTATCCGCTCGAGCCTTGGCGGCTCGTAATCAGGATTAATTACCTTGATAAGCCCGATGAGCACTTCCGGGTCAGAGAGGCCATCACGATCTCCTTTGTAATGCTCTCGGGCGCTTTTCCTATTCTTTAATGCCTGCAGCAGGAGTACGAAGAACGTTCCGCCGCATAGCCTTGGTATTCCATCTGTTGTCACTATTTTCCTCTGCTTTTTCAAAACCCGAACCTTAAGAACCTTACGAACTATGGCAGCCGACCTTGCGAACGATTTGGTGAGTCCTGTGAAGTGATCACGGGAGAAATCGCTCAGCTGGCGGATTTCGCATGGGATACATGGTTCGGAGCATTTCTGAACGTTTCCTACCAATTCCTATTATATCGAAATCCGTGCTCGGTTTCAATGATCTTGCGTGACTCTGGGATCAACAGTCTGTGAATTCCCCCTGTGACTGCTTCGCAAAAGCAAATCACAGGAGGAAAAATTCATGACAAAAGAATCCAAGAAGTATCGCATCTACGACAAGACCACCAAGCAGTGGTACGAGATCCCGGAGGACCAGTATCGCGAGTACGACCGCTGGCGCACGGCGCTGAGGAAACGCATGCAGTATCGCGGCGAATGCTTCTGCCCGCGCAGCAAATGGTGGCTGTGCGACGGCAACTGCCTCGACTGCGAATTCCGCAACAACACGACCGTCTCTCTTGACGATCCGCTGCCGGGCGGCGATGGAACGCTCGCCGATTACGTTCCGGACGGCGCTCCTCTTATTGAAGAGGTGCTTTCCGAGAAGGCGGAGCTGGATCAGCTCTTCGAGCGTCTGCAGGAGCTCATGCCGGAGGCCAAGCGTATCGGAGAGCTCCGCGAGGAAGGCCTCTCCGACGAGGCCATCGCCGACATCGTCGGCATCAAGCGCACGACGTTCCTGTCCCGCCTGAAGAAGGCCGAGGGGAAGCTGTCTCAGGAGTTCCCCGATTGGTTCTAATCATGCGACTCCGGCTGGCCATCGTGGTGGCCGGAGCTTTTTTCTGAAATTCTTCTTTTCCCTTCGTCAAAACGCCTGCCTCGCCTCCAGTGGGAAGTGTAAGGAGCACGAAAACAAGATGCTCCGGATTGGAGGTAAAGCGATGAATACGACACGCAACAGAAGTCCGGCGGACGCAGAGACCATCGCAGTTCTTTACGCGATAAGCCATGTATCCGCAAGACTGGCAAGGAACCTGTCTGTCCTTGCCGCAGGTCAATCCGAGGAAGGAGGAAAAGGAAATGTCAAAAATGGCAGAAATGGATCAGACCATCAAGGAACTGCGCGATGCCGCCGCTGCTATTAACAGCGCGGCCGACTGGCTCTACCAGCAGTTCTCCGGCAACGACGAGGAACCCGCTCCGCAGCCTGAAGAGACGCAGGCCGAGCCTGAGCCGAAGAAGGAGCTGAAGCTGGAGGATGTGAGGAAGGTTCTCGCCGAACGGTCGCGCGCAGGCTATACGACGCAGATCCGCGAGCTGCTCCTCAAGTACGGTGCGAGCAAGCTGTCGGCTGTCGATCCGAAGGACTACGAGGCCCTGCTCTTCGATGTGGAGGGACTCAATGAATTCTGAAAGACAGCATGCGGTCCTCTCCGCGTCAAGCTCCAACCGGTGGATTCACTGCCCGCCGTCAGTCAGGCTTAGCGAGGGATTCGAGGACAAGGAAAGCGACTACGCACTGGAAGGCACCTGCGCTCACGCGCTCGCCGAATACAAGCTCCGCAAGGCGCTCGGCTACCCGGCACAGGACCCGACCGAGGCCCTTGCCTTCTACAACGAGGAGATGGAGGAAGCAACAGACGGCTATGTCAGCTACGTACTGGAAAAGGTCGAGGCCGCAAAAGAGGTCTGCTCTGATCCGGTTGTTCTGGTTGAGCAGCGCGTGGACTACTCCCGCTGGGTGAGACAGGGCTTCGGCACATCCGATGCGCTGATCATCGCGGATGGCACGCTCCGGATCATCGATCTGAAGTACGGCACCGGCATCGCCGTGTCGGCGGAGGACAATCCGCAGCTCAAATGCTACTCGCTGGGTGCCTTGAAACTGTTCGATGACATCTACGACATCGACACCGTCAGCATGACGATCTACCAGCCGAGACGGCAGAACGTCAGCGAATGGCAGATCAGCAAGAAGGACCTGCTCGCATGGGCGGACGAGGTTCTGAAGCCTACAGCGGAGCTGGCGTGGGACGGCAAGGGAGAACTCTCCTGCGGCCCGTGGTGCCGGTTCTGCAAGGCGAAGACCATCTGCCGGAAGCGGGCCGAGGAGAACCTGAAGCTCGCGCAGCACGAGTTCAAGCTGCCGCCGGAGCTCTCCGACGCGGAGATCGAGGTCATCCTCTCCCAAGTGGACGAGCTAATCTCATGGGCGTCCGACATCAAGGAGTACGCGCTCCAGCAGGCATTGTCCGGCAAGGAATGGCATGGCTTCAAGCTCGTCGAAGGCAGATCCGTCCGCAAGTACACCAACGAAACCGCCGTCGCCAAGACGGTCGAAGACGCCGGATTCGACCCGTATGAGAAGAAGCTGCTCGGCATTACTGCCATGCAGAAGCTCCTCGGAAAGAACCGGTTCAATGAACTCCTGTCAGGCTTCATCGAGAAGCCGCAGGGCAAACCAACACTCGTCCCGGACTCCGACAAGCGTCCGGCGATGAATACAGCAAAAAACGACTTCAAGGAGGTCAAAAATCATGAGTAAGACAACTATGCACAATCCGATGAAGGTTATCACTGGCCCGAACACCCGCTGGTCCTACGCGAACGTCTGGGAGCCGAAGTCCATCAACGGCGGAACGCCGAAATACAGCGTAAGCCTCATCATTCCGAAGTCCGACACCGTGACGGTCGCCAAGGTCAAGGCCGCCATCGAGGCTGCCTATAAGGAGGGCGAAGCCAAGCTCAAGGGCAACAGCAAGTCCGTTCCCGCGCTGTCCGCGATCAAGACGCCGCTTCGTGACGGCGACGCGGAGCGCCCGGACGATGAGGCCTATAAGAACGCCTACTTTGTAAACGCCAATGCCACCTCTGCTCCCGGTATTGTGGATGCAGACCTGAATCCCATCCTGACCCGTTCCGAAGTGTACTCCGGCGTCTATGGCAGAGCCAGCATCACATTTTATGCTTTCAACTCTTCCGGCAACAAGGGAATCGCCTGCGGCCTCAATAACCTGCAGAAGATCCGTGACGGCGAGCCTCTTGGCGGCAAGGCAAGTGCTGAGTCTGACTTCGTCACTGATGACGATGAAGACTTTCTGAATTAAGGGAGGCGCGACTATGACTATGACAACCTTTCAGACGATCCTCTTAACTGCAATTATCGCTATCTGGCTGGTCTTCAGCATTGTGATCCTGATTGCAACAATCCAGAACTTCCTCTACGACCGCAGACGTGAAAAGCGTGAGCAGGAATCTACTGCCCGCGATATCGAATACCGCAAGGAACGCGACAAGCGGGAAGCGGAACAGGCCGCGCGTGATCTCGAATACCACGAGAAGCGCATGAAACTCTTAGACAAATAAGCATGGCAGGCTCATTGTGATACCCTTTAACGCTCGCATTGAAGGAAACAACGATATCAAAAATTATGCAGACTACCTGCTGAAAAATGCAGGCGAGTATGTCCTGACTTGGATCATTGAAGGGGCACAGAAGATCATTCAAAAAAATTTTCAGCTTACCACACCAGCTTGTGTGCGGGAAGCCATCGGCTCGTATCGTGAAAACAACGACTGGCTCGGCCATTTCCTGGATGAGTGCTGTGAGCTTGGTAAAGCCTATCAGGAAAAATCCGGTGATTTTTATACTGCGTATCGAAACTTTTGTAATGTTACCGGTGATTATGTGCGAAATTCTGCCGATTTTTATACTGCCATTGAACAAGCCGGAATCGTACGGTTCAGAAATCGCCAAGGCCGGTTTGTTCGCGGAATACGGCTGACAGAAAAAGCCATTTTAAACTAAAGCGTGACACCTCCGACACCTCCTACCCTAAAGTCTCTATAGGCCCTTAAAAATTAACCCCTATAGGAAGTTATAGTAACCAGGTGTCGGGGGTGTCACACATCTTGATGAAAAGTCGATACTAAACACTCTGACGGAGGAAATCATGCAAGAAAAAATAATCGAACAGCAGCTTGTACATTCTGTAAAACATAAAGGTGGTATCTGTCCCAAATTCGTCTCCCCCGGATATGACGGGATGCCTGATAGATTGGTGCTGCTGCCCCATGGACGCATTGCCTTTGTGGAGCTTAAAGCACCCGGAAAGAAAATGCGTCCGCTACAGGTACATCGGAAGCGCCAGTTAGAAGCACTTGGTTTTCCGGTATACTGCATCGACAATAGTACGCAACTAGGAGGAATGCTGGATGCAATACAAACCTCATGATTATCAAACCTATGCCACAAACTTCATCCTAAAAAATCCAACGGCTGCCATTTTGCTGGATATGGGATTGGGAAAAAGCGTCATTACCTTAACCGCCATAGAGCAATTAATCTATGACAGTTTTGACGTCCATCGCGTATTAGTGATTGCACCCCTGCGTGTAGCACGAGATACTTGGCCAGCAGAAATCCAGAAATGGGACCATCTGCATGATGTAACGTATGCCGTTGCTATTGGTACGGCTACGGAACGAAAAGCCGCACTCTTGCAGCAGGTCAATATCCACATTATCAATCGTGAGAATGTGCCTTGGTTGATAGAAGATTCCGGCATCCTCTTTCATTACGATATGCTGGTAATCGATGAGCTTTCCTCTTTTAAATCGTATCAAGCAAAACGGTTTCGGAGCTTGTTAAGAGTTCGTCTCAAGGTAAAACGAATCGTAGGACTAACCGGTACACCTTCTTCAAACGGCCTGATGGATCTTTGGGCAGAGTTTCGCCTGTTGGATATGGGACAGCGGCTTGGTCGCTTTATCACCCACTACCGGAGTGAATTTTTCCAACCGGATAAGCGGAATCAGCAGATGATCTTTTCTTACAAACCAAAACCCGGTGCGGAAGAAGAAATCTATCGGCGTATCGCAGACATCACCATTTCCATGAAAAGCAAGGAGTATCTGACTATGCCAGCATTAGTACGAAATGAAATCAGTGTACACCTCTCGAAGCGGGAACGAAACATGTATGATACCTTGTGTTCCCAGCTTGTGCTTTCACTAGATGGGAAAGAAATTGATGCCGTAAACGCGCCTGCCTTATCAAACAAGCTATGCCAGATGGCAAATGGTGCCGTCTACGATGAGGAAAAACGAATCATTCCCATTCATGACCGAAAGCTCGATGCCCTGGAGGATATTCTTGAAGGTGCCAATGGCAAACCCGTATTGATTGCATACTGGTTCAAGCATGATCTGATACGGATTCAGCAACGGTTTACGGTACGAGAAATCAAGACTTCACAAGATATAACAGATTGGAACGCTGGTGTTATTCCTGTTGCTATTCTCCACCCCGCCTCTGCCGGACATGGTCTAAACCTGCAACAAGGCGGATCCACTCTCGTCTGGTTTGGACTAACCTGGAGCTTGGAATTATACCAACAAACGAATGCCAGACTCTGGCGGCAAGGACAAACCGATACGGTCATCATTCATCACATCCTGACTGCCGGAACCATAGATGAAACCATTATGAAATCATTAAAAGAAAAAAACAAAACCCAGGCTGCACTGATTGAGGCAGTCCGGGCCAACTTGCAAGGAGGCAGCCTATGAGTGTTATCTGGAAATACCTGAATAAACGGAGCGGCGCCATTGATGCCATCCGGGATTACGACAGCATGAAGTTCATCATCGAAAATACCAGCGAGGACATTAAGCAGGCATACGCTGCCATGACCAGCCTGCATCCGTCCGGCTTTGATGGGATGCCGCACTCCAGCAACCCACATGCAACAGAAGATCATATCATCTCCGGACTGGCAGACATCGACATTCTGAAAGAACGGTACCGGCAGGCTGTCGAGTACATGGCATGGTTCTCCAGCCTGCATGGGAAAAGCTGAGCAGCGACGAGCAATACGTGCTGCAAACTTTTTATGCCGACGAGGATGCACAGACGAGTGCCGTCTATGCCATCGCTGATCATTTCCACATCGAGCGGTCGTCTGCCTACAAAAGGAAGAATCGTGCATTAGCTAAGTTTGCTATTCTTTTATTTGGGAAGACATGATGTCCAAAATCGCGGACGCATTTATCCATTTGACGTGTTATACTAATAGCATGAAAGTGTGAGAGAAGCCTTCGAGGGAGCAAATCCTTTGGAGGCTTTTGCTATGTGTTTATTATATTGACATTGTGTTGACATCAGCCAAAAATAATGCTATATTCAAGACAGAAATGGAGGTGTTGAATATGGTAAATACAAATTTGAATATCCGGACGGATAAGGAAGTCAAAAATCAGGCTGAGAAAATATTCAATGCTCTGGGAATGAATATGACGACGGCGGTAAACATATTCTTAAAAACAACGATACGAGAAAATGGCATTCCCTTCCGTCTCACTCTTGACGTTCCTAATGCAACAACTAGATCTGCCATTGAAGAAGGCAAACGAATCGCCATTGATAAAAAAGTAAAAGGGTATACCAATATGACAGATTTGCGTGTGGCCCTTGAAAAATGAAGTACGAAGTAAAATTCACCACTCAATTTAAGAAAGATTTGAAATTGGCAAAGAAGCAGAACAAAGATATAGATGTGCTGTTCTCTGTCATTGAGCAATTGGCCCAAGGAAAACAATTGGATGAAAAATATAGAGACCATGATTTAGGTGGAACATACAAAGGTTGCCGGGAATGCCATATTGATCCAGATTGGCTTCTCATTTATGAAACCAAAGATGATGTACTTGTTCTTCTGCTATATCGTTTGGGCAGTCATTCCCAATTATTTTAGCCACATGAGTAATGTAGCGGACGCATGTATCTGTTCGACGTGGTATACTAATAGCATGAAAAAATGTGAAAAGCCTTCGTGGGAGCAATCCCTTGAAGGCTTTTGCTATGTCTGGAGATGAGTGCTTTGCCTTGGAAACCCAAAAAGCCGTGCGCCTACCCCGGCTGCAGGGAGCTGACCGTGAACCGGTACTGCGAGCAGCACCAAAAATTAATGGACAAACGTTATGACGCGTACGAGCGCAGTCCTGTTGTCAAGAAACGATACGGCAGAGCATGGAAGCGCATCCGGGACCGGTACATCGGAAAACACCCCTTATGCGAGATGTGTCTGAAGAACCACAAGACCACTCCGGCAACGGAGGTGCACCATATCCGTCCCCTCTCCCGCGGTGGCACCCATGACGAGGATAACCTTATGGCATTATGCAAGCCGTGCCACTCAAAGATCACCGCCGAGATGGACGACCGCTGGCATCATGCCAGAAAGGAATACCACTACGAATGACTACGCTCTGCCAGGAGGGGCGGTCAAAATCTCTGGCGCACCCAAATGCTAGACCGGTGCTGGGGTCACACGCACAAAAATTGCAGTTCAAACGGGGGATTTACCGCATGGGAAAGGAGTTGAACAGCCATGGCCAAGGACGGAACCAATCGCGGCGGCAGACGGATCCGCGCCGGAGACAAGCCGGAGGCGCTGGCCGATAAAATCGACAAGGGAAAAGCAGCCACCATTATCGACCTGCCGACGCCTGCCTTAGAAGGTGCCGAGTTAAACGATGCCGCAGATCTCACCGGCGAGGATATGCCGAATCCCAGTGACTATTTGTCTGCCCGGCAGCGGGACGGCAAGCCGCTCGGTGCCGACGACCTGTTTCGCCAGACCTGGAAATGGCTGAAGGACCGCGGCTGCGAACGGCTCGTCAATCCCCGGCTGCTGGAAGCCTATGCCCAGGCATTTGCCCGGTATATCCAGTGCGAGGAAGCCATCAGCACGTATGGACTGCTCGGCAAGCACCCCACGACCGGCGGTGCCATTACCAGTCCGTTTGTGCAGATGAGCCAATCATTTCAAAAACAGGCGAACCTGCTCTGGTACGAGATTTTCGATATCGTCAAGCAGAACTGTACCACAGCATTTGTAGGAAGTCCGCAGGATACGATGATGGAACACCTGTTGCAGGCACGGAAAGGAAAATAATTATGGAATTGATCAAAAAGAACATACAAGACCTTATCCCGGCAGCCTATAATCCGAGAAAGGATTTGCAGCCGGGCGATCCGGAATATGAAAAATTGAAACGCTCGCTGGACGAGTTCGGCTACGTCGAACCGGTTATCTGGAACAAGCGCACCGGCAACGTGGTCGGCGGGCACCAGCGCCTGAAGGTGCTCCAGCAGGAGGGCATCTCGGAAATTGACTGCGTCGTCATCGACATGGACACCGAAAAGGAAAAAGCCCTAAACATCGCCCTTAATAAAATCAGCGGCGATTGGGATACGGATAAATTAGCCCTACTCATTACCGATCTGCAGGGCAGCGACTTTGATGTATCGCTTACCGGCTTTGATCCGGCAGAACTGGACGACCTGTTCAAGGACGATATAAAGAATGGTGTACATGAGGATGACTTTGATGTGGATGCCGAACTCAAAAAGCCGGTATTTTCCAAGGCAGGTGATATGTGGCAGTTGGGAATCTATCGCCTGCTCTGCGGCGACAGCACCCAGCCGGAAACATACCAGCGATTGCTGCAGGGAACACCGGTCAATCTGGTGGTCACCGATCCGCCATATAATGTCAACTACGAAGGCCGGGCCGGAAAAATCAAGAACGATCACCTGCAGGACGACAAGTTCTACCAATTCTTATATGATGCGTTTTCCTGCATGCACACCGTCATGGCAGACGATGCCAGCATCTATGTGTTTCACGCCGACACCGAGGGACTTAACTTTAGGAAAGCCTTCTCGGATGCCGGTTTTTATTTATCCGGCTGCTGCATCTGGATGAAACAGTCGCTGGTGCTGGGACGCTCTCCCTATCAGTGGCAGCACGAGCCGGTGCTCTACGGCTGGAAGAAGAAAGGAAAGCACGAGTGGTACACCGGACGGAAGGAATCGACTATCTGGGAGTTTGATAAGCCGAAAAAGAATACGGACCATCCCACCATGAAACCGATCCCGCTTTTAGCCTATCCTATTTTGAATTCCAGCATGACCGGTTGCACCGTACTGGATCCATTCGGCGGCAGCGGCTCAACGCTGCTGGCTTGCGAGCAGACGAAACGACGCTGCTATATGATAGAACTCGATGAAAAGTTCTGTGATGTGATCGTGAAACGTTACATTGAGCAGGTCGGCTCGGACGAACGGGTAACCGTGACACGGAACGGGAAAACGTATACCTATACTGAAATGGAGGCAACATAATGCGTGTATGTATCAACCCCGGGCATGACCGGGAACGGGACAGCGGCGCGGTGAACCCAAACACCGGACTGCGGGAATGTGATGTGGCTGCTACGATTGGCAGTCTCGTCCAAACATATTTGGAGACGGCAGGCTGCGAGGTGCAGCTCCTGCAAAGTGATAATCTGGCAGGAGAAACACCGGATCTGCCTTGCGTGGTGGATACGGCAAATGCATGGTCTGCTGATGTATTCGTCAGTTTGCACTGCAACTCCGACAGCGGCTACGCCCGCGGTACAGAAACGCTTATCTATACTAACGACAGCGGCTCGTCCCCACAGCTTGCCGCCTGCATCCAGTTGCAGATCGTGCAGAGTCTCGGCACAGTGGATCACGGCCTGAAGGAACGGCCCAACCTCATCGTGTTGAAGGACACCACGATGCCCGCCGTCTTAGTAGAAACAGCTTTTATTGATAATGAGGATGATGCCGCGCTGCTCACGAATAACGCGGATGATTTCGCCCGGGCCATTGCCCGCGGCATAACAGATTTTGAAGGGAGATACTAATATGGATATCGAAACAATTAAGAACGAACTCAAGGAACACATTCTGGACTCGGTGCAGGAGGATGCCAAGAATGCCACTATTTCCTGGCTCCATACAACGGTGCTTCCGGCAGTAAAGGAAGTAGCAGATGCCTACACAGTAGCCTTGCAGGAATCCGCTGGCAAGGAAACCGGCTGGAACAAATTCCGCGACCAGTGCTTTCTGCCGACGCTGATTGACAGCGGTCTGTGGCTGACCGGAAAGTTGCTCGGTAAAATGGTGGTAGTACAAGAATAATACGTGTAATTTGTGGTATAAACCCCTTGCTATAGTTGCCGGTTAGAGTGATATATGTACATGATAAAAAAGAAAGGGGTTTTCTACCATGAAAATTTTGTACCATGCACAAGGAAAAACACGTAAGGAACTGGCGGATGCCATCAGCACCATTAACGGAGCCGCCAAAGTGTATCAGGGGATTCCCAGCTATGCCTATGAGATTGACTGCTTCACGGTCGACCGCGACGGCAATCTTAATTTTGATGCCAGTACAGAAACTAAGGATTTACTCGAGAAACTCGACAGCATGGGATTCCATGTCGATCCAGCCGAACCAATAGAGAAAGAACCTGACGATTCGGCGTCTAAGCAGGAGAACATAGACGATTTGGTGATTGCCATGCCACGCTCCTTTTTCACCGATACGGCGTTGGAAAACCTGAAGAAGCTGATTCAGGCCAAGAGCAGCATTATGTTAAAAGTTTTCCAAACTGATGTGCTGCGCATGCAGGTAACGGAGGATAAAGTGCTATTTCCTTGATTTACCGGCTGCCCGAATGCCGATACGGTCAAAGCCTACGCCCATTTCATTACAGCACTCTGCCATCTGGCAAAGAAGCAGAAACGGGTTCTGGCAACGGAGCACCCATCCACCAACGAGAAATACGACTTCCGCTGCTTCCTGCTCCGGCTTGGGTTTATTGGCAAGGAATACAAGGACGAACGGAAGCTGCTCCTGCAGCACCTTTCCGGCTCCTCGGCCTTTAAAAATGGCAGAAAGGAAGAACACCCTGATGAGATATCCGAATAAGGAAAGGCTGGAGCAACTGCGCAGCACATATCCCGCCGGGACGCGGATTGTACTGGTGCAAATGGACGACGCCCAGGCTCCGCCGATCGGCACCAAGGGAACAGTCGTCGGTGTGGATGACACCGGCAGCCTGCTGGTGCATTGGGACAACGGCAGCACGTTGAACGTATTGTACGGCATAGACCGCTGCCTTATAATCAGAAAGAAATAATTACACATATCATATTTGTATACCAAGACTGCCCACTTCGGCAGTCTTTTTTGTTGCCGCAAAGGAGGTGACGCTGCTTGCGGAAGTTGAAACGCTATCGATCTACGAAGTTCAGGGCCAAAGATTCCAAATACAACAAGACCATGGCGGACTATGCCGTGTCCTTTATCGAATGTCTCTGCCATACCAAGGGCACCTGGGCAGGTAAACCGTTCGAACTGATCGACTGGCAGGAGCAGATCATCCGTGATGTGTTCGGCATCTTAAAGCCGAACGGCTATCGGCAGTTCAATACCGCCTACATCGAGATTCCCAAGAAGCAGGGCAAGTCGGAACTGGCGGCAGCGGTAGCACTCCTCTTATGCTGCGGCGACGGAGAACAGCGCGCCGAAGTGTATGGCTGCGCTGCCGACCGCCAGCAGGCATCCATTGTCTTTGAAGTAGCGGCGGATATGGTACGGATGTGTCCGGCCTTATCCAAGCGGGTAAAACTCTTGGCTTCGCAGAAACGGATCATCTACCTTCCCACGCACAGTTTTTATCAGGTCTTGTCTGCTGATGCCTACAGCAAGCATGGTTTTAATGTAAGCGGCGTGATCTTTGACGAACTGCACACGCAGCCGAACCGGAAGCTGTTTGATGTCATGACCAAAGGTTCCGGCGATGCCCGAACGCAGCCGTTGTACTTTCTCATTACCACAGCCGGGACGGATACCCATTCCATCTGCTATGAAACCCACCAAAAGGCACTGGATATTATCGCAGGCCGTAAGATTGATGCCACCTTCTATCCGGTGATATACGGTGCCAAGGATACGGACGACTGGACGGATGTCAAAGTGTGGAAGAAGGCCAATCCCTCGCTCGGCATTACGGTCGGCATGGACAAGGTCAAGGCGGCCTGCGAATCCGCCAGACAGAATCCTGCCGAGGAGAACGCCTTCCGGCAGCTTCGTTTGAACCAATGGGTCAAGCAGGCGATCCGCTGGATGCCGATGGACAAATGGGACGCCTGCGCGTTTCCCGTACAGCCGGATGAGTTAAAAGGCCGTGTCTGTTACGGCGGCTTGGACTTATCCTCCACGACGGATATTACGGCCTTCGTGCTGGTGTTTCCGCCGCAGGATGAAGCAGACAACTATGTCGTGCTTCCCTACTTCTGGATACCGGAAGAAAACGTGTCCCTTCGCGTCCGGCGGGACCATGTCCCCTATGACGTATGGCAGAAACAGGGATTCCTGCACACAACGGAAGGAAACGTCGTCCACTACGGCTATATTGAAAAGTTCATCGAAACGATGGGCGAACAGTACAACATCCGCGAGATCGCCTTCGACCGCTGGGGCGCGGTGCAGATGGTGCAGAATCTCGAGGGCATGGGATTTACCGTCGTCCCGTTTGGGCAGGGATTCAAGGACATGAGTCCGCCCACCAAGGAACTGATGAAGCTGACGCTGGAAAAGAAAATCACCCACGGTGGGCAGCCGGTATTGCGTTGGATGATGGACAATATCTTCATCAAATCCGATCCGGCGGGAAATATCAAGCCTGATAAAGAAAAATCCACAGAGAAGATAGACGGTGTAGTAGCTACGATAATGGCGCTAGACCGTGCAATTCGCTGTGGAAATGATACGAGTGAAAGTGTATATGACAAACGTGGCTTATTGGTCTTGTGAGATTTCCATAACCGCTCGGCAAATCTGCATGGTTGCGGGTGCTGCAGAATCAAAGTAATAGCAACTTCCGCTCTTAAAATACTTAGCTCTGGAAGACCTCGACAATTCTTTTTGTGTCTTTGTCTTTGGTTCAACGGGTACGTATCCGAACGGGGCGAGTATTGTTTTAATCATACATCCCACAACTGTTCTGCGTTGGTCATTAGTTAAGTCGAAATCGGATGATTTGTTTCTGTCGTAATAATCTTCTACAACTGAGTATGTTGCTTCAATAGCTGGTCTCCCTGCTTCGGAAGCATCGATCATTGCGATAATGTTTCTATCGGACGACAATAAAAAAAATGTTGCCTGAGCATGTTGATTTGAAATAAGGTCTTTCCCGCATTTCGGATTTTCGTCAAGAAAAGTTTGATAGGTTGATTTCATTTTTGTTTTCTCCTTATAAATTTATAGTAACCAATATTGGATGCTTTTATTGTAAAGCATCCGAATTCAGTTGTAAATACTCTTTGCAATTTTTTTGGAGGTGATACCATTGCATATATTATCTGGACTATTTCGTTCGCGCGACAAGCCGAAGAACTACCTGTCTACAGCCTTTACATTCCTGTTCGGCCCGACCTCCTCCGGAAACGTGGTGACCGAACGAACCGCCATGCAGACAACGGCGGTCTATGCCTGCGTCCGAGTACTGTCTGAGGCTATTGCCGGACTGCCACTTAATCTATACCGGTATACACCAGATGGCGGCAAGGAGAAAGCCATCAACCATCCATTGTACAACCTGCTTCATGATGCCCCTAATCCGGAGATGACGAGTTTCATCTTCCGGGAAACGCTCATGAGCCATCTGTTGTTATGGGGCAATGCCTACGCACAGATCATCCGGAACGGCACCGGGCAGCCGATTGCACTGTACCCGCTGCTGCCCAGCAAGATGGATGTCAGTCGGGCCGCGAACGGTCAGCTTATCTATACCTACTCCAAGGACTCGGACGAGTTCGGTGCGGATAACCGCTGCCAGCAGATTGTCCTGTCGCAGGATGAGGTGCTGCATGTTCCGGGGCTTGGGTTTGACGGACTCATCGGCTATAGTCCGATCGCCATGGCCAAGAACGCCATCGGCATGTCGCTGGCAGCCGAGCAGTACGGTGCGTTATTCTTTGCCAACGGTGCTACACCGGGCGGCATCTTAGAACATCCGGGCATCGTGAAAGATCCGGTCAAACTGCGGGAAAGCTGGCATGCCCAATTTTCCGGCACGAACCGGCACAATGTAGCCGTGTTGGAGGAAGGCATGACCTTCCAGCAGCTATCCATCCCGCCGGATCAGGCGCAGTTCCTTGAAACACGAAAGTTCCAGATTGACGAGATCGCCCGTATCTTCCGGGTGCCGCCGCATATGGTCGGGGATCTGGAAAAATCCACCTTCTCCAATATCGAGCAGCAGTCGCTGGAATTTGTCAAATATACCTTGAATCCCTGGTGCGTCCGCTGGGAACAGGCCATGAACCAGCAGTTGGTGCTGCCGTCGGAACGCTCGCAGGTCTTTACGAAGTTTAATGTGGACGGTCTGCTGCGCGGCGACTACCAGAGCCGCATGAACGGGTATGCCATCGGCAGGCAGAACGGCTGGCAGAACGGCTGGCTCTCCGCCAACGACATCCGGGAGCTTGAGGATATGAATCACATTCCTGCCGAACAGGGCGGCGATACGTATCTGGTCAACGGTAATATGCTGCCGCTGGACAAGGCAGGAAAATTTTATACCGAAAGCGAGGGAAAAACCCCATGAAGAAGTTTTGGAACTGGAATACCGATGACGATACCGGACGCATCCTTACCATTGACGGTACCATTGCCGAAGAAAGCTGGTTTGATGACGACATAACGCCGAAGCTGTTTAAAAACGAGCTGGCATCCGGACAGGGCAATGTCACCTTGTGGCTGAATTCGCCCGGCGGTGACTGCGTAGCGGCCAGCCAGATCTATGCCATGCTGATGGATTATGCCGGGCAGGTCCATGTCAATATCGACGGGATTGCGGCTTCGGCTGCCTCCGTGATTGCCATGGCAGGCACAACCGTCAATATGGCACCGACCGCACTGATGATGATTCACAATCCGTTCACGATCGCCATGGGTGATACTGATGAAATGGAACGGGCCATCTCTATGCTGTCCGAGGTCAAGGAATCCATTATTAATGCCTATGAATTAAAGACCGGCCTTTCCCGCACCCAGCTATCCCATCTAATGGATGCCGAGACCTGGATGAATGCGGGAAAAGCAATCGAACTCGGCTTTGCCGACAGCATTTTGACTGATAGTGATAGCAAACAAATGCATGATGCTGCCAGTATGGGAAGCTATTCTTTTTCTCGGCGGCAGGTCACCAATGCATTACTCAATAAGGCCATCACCAAGCAGACCAAGCCAACACCGGCAGCAAACAAAACAACTATATCCGTAGCGTCGCTGCAGCAGCGGCTGTCGCTCTTAACACATTAAATGGAGGTACCAATATGAGTAAACTATTAGAACTGCAGGAAAAACGTGCTAATATCTGGGAGCAGGCCAAGGCCTTCCTGGATGAAAAGCAGGCAGCCGGTGATACGCTTTCCACCGAGGATGCCGCCACCTATGACAAGATGGAAGCCGATGTCATGGCACTGGGCAAGGAAATCGACCGGCTGAAGACACAGGCTGCCATTGATCTCGAATTAAGCAAGCCGACTTCAACCGCTATTGTGAACAAGCCTGCCAAGCAGGATACAACGAAGCATGGCAGGTTCAGCGACGCCTATGCACCCGCCTTTTGGGACAGCATGCGCGGCAAGTCCCGTGCGGAAATCCGCAACACCTTAAAGGAAGGGGCCGATCCTCAGGGCGGCTACCTGGTACCGGACGAATTTGAACGGACGCTGATCCAGATGCTGGCAGAAGAAAATGTGCTGCGCTCCCTTGCCCATGTGATCCAGACTGCAAGCGGCGACCATAAGATTCCGGTCGTTGCCAGCGAAGGAACCGCCGCATGGACGGATGAAGAAGCCGCCTACACCGAAAGCAACACCACCTTCGGCCAGGTGTCCATCGGGGCGCATAAGCTGGGTACGCTCGTCAAGGTATCCGAAGAACTGTTGAATGATTCAGCCTTCGACCTGGAAGGATACATGGCGCAGGAGTTCGCCCGCAGGCTGGGCAATGCCGAAGAAGAAGCCTTCCTCACCGGCACCGGAACGGATCGTCCGTCCGGCATTCTCGTCGATACTGCCGGTGCTTCGGATGGCTCGACTGCCGCTTCTGCTACAGCGATTACCTTTGACGATTTGATTGAGTTGTACTATTCGCTCCGCGAACCGTACCGCAAGTCGGCTACATTGCTGCTGCATGAAAGCACTGTCAAGGCCATCCGGAAGCTGAAAGATACACAGGGCCAGTACATCTGGCAGCCTTCCGTCAGCGCCGATGTGCCGGATAAGATTCTGAACTGCCCGGTTGTCACCAGCCGGTATATGCCGCAGATGGCAGCCGATGCCAAGACGGTGCTGTTCGGTGACTTTTCCTACTACTGGATTGCCGACAGGCAGGGCCGCACCTTTAAGCGTTTGAACGAATTATACGCGGTTACTGGTCAGGTCGGTTTTCTCGGCTCTCAGCGCGTCGATGCCAAGATCGTATTACCGGAAGCCATCAAGACGCTCAAACAGGCCAGCAAATAACAGAAGGAAGGTGGCAGCATGGCAGTAACACGGGACGAAGCTAAATTATACCTGCGTATTGATAACGATGTAGAGGATGCCTTGATCGACAGTCTGATTCAGTCCTCCACGACGACGGTAGAAAATGTACTGCGCCATCCGCTGAGCGACTACACGACACTGCCGGAGGACATCAAGACGGCCATTCTGTATGGTGTGGCTTATCTGTATGAGAACCGGGATACGGCGGACTTCGATGCCATGATCAAGCTCATGAGGGCCATGCTGTTTTCCTATCGGGATGAGGTGTTCTGATGGATATCGGGGAAATGAAGCAGCGGATTGAGTTTATGGTGGAGGAGAATGTCTCTGATGGGCAGGGCGGGTATGATACCACGCTGGTCAGCAAGGGCAGTACCTGGGCCAAGGTAACCAATATCCACGGCGGGGAGTATTTTTTTGCCGCAGCCGTCCATCTGGAAAAGGATGTGTCATTTGTTATCCGATACCGCTCGGATATCTCGGAAAAATGGAACATTAAGTTCCGCGGGCAGAAGTATAACATCCAGTTTATCGATAATGTGAAATACGGGGACCAGTATCTGGAAATCAAGGCTACCCTGGCGGGGTGATGCGAATGACATGGAATGAAATACGAATCGGGTGTGCGGTGATCGGTGCCTGGCTGGGATGGTTCATCGGCGGCTTTGACAATCTGCTCTATGCCCTGCTGACATTCGTCTGTCTGGATTATGTTACCGGTGTATTATGTGCCTGCCGGGAACGGCAGCTATCCAGTGAGATCGGCTTTATGGGCATCTGCCGGAAGGTGCTTCTTTTTGTGCTCGTCGGTGTGGCCCATACGCTGGATGAGACAATGCTCGGTTCCGGCAGCGCCTTGCGGACTGCCACCATCTTGTTCTATCTGTCCAACGAGGGACTTTCCATTGTGGAAAATGCCGCACGGATGGGGCTTCCCATACCGGACCGCTTGCAGGAAGCATTGAAGCAGCTACGAAAATAGGAATATATGCCGTTGGCCTGCTGGAGTTTCATCACTCTGGCAGGTCTTTTTTTTATGTCTTGGGTTCGAATAGCAGCTTATTTCATCGACTACAGATATAAGGGCTAACAAAATAGGTTTACTTTCCCCTATTTCATGGCCTATCTGTAAGGAGATGATTTGCCATGAACGACAGCCGTACACCCGAAGCAAGGTCAATATCACAGGAACAACTGCAGCACGAAGTCGATTATATCCGTGCCCAACACATACTGCAGTCCCTATTCCATAAAGGCCTGCTTTCTACCAATGAATTTGCCAAAATAACGGCAGTAAACCGAAAAACATTTTCACCGGTATTAGCGGCTATATTGCCCTCTATTCCTTGATATATCCGGCATATAGAGGTACTATGTCACACTACAAGGAGGTGAAAATCCATGAAAACGGTGACAAAAATCGGAGGCCAGCTTGTATTTCCTACACCAAAACATAAGCTGCGGGTAGCGGCCTACTGCCGGGTATCCACTGATAGTGAGGAGCAATTAGTCAGCCTTGCCACACAACGAAAGCACTATGAAAGCTACATTACAGCAAATCCGGACTGGGAGTTTGCCGGTATTTATTATGATGAAGGAATTACCGGCACGAAAAAAGAAAAGCGTCCGGCCCTACTCCGCCTGATAGATGATTGCGAGCATAAAAAAATAGACCTTATTGTGACAAAGTCTATCAGCCGATTTGCCCGCAACACCACCGATTGTCTGGAACTGGTCCGTAAATTACTGGGGCTTACCGTTTATATTTATTTTGAAAAGGAAAACCTAAATACCGGATCGATGGAAAGCGAGCTCATGCTATCGATTCTAAGCGGCCTAGCGGAAAATGAATCGGTATCGATTGCCGAAAACAGCACCTGGTCCATACAGCGCCGTTTCCAAAATGGCACCTTTAAACTTGCTTACGCCCCATATGGGTATGATGTAATAGAGGGAAAACTGGTGCTGCAGCCGGAGCAAGCTACAATTGTAAAAGCTATGTTTGATCAAACACTCGCCGGTATTGGCACGGATGCCATTGCCAAGGAATTAAATGCAAAGAAAATTCCGGCTAAACGCGGTACCCATTGGACTGCAACAACCATTCGCGGCATATTGAAAAACGAGAATTACACTGGGGATGCTATTTTCCAGAAAACCTATACCGATTCACATTTTAATCGTCATCATAACCATGGTGAGAAAGATAAATACCGGGTGGAACACCACCACGAAGCTATCATCACCAAGGACATATTTGAAGCGGCCCAGCAGGTCATCCGGCAGCGTGGCAAAGAAAAAGGTGCGCTGCCACAGAATAAAAAGTACCAGAACCGTTATCCGTTTTCTGGTGTCATTCGATGTCATCAATGTGGTGCTACCTTCAAGCGGCGGATCCAAGGCGGTCGCAATTCCTATATAGCTTGGTGCTGCGCCACCCATGTAGCAGATGCCACAAAATGCTCGTTAAAATACATCAAAGAAACGGCACTGGAATATGCCTTTGTTACGATGATGAATAAGCTCATCTTTGGTCATGCCTTTGTTTTAAAACCGCTGCTTGCTAGTTTGCGTACCCTCCATTCGAACGACAGCATCACCGTCATTCAAGATTTAGACACAAAGCTGGCGGAAAATGCCGAGCATCAAAAAACACTGGCGTACCTGCTGACAAAAAAATATCTAGAGCCTGCGATGTACCAGAAAGGAAATAACGAGCTACTGCAGGAAGCTGAACAATGGCAGCACCAAAAAGATTCCCTTGTAGATTTTTTGAATGATGATAATAAAACGGTCCATGAAACGAGAGAATTACTGCAGTATACTTGTAAGGCGAAAATGCTAACGGGCTTTGACGAAGCAGTATTCCAACAATTTGTAGAACAAATTCTGGTCTACTCTCGAACGAACATCGGCTTTAAGCTAAAATGCGGCATTACGCTACGGGAAAGGCTGGTGTAAGCTATGAGCCATACACCGTTTGGGTACCGGATTAAAAATGGCAAAGCAATAGTGGATGTGGAGGAAGCCGAAAAAATACGAGTGCTGTTCCAAGCCTATCTTGCCGGGGCTGCACTGACTACGGCTGCGAAAGAGGCAGCGATCCACGCCTTCCACAGTGGTATCCGCCATATCCTGCAAACGACGCATTATATCGGTGATGATTATTATCCGGCTATTATTGATGCCGATACGTTTACTGCGGCACAAAAGGAAATCACCAGCCGGGCCAAAAAACTGGGGCGCATCCGGGAACCTAAAAAAGCGTCACCGGTTCTATACCCCACCACCTTCTCCCTTGCAGAAAAAACGCAAACCTATACTGATCCATTTCAGCAAGCTGAATATGCCTACAGTTTAATAGAAAGTGAGGAATCCATATATGGAATTACAGACGCGGAATGTCACGATCATTCCGGCACGAACCTATCTACACCGAAGCCATACTGAAGAAAAGCCAAAATGCCGTGTGGCTGCTTATTGCCGGGTTTCTACCGACAGCGACGAGCAGGCCACCAGTTATGAAACACAAATTGAGCACTACACCACCTACATCCACAATCATCCAGACTGGAAATTAGCCGGGATCTACGCTGATGATAGGATATCCGGTACCAATACCAAAAAGCGGGATGAATTTAATCGCATGATCGAAGATTGCATGGCAGGTACGATTGATATGATTATTACCAAATCCATCAGTCGATTTGCCCGCAACACGCTGGACTGCCTAAAATACATCCGGCAGTTAAAGGACAAGCACATTCCCGTCTTTTTTGAGAAGGAAAATATTAATACGATGGACTCTAAAGGCGAGGTGCTGCTTACTATTATGGCATCCCTAGCCCAGCAAGAAAGCCAATCCCTAAGCCAGAATGTGAAGCTGGGCCTGCAGTACCGCTACCAACGGGGTGAAGTACAAATCAACTGCAATCATTTTCTCGGTTATGCCAAGGATGAAAATAAACACATGGTCATAGTTCCGGAGGAAGCAGAAATCGTAAAACGCATTTACCGGGAATACCTTGAAGGTGCCAGTATGCTAAAAATCGCCCGCAACCTGACAGCGGACGGGTTAAAAAACGGTGCTGGTCACACCAAATGGCGAGACAGTAATATCAGACAGATTTTGCAAAATGAAAAATATATGGGTGATGCCCTCTTGCAAAAAACCTATACGGTGGATTTCCTTACCAAAAAGCGCGTCAAGAATACTGGCATCATGCCACAGTATTATGTAAAAGATAACCATGAGGCCATTATCCCCCGCGACATATTTCTGCAGGTGCAGGAAGAAATGGTACGGCGAAGTTCTATTCACTTGAAAAACGGGAGGAAGTTGACCTACAGCAGCAACCATTGTTTTTCCCAACGGATACGCTGTGGTAAATGTGGCGAGATATTCCGCCGGATACACTGGAACAACCGAGGAAAGAAATCCATCGTCTGGCGCTGTGTCAATCGAGTAGACCATACAGGTAAATGCGATGCCCGCACCATATCTGAATTTGCACTCGAGCAGGTCTGTCTAACAGCCATCAATCAGGTGCTATGCGGAAAGAAGGATTTTCTTGCCATGCTGCAGCATAATATCGAAACCGTTCTCAGCCATAACAATGATGAAACGCTGGCAACTATCGATACCCGATTGGAAGAACTGCAAACACAGCTTGTAAAGTTAGCAAGTTCCAAGGCTGGCTACGACGATGTTGCCGAAGAAATCTACCACCTGCGCGAACAAAAACAGCAAGCGCTGGCGAAAAATGCCAATCAGGATGAAATCCGCAGCCGTATAGAAAATATGGCTACATTCCTAAAAACAACATCCACTGCCATCACCCAGTTTGATGATTACCTCGTCCGGCAGCTAATTAAAACCATTACGGTGTTTGAGGATAGCTGTACCGTAGAATTCAAATCGGGTGTGACAGTGGATGTGGAGAAATAATCATAAACATAACAAAATGTTCCCTATAAAATTTTAAACATAAGATTGCTCACAAAAGTATTAATCAAATTGCTCAAGCAAGACAATCTTCAATACCATATTTTAAAATCAATCTTGCAAACTGTGTCCCATTAATAAGAATAATATCATGTGATTCAGCCATCATTTTGGCTTCCTTGTCAAAACAGTCTGTTGTATTAATCAATATGCAAATAGCTGATAAATTATCAGTCCTTTTCTGTTCTATCAGTTGTTTAATTCCATCTATTGCATTAGCATCATGGCCTCGTTTGTTTTTAGCTTGAATCCAGACTTGAGGAAAAGGTGTATCTTCTAAAATACCATCTAAAAGTGGAACAGATGGCATAGCAAACACTAAATCAATATCGCCACCTTTGTTATTATGCCGATTTCTTTTGATGAGTGTAAAACCATTTTTTTCGAACAACGATTGAATTAACTTTTCTAATTTATCTGCTCCCCAATTATTAATTGTATTGGGAATCCATTTTTTTAAGTCTTTAAAGGGTTGAGAATCCTCCAACCCTAATGCTGCTAGTTCATCTTGGGATGTTGTTAAATTCTTATTAGAATCTTGCAATAACGTATTAATTGCATTTTGAAATTTTTTATCATATACACTGTTGATTGGAGATCGATAAGCACCAAATTTTTTGACTATTTTCCGGCTATCATCAGAATAGTCATAACCAACAGTTTTTTTATATTCCACAGGAATAATATGGCGGAAATCATCACCATTGTTAAATTTAGAATTTAAATCATCATCAAACCGATATGATCCATTTACAGTAAGGATTAAAAATTGTCGCCAATCTGGTGCTTTAGGGACAACAATAATATCACCATTGTTAAAATCCAACATTTTGCTAAGTGAACTATATTTTCGTTTACAATACGATATCTCACTACCTGGCCATATTTTATCCCATGCTTTCAAAAACGCAGATTCATCTTGATCAACCCTCAAGCTGTCTGTTCCCTGCTGCATTCCCCATCCTTGACGAAGTTCACCTTTATCAATAGCGGATCTAACAAGTGGCTGCCATGACTCTTCATAATTGATTCTAAAAACGTAGTATTTCGGCATTTTATATGCATCTCCTATTACAAGAAATACATGAATATGAATAAATAAATATTATAAACCTAAAAATTACACCAGCAATTTTTGCTTGCAGCGTCAAAAAATTTTATATTCATAGTTCTATTTTCTCTCTTTAACATACTCGCGATCCGTTTTTGTTCATCTATAGGTTCCGGATTACTTCCGAGATACATAGAAATATATACATTATAAGTAGCAAATATATTTATTATTCAAATTGATTGTTTAGCAGTTTTGTCAGCCCTATCTCAATAACATATATTTCGGCGGATTGTATAATTAAGTTGAACACTTAAAAATCCATAGCGAACCCTTGTGGTAAAATGTAGTTGCACAAAAAACACAACCACAAAGGAGAATCGCTATGGATCAAAATCATTTTACCACGGATACGTTACGCAAAAAAGGGGCTCATTTAACTTTTGAGGAACGAGTCATTATCCAAACGCGTCTCCGCGACAAGCAATCGTATCGGAGCATAGCCCGTGAGATTGGGTGCTGTGTCAATACGGTACGCAACGAGGTGAAGCGTGGCAAGGTTCTTTGCTATAACGGCAAGGTGGAACGCTATCGCGCAGCAGACGGGCAAAGCACCTATGAGGCGCATCGCGAAAACTGTGGTCGCAAATGCGACGCCATAGCAAAGGGAGCATTCCTCGACTATGTGCAGAAGAGACTTCAGGAACATCACTGGTCGCTCGATGCCTGCTTTGGCAGGGCACTGATTACGGGAGAATTTCAACGTGGCGAGATGGTCTGTACGAAAACCCTGTACAACTATGTCACGCTGGGGCTCCTAGGAAAAATCAAGAGTATTGACCTGCCCTTGCGCGTCAAGCGAAAAAACGCCAGGAAGCGGGTTCGTGAGCGTAAGAAGAAGTTCGGCCGCAGTATAGATGAGCGCGATCCTTCTGTGGATGAGCGTCAGGATTTCGGGCATTGGGAGTGTGACCTTGTACTGGGATCTCGCTCAAAGGACGAAGTACTGCTGACTCTGGTTGAGCGCAAGACACGCTGTTCCCTCATCAGAAAACTGCCCAACAAGGAAAGTGCCTCTGTAATAGCAGCCTTCAGAAAATTGAAGGATGGAATGTTCCGCGGCTGTTTCAGCCGAGTGTTCCTCAGCATTACGACAGACAATGGCAGTGAGTTTTCTAGCCTGTCGGAGCTAGAGAAACTAAGTCACACACGGATCTATTATGCGCATCCGTACTGCTCCAGCGACAAAGGTACGAATGAGAATCACAACGGCTTATTCCGTCGATTTCTTCCCAAAGGGAAGAAAATCCAGGATTACCCAGTGGAACACATTTCCAGAGTAGAGTGCTGGGCCAACACCCTGCCAAGAAAAATACTCGGCTATAAGACACCCGAGGAGTGCTTTAGGGAAGAAATGCTTGCAGCACTTACTGCATAAAGGTTCGCCGGGTGTTCAACTTATTATTGCAATTCGGGTTCAATTTATTTGGAAGATGCCAAGCCAGATGGTATTAAAGCAAAACTGGAAAATGGTTTACTTAAAGTTGTAGTTCCTAAAGAAGAAAAGCCAAACAACAGCATTACAATTGATGTTGAATAAGGCAAAATAAAGCACATCGGGCTATTCACCCATGTGCTTTATTTTTTATACTATCAATTGCTTTTTTTATTCTTCTTGTTTGTGTTCATTTTATTTACTGCTTTTAAATTAATTAGTGTTTCTTTATGTAATTTTGACGTTATATTGGGGAAAGCAGCAAATACTCTTTTCTCAAACTCTTTATTTTGTTTTGATATATCATTAAATTTTTGATTAAGCTCATCGATTTTATTTGTTAATACCCTAATCTGAGACAGTTCTTCGCCAGATTGTATTGATTTTAATTTTATAAAAAGTTTCTTTTGATACGGACCATAATTGAGTTATCAGTCCTATTTGACAAAGAGCCGAAGAAGCCAACTAGACAAACGCGTCAATCAGCTTGATGATGGCGCCGGTGAAGAAGTAGAACGCGATCAAGTAGGTGACGGAAATGATGGCGGCTAACAAGTTCCCCGCCAAGGCAAACCCGATCACGACCCCCAGGATGCCCAAGGTGAGTCGCACCCAGAACCAGCTCCTCTGGCTATCCTTCAAGCGGAAGGCCAGGAAAATGTTCATGATGGAGTCGATGAGGAACCAAGTCACAAACAACATCGGCAGGAACGTCACACTGACAGCCGGATTGAACACCAGATAAAGGCCAACCAGCAAGTCCAATACGCCAATCAGGATCAAGTACCAAGGATTACCGGGCAGCACCTTTTTCAGCTCAAAGTAGTACATCAGGGCTGAAACCCCCTGTACGATGGCAATCATCCCAAACATAAGCCCCATAGCAATCAAAGTGGTCAGCGGATTGTTGAGGGCGGTCCATCCGGCAATAAAGAACAGCACTGCCAACAGCAGACTCCCCCAACCAAATCCATTCTCATTTTTCGTAATCAGAACAAGACTCCTTTCTAAATTCTATAATCATCTTCACTATTTATTTAAACATACTAGTGGTCCTATGTCAAGATTTAGTACAAATTAAAATGAGAAAAAAGTCCTCAAATTAGCCGGCTAATTGTAATCTGCTATCTTTTGTTTTTTCATATAAAGATTCAAAATCATTGGGTGACATATATCCGCAGTAACCGTGAATTCTCTTTGTATTGTAAAAAGCCTCGATATATTCAAAAACAAGGCGGTTTGCCTGTTGATAGTCTCTAATTTTGAACCTGTTGATCCATTCTCTCTTTAACAGAGAGTGGAAGGATTCAATACATGCGTTGTCCCATGGGAAAGCTTTTTTTGAATAACTCAGTTGCATTTTTTCAGTCGCCTTTTTATATTCTCTAGAAACATACTGACTCCCTCTATCGCTATGAAGAATCAGTGGTAAATCAGTTGAACGCCTTGCTTTAGCTTTGTTTATTGTATCAATTACCGAAGATACTTCCATTGTTTTGGAAAGCGTCCAGGCAATGATTTTTCTGGAAAATAAATCCATTATGCTGGTTAGATAGACAAACCCTTCTCTTGTCCAGATATAGGTGATGTCACTGCACCAAACAGCATTGGGTCTGTCGGGGTTGAACCGCTGATCCAATAGATTATGAAGCTTGTTACTGAAATCGGAGTCTTTGGTTGTCACAGTCCAGGGTTTGATCCACTGAGCTTTGATACCCATTTCTTTCATATATTTGCCAACTGTACGCTCAGCGATAACCTCACCATTTTTTTGCAGTTCTTTGGCAATTTTAGGGGCTCCATAGTTTTGTTTTGAATCATCGTAGATGTCTTGGATTCTAACTTTCACAGCCTCCTTACGTTCTTGCATATCAGAAGGTACATGTTTAAGCCATGCCCTATAACCAGAGCGTGAAACGCCTAATATTCTCAGCATCCCAGAGACAGAAACCCGGCGTTTTTCCTGGTTAGCTGTTTCTGTCTTTGCAGAAACCTCAAGATAAATGGCTTCTGTTATTTTCCCAAAATGCTGATGGCTTTTTTTAATACATCAAGTGCATCCTGTGTGTCACGAAGCTCTCGCTTTAATTTTGCAATTTCTTTTTCTTCATCAGAAGAGAAGTTGCCTGAACCACTGCATTCAATATCGCTAGTCTCTTGCAGCTCTTTTTTCCATCGAGAAAGGGTCTGCTGGCTTATACCCAGATTTGATGCACAACCTTGAAGTCCAAGGTCTTTGTGATCAAGGAAATAAATATTGGACTGCATCTAGTTTGAATTGCTTGTCATAATGTTTTGCCATAATGAAAACCTCCATTAATTGTATCTGTTTATTTTACCATGTTTTTGATATTTAGGAATTTCTCATTTTGGCTTGTACTATTTACATGCTAACATCAATGAAATTATTAGCCTTGGTACTAGTATATAAGAATGGACACGAAAAGTTTAACAGGCTAAAATCAATTTAGAAAGGGCGTGTTAAACCTTGTCCAAGAATGGAATAAGATTTACGGATGAATTCAAAAAGCAAATGGTTGATCTTTAACAATCTGGCAGCAGCGTAAGCTATCTTAGCAGTGAATATGGCGTATCAGCAGTAACAATTTATAAATGGATAAAAGAGATCTCCCCAGTTAAAGTACTCGGTAATGAAGAAGTAACTTCGAAAGAATATGAGAAAATGAAAAAACGTATTGCCGAGCTGGAAATGGAGAACGAAATATTAAAAAAAGCTACAGCCATATTTGCAAGAAAACGCTAGGAGAAATAGTTGCTTTTATCAATAAATATAAATCCCAGTATACTGTGAAGCGCATATGCAAAGTAATTAAATTTGCGCGAAGCACTTATTACAAGTACTTATGCCCTAGACCATCTGCCAGAAAAACGAATAAAGAGAAGCTCAGAGAAACAATTAAAAATGTATTCGAGGAAAACAAGAAGCGCTACGGCGCTCCAAAAATACAAAGAGTATTAGCTTCTCATGGCATACATGCCAGTTTAAAGCGTGTCCAAAGGCATATGGCAGTGCTGGGATTAAGGTCAATAGTAGTAAAGAAGTACAGGCATTATTCCTCTAAATGTTTGATTGAAGAACATGACAACTTGCTGAACAGAGATTTTAAAACTACGGTAATCAATAAGAAATGGTGTACGGACATAACATATATCCATACAGTTAATGACGGCTGGACATATCTGGCATCCGTAATGGACTTGGCCAGCAAAAAGATCATCGGCTATGCATATGCAAAACGGATGACTGCTGAATTAGCGGTAAAAGCTGTTGCGAACGCCTGCCTCAATGTCAAAGATACAACAGGAATAATCTTGCACAGTGATCTTGGAACCCAGTACACTAGCCAAATATTTGAAGATGAGCTTGTAAGAAGAAATATCATTCATTCTTACAGCCGCAAAGGAAATCCTTATGATAATGCCTGCATTGAGTCTTTCCATTCCATTCTAAAAAAGGAAGAGATTAACCATAACAGATATTATGATTTCAAGATTGCCGGCAAAGCAATCTTTGAATACATTGAATCCTGGTATAACCGGAAAAGGATTCACGGCAGCATTAATTATATGACGCCGCAAGAGTATGAAGACGCAGCCAAAGCTGCAGCATGACAGTTAAACTATTTGTGTCTACGATATTGACCTAGGTCCAGTATCATATACTTTTAATGCCTTTATTGAATTCAAACTATCCATTGCATTTTGCAAATCTATACCTGCCGAGCCTTGAGCAAATGCCATTAGGCGTTCATATTCTTTTTCCACATCAACTGCATAAGGATTAAGAGAATTTAAAAATCCTTTTATATTATTCATTGCATATCTTGATGAACTCATTGCATTTTCAAATTCATCGCACACTAGTTGATAAAACGAAATATAATCCTCTGTTGTCAATCCAGTTAAATCATCTAATTCTGAATCGAAAGAGCCGTAAAGTGTTTTTATCAAATCAATCGTCTGCTCTGCATATCTTAATATTCCTGTATCAAAGTACGATGTAAATGCATCCATGGATACCAAATTTCTTTTTATATCCTCTGGCTTAGATATTGGATCAATGTTGAGAAAAGTTTTCGTATATTCCAGAGTAATATTCTGAATGTCATTCTCTAACTCATTATATATTCCACTTTCTTCATTTCTTGTAACATGTCCGTTACTTTTATCATCTGTACTCATAAGCAAGCCCGCCAAATAAGTATATTGTTTCTGCGGAGAAGTTAAATCTGTTTTATTGAATATGTCAGATTGTTCAGCGATATCTGATGCTCCATTTGAAAATGTTATAAAATGAATTCCAATCATGCCTAACAAATCCCGTGTGCCAATATGTTGAATTTTTTCTTTTAATGCCTTTATTTTTTTTAGGCGGATTGTATAATTAAGTTGAACACTTAAAAATCCATAGCGAACCCTTGTGGTAAAATGTAGTTGCACAAAAAACACAACCACAAAGGAGAATCGCTATGGATCAAAATCATTTTACCACGGATACGTTACGCAAAAAAGGGGCTCATTTAACTTTTGAGGAACGAGTCATTATCCAAACGCGTCTCCGCGACAAGCAATCGTATCGGAGCATAGCCCGTGAGATTGGGTGCTGTGTCAATACGGTACGCAACGAGGTGAAGCGTGGCAAGGTTCTTTGCTATAACGGCAAGGTGGAACGCTATCGCGCAGCAGACGGGCAAAGCACCTATGAGGCGCATCGCGAAAACTGTGGTCGCAAATGCGACGCCATAGCAAAGGGAGCATTCCTCGACTATGTGCAGAAGAGACTTCAGGAACATCACTGGTCGCTCGATGCCTGCTTTGGCAGGGCACTGGTTACGGGAGAATTTCAACGTGGCGAGATGGTCTGTACGAAAACCCTGTACAACTATGTCACGCTGGGGCTCCTAGGAAAAATCAAGAGTATTGACCTGCCCTTGCGCGTCAAGCGAAAAAACGCCAGGAAGCGGGTTCGTGAGCGTAAGAAGAAGTTCGGCCGCAGTATAGATGAGCGCGATCCTTCTGTGGATGAGCGTCAGGATTTCGGGCATTGGGAGTGTGACCTTGTACTGGGATCTCGCTCAAAGGACGAAGTACTGCTGACTCTGGTTGAGCGCAAGACACGCTGTTCCCTCATCAGAAAACTGCCCAACAAGGAAAGTGCCTCTGTAATAGCAGCCTTCAGAAAATTGAAGGATGGAATGTTCCGCGGCTGTTTCAGCCGAGTGTTCCTCAGCATTACGACAGACAATGGCAGTGAGTTTTCTAGCCTGTCGGAGCTAGAGAAACTAAGTCACACACGGATCTATTATGCGCATCCGTACTGCTCCAGCGACAAAGGTACGAATGAGAATCACAACGGCTTATTCCGTCGATTTCTTCCCAAAGGGAAGAAAATCCAGGATTACCCAGTGGAACACATTTCCAGAGTAGAGTGCTGGGCCAACACCCTGCCAAGAAAAATACTCGGCTATAAGACACCCGAGGAGTGCTTTAGGGAAGAAATGCTTGCAGCACTTACTGCATAAAGGTTCGCCGGGTGTTCAACTTATTATTGCAATTCGGGAAAGTTTTTTGCATTAATACATCGCCACAATATTTTTCATTTCTTAGAATATTACGTACCGTTGAACCACTCCACACCACATTGCCACGAATTGTCGGAATTTGTTGTTCGGTAAGCTGTTGTGCCACTTCACGAACTGATAATCCATCTAAATATAATGAATAGATATATCGCACAACCTCCGCTTCGTCATCGGCAATAATAATTTTACCGAATCGATCTTTATCATATCCCAATAAATTATATGTTGAAAAAACAGCAATCCCTTTTTTACACCGCTCAATAAATGACCATGTAATGGCTGCACTTTTTTGTTCTGATTCTCCTTGTGCAACTAAGCTGATAACGCCGAGAATCAATTCACTATTGGTTTCAATAGTATTCAGGTTCTCTGTTTCGAAACATACACCAACCGGAGGATTTAACCCTTTAAGTTTTCTGACAACATCCAAACAATCAAGTGTATTACGAGTAAACCTACTGATACTCTTTGTCAAAATCAGATCAATTTTACCAGCCTCGCAATCAGCTATCATATGTTGAAATCCGAATCGTTTCCTGATGGATGTACCTGACACTCCTTCATCCGAATATACATTAACAAACTGCCAATCCTGATTTTTGGTTATCTGTTCCTTGAAATGCTGAATCTGTAATTCAAAGCTTCCCGCCTGCGCATCCTCATATGTACTGACTCGACAATATGCCGCAACACGAAGATGCCGATGTGCAGCCGCACTTCCCTTATATTTAGCAGGAATGATTTCAACTGTCTGATTTTCTGAAAACCCCTTACGGATACGTTTCTTTTCCTCCTCACGGTGTCGTTCTGTCCTCCTTCCTTTTTTCCATTTTTTCGTTTCCTGAATTTTTAGGCGTTTTTCAATAATTATCACCTCCCTTCTGGTATGAAACCTATATTATTTATAGAATTACACGTTGATGAAAACATTGCATAATTAAAAAGGAACAAGATGCTCTACAACCGATATTGTAAAGTACCCTGTTCCTGTTTACTAATATTACAATTTTTTTAACTAAATAATACGTCTGCCGCCAAATGCATGAATAGTTCTAGTGCCAGCCTTGCATCTGCCACCCTGTACAGTCCCTTTCGGGATAAACAATTCGTCACCGGAATGCAAAACCGTTTCTACTCCATTAATGGTGAACACAATTAAGCTATGTGTCTACAGTACTAAATTATACCATTACATCTCGTAAAATTTTCATAGATGCTAAGTGAGCATCTATAGATTCTTGCTTATTAACTTTAATCTCGCCATATCTAACACCCGCGCTACAATTTATTTTGTTTAAGCTTTGTTTATCAATATTTAAAGTAGGTAACAACTCAGCTAATTTATTCAAACAATGAGTACGCTGCGGTTTTTTATTTTCGATTTTAAAATATAGTCCTTTCAATAATTTTTCCGTAAATTGTAGAGAATCCCATTTAGATTGCCCAAAACCATATGAATGAAAAATTCCATCAACAGCTTGATGTTCATCTTCCAAGGCTTCTTGCGAATATACCATTCCACTTTCGTAAAATTTATACATCGCAGCGTATGTCTTATTATATACTTCTAATAATTTATAAATTTCATCTTTTGTTAAACTGTTTGCTACTTGAAACGTCAAATTTTCAATTTTATTAACTAGATTAATAGTATCAGTAGGCAATTGTATATTTTTAACTTCCCATGTAATCTTAACTGTTCCAAAAATAACAGGAAATATAGCAATATATGGTTCGCCCCTTATTAATAAAATCATTCTTCCAACAATTGCTCTTTCTCCTAGACTTAGTTTATTTCCATATCGAAGCTTGAACCATTTGTTTATTAACGTACCCAAATTATAAGATGTATAGATTCCTGAAACAAAAGGTTCATTACAATATGGTAAAAAGCATGCATCTTTCAATATAGGTAATTGGGAAGATATTAAAGTCATAACATGTATTGGCCTAAATTGTGGATCAATCCCTTTTTTAATAAAATCTCTGTCAAGATTCTCTAAGGCATTTTCAAATTCTTCTTTACTAAAATTATATTTTACATACGGAACTTTTTTAGAAATCCATTTATTATGAGCATCAGCTTCTAGAACATTCTTAGGCAAAATATTCATCTCCTATGATTGTACATTTTAACCGTAATTCGTAATATAATTAATAAAAATTGTTTTTATTAAGATAATTTGAATACCATACTTATGCCTCTAAACCTTATCATTTTTATAGTCTATGCAATTGTTGTTTTAAAAAATATCCAACCTGCTCACTCGCAAAGCCATTTTTCCACAAAACATCCAACTCATACACTCATGAACCCATTATCCAACTCACCGTCTAAACTATCAAAAAATGGTTTTCGTCGATATGTTCCCATGGGGTGATGAAACTCCGATGTTGACTTTCTCATTTTTAATTTCAAAATAGTGAAAGCAGCTTATTTACTACACTTTCCAGCATTTTTACTTTCCTGTCCTAGACATCAAACATACGCACTCGACGTGAGTGGTCTGTGGGAACATGTCCACGGGCTGGACGGACTGTAGTTTGTAGTGGCCTAAGCGGCCCAAGATCTCTGCGTCGCGGGCCAAGGTGGCGGGGTTGCAGGAGACGTAGACGATGCGGGCGGGTTGCATGCCTGCGGCGGCTTTGAGAACGTCTTCGCTGCATCCGGCTCTGACGGGGTCCATGACGATGACGTCGGGGCGAAGGCCTTCTTCGTAGAGTTTCGGCATGAGGAGGCCTGCGTCGGCGGCGTGGAATTCGGCGTTTTCTATATGGTTGAATGCGGCATTTTTCTTAGCGTCTTCGATGGCTTCCCTGACGATTTCGATGCCGATGACGCGGCGTGCTTTTTTCGCAAGGCAGAGGGAAATGGTGCCTGTGCCGCAGTAGGCGTCGATGACGGTTTCCCCGCCTTTGAGGTCAGCGGCATCCAAGGCTTTCTGGTAGAGGACTTCTGCCTGGGCCTTGTGGACCTGGAAGAAGGAAAATGGCGATACTTCGAAGGCAATGCCGCAGAGGGATGCGGTGAGGGTCTTTCTTCCCCAGATGTGGTGGATTTCCGGTCCTAAGATGACGTTGCGTTTCTTATTCTGGACATCGTGGTAAAGAGAAACGACTTCGGGGAGGGCTTTCTGGATTTCTTCAGCCCAGAGGTCCTTCTTCGGCAGGTTTTCGGTGGCAGTCACGATGACGGCCATGACTTCCCCATTATCGCCGACACGCCCCATGACGTGGCGGACGCAGCCTTTTCCGGATTTCTCATTGTAGCCGGTAATGCCATGGCGGATCATGAAATCTTCCGCAAAGCGGAGAAGGCGGTTGTTTTCCTCTTCCTGAATGAGGCATTCCTGAATCGGGACGATCTGGTGCGTGCCCTGGCGGTAGTAGCCAAGAACGGGGCCGCCTGTCACCTGTCCGACAGGGACGGCCATTTTATTTCGGTAATTCCATTCATGCGGCGCGCCAAGAATCGGAAGGACGACGTCTTCGCTTGCCTTGCCGATGCGGACCATGACGTCCTTCACGCGGCGTTCCTTCGCTGCCAGCTGGCCCTCGTAGGTCAGATGGGAAATCTGGCATCCTCCGCAGGAATCATAGACCGGGCACTGGGGCACCGTACGGTAGGGAGACGGCTTCTCGACGGAAATGAGTTTCCCGGAAGCGTACGATTTCTTGATCAGGATGATCTTCGCCTTCACCGTCTCTCCAGGAAGAGCTCCCGGAACGAAGACAGTAAAATTCTCCGCCGATCCGATGCCTTCGCCATGGACACCAAGATCGCGGATCTCGATCGTATACGTCGCGTTTAATGTGAGTGGGGTATTTTTAGTAGACATAACAAGCTCCTTTGCTCCTCCCATTATACCATGGAGTGTGATGGGAAAATGAGAATATCCAAGAGCCTCGGGCCTTTCATGCATAGTAAAAGAGTGGCATCGCGCCACTCTTTTTTAAATTATTTCACTTGCCCATAGTAGGCATGGGGTCCGTGTTTTCTTTCGTAGTGTTTTTCCAGGATGTAGTTCTGTATCCTTGCATCCGGCGAGAGAAGGAATGTCTTGAGGGCCATTTCTGCGACTGTTTCCAGGACGACTGCATGGTATGCAGCTTCTTTAACATCTTTCCCCCATGTGAACGGGCCATGGTTTCTGACGAGTACGCCGGGCGTGGATTTAGGATCAATCTTGAGATCACGGAAGGTTTCAGCGATCACTTTTCCCGTATTTCTTTCGTAGTCGTCTTCCACTTCTTCTTTCGTGAGGGGTCTGGTACAGGGAACGGGTCCGTAGAAATAGTCTGCATGGGTCGTGCCAATAGGGATGATCGGCCTTCCGGCCTGTGCGAAGGCTGCGGCGTGAATGGAATGGGTGTGGACGACTCCGCCGATTTCCGGGAAGTTCTTGTACAGTTCAATGTGGGTCCTGGTATCTGAGGATGGTCTCAGATTTCCTTCCACCACTTCGCCTTCAAGGTTCACGACGACCATATCGGAAGCTTTCAGGTATTCATACGGTACGCCGGACGGTTTGATGACGATGAGGTTTCTTTCCCTGTCGATTCCGCTCGCGTTCCCCCATGTATAAAGCACGACATGATGACGGGGAAGTTCCAGATTTGCCTCCAGCACTTCTTCTTTCAGTTCTTCTAACATCCAGGCAGCTCCTTTCCCAAGGTCTGTTGAAGCTTATTTGTCTTCAATCACCCATGCTTTTTCCGCTTTGAACGTGACATAGGCGTCACCGCTGAGAAGCGTTTTCCCTGGATCGAACATGTCTACAATCCATTCCTTGTCCAATTCATCCTTGACGAAGTAGCGCACTTTTTCGCCCAGGAACATGCGGTTTACGATAGAGGTCTTGATATTGACCTTCCCCTCCGCTTTTTCCAGGGAGATCTTTATGCTTTCCGGACGGACGGATGCGACGTACCTGGCACCCGGGGTGACGGGATTGGTGGAATGGAATACGGTATTTCCATAAGCCACGTCGTTATTCCCTTTTCCTTCTACGGAAATGAGATTGGTTGTGCCGATGAAATCAGCGACGAACTGTGTCTTCGGTTCGAAATAGATTTCCTGCGGCGTGCCGACCTGATGGACTTCGCCGTCTTTCAGTACGACGACGGCATCCGACATGGAAAGGGCTTCTGACTGGTCATGTGTTACGTAAATAACGGAGAGTCCCATTTTCTGCTGGATGGTTCTTAATTCGACACGGACGCTTTCGCGGAGCTTCGCATCCAGATTGGAAAGCGGTTCATCGAGAAGAAGGACGTCCGGTTTCATGACAAGTGCTCTTGCGACAGCGACACGCTGCTGCTGGCCGCCGGACATCTGGTTCGGGAAACGTTTTTTCATCCCTTTGAGCTGCATGAGTTCCAGTGCATCTTCCACGCGCTTGGTCATTTTATCTTTGGGAACCTTTTTGACTTTCAGCCCGTAAGATACGTTGTCAAAAACGTTCATATGAGGGAAGAGCGCATATTCCTGGAATACCATGGATGTATTTCTTCCATAAGGGGGAATCCTTTCGACGTTCTTTCCGTTCAGGAGGATTTCCCCTTCATCGGGTTCATAAAATCCTGCAATCATGCGGAGGAGTGTCGTCTTGCCACAGCCGGATGGTCCCAGAAAGGTAATGAAATGGCCTCTTTCAAAGGACAGATTGACATTCTTGATCACATGGCTTTTCCCGAAATATTTATTGATATTCTTTAACTGCAATACATAGTCTGCCATACTTTATTCCCGCTTTCTTTACAGATCAAAGATATTGATTTTATCTCTTAAGATGAGCTTCACGATACCAAAAGTTGCATAAATGACAAGCATAATCCCTACTGCCGTGGCGCTCGCTGTAGGAAGGAATCCCTGATTTGCCAGACTCATGATATTGATGGATGCCAGGTTCCATTCCGGGGAAACCAGGAAAATAACAGTTGACAGCGTATTCATGGATCGCATGAAAGCATAAACGAAACTGACGGATAAGGAATTTTTTAGCATAGGAAGGACGATTTTGCGGAATGTGGTGAAACTGTTCGCGCCCAGGTTGGTCGATGCTTCTTCCAGCGAGCCCTCGATCTGCTTCAGCCCTGCTACCGCCTGCCTGTATCCGACAGGAAGCTGTCGAAGGGCCATACCGAGGATAATGATGCCGAGCGTACCCGTCATGGCCAGCGGTCCGTCGTTAAAGGCAAGGATCAATGCCAGGCCGATGAATGTACCTGGAAGGGATACCGGAAGCATGGCAAGGAAATCCATGATCGTTCTTCCGGGGAATTTCTTGCGGATGGTAAGAAAGGCAAGCGCAATGCCCAGAACTGTCGTTATGGCAGCTGTCGATATGGAAGCCACCCAGGAATTGATCATGACATGGGAGTGGATGACGCCTTCCTTGAAATATTCGAGCGTAAACGTGTAGTCATACCCGAATGCAACGGTAAAGGCAAAGAGGAATACGACTCCGATGATCATTAAGATCCCGAGGCTGAGCAGCATGGAGAATGCAAAGAGAAGCCATTTTGCAAGCGGCCCCGTGGTGACGCGGATCAGCCCTGCGACAGGTTTCCCCGTAACGGTTACGTAAGAATTCTTTTCCAGATAGTACCTCTGGATGAAGAATACGATCAGTGTCGGAATGACAAGGAAAACAGAAAGCGTGGCGCCCATGGGAAGATCCCAGGCTCCTGTGACCTGTGTATAGGCTTCTGTCGCCAGTACCTGATAATTTCCTCCGACGAGCATCGGGTTGCCGAAGTCTGCCAGAGAGTTGATGGCTACCAGAAGAAATGCACTGGCAATGCCCGGGGTTGCCAGCCTCAATGTGACAGTCCTGAAAAGATACCAGCCTCTTGCCCCCAGGTTCTGTGCAGCCAGTTCAAGATTCGGGCTGATGCTCTTAAGCACCCCTGAAATCGTGATATAGGCCAGAGGGAAGAATGCAACAGTCTGCGCCACCCACAGGCCGAATGGGCCGTACAGGTCTACCTTCAGATGAAGGAGGTTCCAGGTGATAAATCCGCGCCTGCCGAAAAGCATGATAAAGGCAAGGCCCGTCACGACAGACGGCGCCATCGTAGGAAGGAGAGCCACTACCTGAAAGAACCGCTTGCATGGCATATCCGTATAATGGATGCCGTATGCAAAGAGAAACCCGAGGATGATGGCACTGAATGTTGCCACGAAGGAAGAATACAGCGTATGCGCGAAGGCAAGGACAAATTCTTCTTCCGTCAGCGCACGGATCCAATCACTTCCGTCCGGGACCAGCAGTATTTTCACAAATGGATAAATGATAAAAACAGCAAACAGCAAAAATACAACGGATATGCTGATAAGGAGCGGCGGCTCCCTTAAGAGGGCCTTGAATTCCGCCATTCCTCCTGTATGTTCATGCCCTATATCTTTTTCGCTCATAGTGACTCCTTACAATGATTTAAGAAATCTATTGTAGAACAATAATGCCTCCGCCAGAAAGGCAGAGGCATCATCTGAACCAATTTAATTTGCGAAGAATTCGTCGCAATTCTTCTGCTTATCTGCACCGGCCTTGATCAGGTCATATTCCTTGAAGAGTGGGAGCTCTTTCAGAGGCTTCATACCTTCTGGCGGAGCTACATCAGGGTTGCATGCGATACCATGGGTGGATTTTACCATGATTTCGCCAGCTTCTTTCGTCAGTACAAAGTCGATAAATGCTTTAGCTACATCAGCATCAGCAGCGCCTTTGATCAGGCCAACAGGGCAGACCGTCCAGCCGGAATTATTGTAAATCGTGCTGTGGATCTTCTGTCCCTTTGCGCTGACCAGATTCTGGTCAGAAACAAAGTTGACGCAGATCAGGTATTCTCCGGCACCTGTCTTCTGTGCTGGTGTAAATCCGGAAGGAGTGAACTGTGCTACCTGGCCTTTCAGTGCTTTCAAATAGGTCCAGCCTTTTTCTTCGCCCATGGACTGAAGAACGGAGCTGATGAATGTATTGCCTGTTCCGGATTTTCTCGGATCTGGCATAATGACTTCGCCCTTGAATTCCGGTTTCAGAAGATCATCCAGTGTTTCAGGAGCCTTGACGCCCTTTGGTTCAAATTCTTCTTTGAAACGTTTTTCGTTATAGCCGACGGACAGAGCTTCCAGGTATGTGCCATACCAGTATCCATCCTTATCCTGATACTGCGGAAGAATCATCTTCGCATTCGGTGACTTATAAGCTGACAGAAGTCCGTCAGAAGCTGCCTTTGCGTGAGCATCTGCTGTGCCGCCCAGCCATACATCCGCTTTCGGTGAATCCTTTTCAGCCTGAATACGAGCTAATGCTTCACCAGTTGGCAGGCGGATAAAGCTTACATCAGCACCGGTCTTCTTCTTGAATGCGTCCGACAGTTCCTTTGCCGTATCTTCATGGAAAGAAACATACATAACCAGTTTCTTACCCTTGAAATTCTGTGCCGCATTGGCCGATTTTGCTGCATCCCCAGAAGATGAGCCGCCGCAGCCTGCCATTAACAGAGCTGCACCTGCTAACATACCTGCAACTATAGCCTTCCACTTCATTCCACGCATCTCCTTCCAAATATATATTACCTTTACAAACGTCTTACGTATTCTTCACACATTTTAGCACACAATTAAGTTGAATTATATACTAATTATGGCTATTTGCTATTTAAGTATCGTATATTAGGTTATTTAGCACTTAAACTCATACATACCGTTCAATATATGCAAAATAGAGCCGTTTGATTCTCATCATTGGTATACTATTTATTGGAAAATAGTACCGCCATCATTTTCAATGATTGATATGTTTGCAAAAGGCATCTTACCTCCTTTCCAAATTCGCACCTCGAGGCTATTGTATAATATTTATATTAGAACTTTAATCTAACACAAAGAATAAAGAAATGGCTTTCATTTCACATCTTCCATGGCAAGGTTAAGGGCATATCTTGATTTTTATCGGTGCTGGTAAAATTTAGCAGCCAGCAAAGATCTAAAGGGGGAAACCGTAATGAAAATTGATGTAACGCTTGAAATCACACCTAAAATGGTACAGGATGCACAGGGGCATGATAAGAAATCTTTATCTGGACATTTGGGAACTCATTTTGATGTAATGAATAAGGAATTTCCTTTAGAGTATACCCAGAGAAGAGGAATCGTATTTGATGTCAGCGGGATCAAAGACAGGGATATCGGTGTCTTTGATGTGGATCTGGAGAAAGTTCCCGCGGATTCATTTGTCATGTTTTACTCAGGATTCATTGAGGAGGAAGGCTACGGAAGTGCAAGGTATTTCAAGGAGCATCCGCAGCTGTCTGATGAATTGATTGAGAAATTGGTCTGATTGAGAAATTGGTCGATCTTCATATTTCATTGATCGGCGTGGATTTTGCGGGGATCAGGCGCGGCCGCGAGCATCCTGTCAAGGATCAGTACTGTGCTGATCATGGTGTCTTCGTCATTGAAAACATGTGTAATTTGAGGGAACTGCTAAATAAAGATGTAATAATGAATACGTACCCTATGCGTTACCAAGGCATGACCGGACTGCCCTGCAGGGTAGTTGCAGAGACGATGTAACTAAAAAGGACCTCTTTCGGGGTCCTTTTTGAATGTCTTATTTAGTTTCCTTATTTTACATTTCCCATTTCGGGTCTGCGTTGAGTGCTCTGGCTACGCCGATGAGGTCGGCTTTGCCTTCACGGAGGAAGAGGTCGGCTTCTTTCTTTGTTGTGATGCCGCCTGCTACGAGGATCGGGGTGAATACGCATTTCTTGACGGCTTCGGACATGTCGGTGAAGAAGCCTGGTTCTGCGTGGCCCGGTCTGAAGATCTGGCAGGTGCCGCCGGAGAGGTTCAGGAGGTCGATGTGTTCTCTTTCGAGGAGTTTGGCTGCTGCGCATGCGTCTTCGATGGTGCTGCCGCCTTCTTTGTAGTCGCAGCCTCCCAAGCGTACGGAGACGATGAAGTTCTTATTGGCTTTGGCTTTGATGCCTCGGATGATTTCGAGGGTAAAGCGGAGGCGGTTGGTGATGGTCTGCGGTCCGTATTCGTCGTCTCTGTGGTTGGTGATCGGCGAGTAGAACTGGTTCAGGAGGTAAGCGTGTGCGCAGTGGATTTCTACGCCGTCATAGCCGGCTTCCTGGACGCGGAGGGCTGCTGCGATGTATTTCTGTTCCAGGTCGTGGATTTCATCGACGGTGAGGGCTCTTGCCTGGTCTCTGGTCCATTTGATGTCAGAGGCGGAGACGAGATCCATGCCTGTGTAGAGTTTGCGTGTATTGGCGCCTGCGTGATTGATCTGCGCGAGGAGGCAGATGTCGGGGCGCACGTTGCGGATGGATTTCACCATGGCTTTCTGTGCGTCGATGACGGAGTCGTCGGCAAAGGAAATCTGGTGCGGGTCTGCTTTGCCCTGTGGATCGACGTAGCTGTGCTCAGTGATGATCATGCCGACGTTCGGGTTTGCTGCGATGGCGCAGTAGTGCTGCGTGATTTTTTCGTTCGGCTTGCCGCCGTCTGAGCTTTCGGTCGCGAGCGGCGGGAACACGAGACGTGTGGAGAGTTTCTTTCCTGCGAGGATAAATGGTTTTTCAATCATGTGAACAGTCCTTTCCGGCTTTTGCCTTCAAAATGAGAATTTACATGAAATATTCCAAAATGTATCTCGTTTATTAGATACATAAACCCAAAAATAGACGGCAGGATTCCCTGCCGTCTTTATTATACCTTATAATGACCGGTTATAACGAGTTACGGATGAACTCTGACAATCGGCTGATGTTCCTTTCGTTGCGGCGGTAGTATGTCCACTTGCCGAAACGGCGCGATTCCAAAAGACCTGCTCTCTGCATCATATCAAGATAATGCGAGATGGTCGACTGGGAAATCTGAGTCTTTTCGCAGATCGATCCAACACAGACACTTCTGTCAAAACGGTCTCCCTCCGGCACATGGAGTCCCTGGGGTGGAAAGTTATTCTGCGGTTCCTTCAGCCACTTTATGATGTTTAGCCGTATAGGGTTCGATAGAGCCTTGAAGATTTCTAATTCATTCATGTCTTAATTATATATTGAGAATTTATAATCTGTCAATATTTGATTTATAAATACAAATGGGCATATTCGAAATATTTCTTTATACTGGATTTTACTCGATATTATCGGATAGAAATTTATAGGCATGGCGAAACAAAATATTTAGAATTATTAAAATTACAATTCACTCACAACTATAAGTTATTACTTTTTCTCAATAAGCATGAGGAAAAGAGATAGGTGGAAGATGAGATAAAAGCGTATGGGCGGAGAGCGGCAGGTTAAGAAAACCGTAAAACCTCGCGTTGCTCGTGGAGATGATGTTTCAGGCGCATGCGCGCCAGCTCCCCCTACGGGGCGAGCTCTGACACCCTTAAACCAAGGCTTCGCCTTGGGGAAAATCAAAACCATACAATCGGACTTCGTCCGAGGAACTGCACTCCTTTCTGTCACTCCGTGACATCCTTCCTCGCTGAGGCAGGTCTCAAGAGGAATAAAGAAAAAGTTTCAAATCTGATTTGTTTTTGACCTTTCGTACCCCATCCCCTACCATACTCCCTTCCCCATTTGGGAAGGCGAGTATTGGTGGGCTGCTCTGATTCCACTCAAGAGTCAGGACTCTGGAATATCGAGCGGGCGAGTTGTTTTATGTATACTCTTAATTTTTCCCATGTGAAAAGCAGGCAGTTCCCGCTGCCTGCTTTTTTGAAATAGTGTTTCTTCCCGGAAACGCTGTTTCTTCAGGAATTCTTCCTTCCCCGGAATCATTCCATTCTTGTTTTGTTATTCATATCTTCCATAAATCTTTCTCTGACGAGGTCTTCGTCGAATGCGTCGATATACTCTGCGTTCCTGCACAGAAGGCAGTAGAAGGCAACGCCTGAAACGGCACCTACGAGAATTCCTGCCGCAATCCCTAACATGGTTCCTCCCATTTCCACAAAAGTCCGGGCCCTCCCCGCCCTTCTTTTGTACTATCCCCGGTATGAATTACTTCCAGATGATTTTTATCCACTGCGGATAGGCGGTCTTGAGGTGTTCTTCGACGCTCTGGAAGAGGGCATAAATCATCGGGCCGCTTACTTTTTCTTCCGGGCAGAGGATGCTGAGATCGAGGACGAGGTTTCCTTCGTCGTCGAGGTAGTATTTGAATGCTTTATACTGTTTATTGAACTTGTTCATGAGCTCTTCGAGTGCTTTTTCGTTGTTCTTCTTCTTGGCGCTCTGAGCGACAAGGAGACGGACGATGCCGTAGATGCTCTTGTCAAGGATGACGATGATTGGCAGTCTTGCGTTTTCAAGCTGCATGTGCGAGCGGAATACGGCGGTTTCCAATGGATCTTTGGCAATTTCTTCGACGGCGAAGTCTTTGAGTTTTCTCTTATCCAAGTATTCCTAGAAGCTTTCTGCTTTTTTGTTCATTTCGATTCCCTCTTTCTAAATCAATAGAGCTTCCCCGGCGCCATTGCCAGGGCCAAAGCTTTTTCCCTGCATTTACTCTAACCTATCGCAAAATGGAATGAAACTATCCGAAAGTATACTTTTGAAAGGAAATGTGAGGGAAATTTCTAAAAGCAGCGGACTTTTTTGAAAGAACAGCAAGAAAGATACAAGGAAGGATAGCGATTATAAAAATAAAAGAGGATGGGGAGAGAGGAAAAAGACCGTGTAGGGAGAAAAGCAGGGAGGAAAACTGGGAAAGAAATGAAAAACCAGACAACCGCAGAGCGGGGAAAAGAAAAGACCGGACGACCAGCCCGGAGGTTGAGAGAAATCAACCCTAACCGCCACAAAAGGAATATGCTTTACTTATTAACTGCACCCCTTTCGGCCTGTACAGAACAATTGAGTCATTACCGATATTACAGAAGATTCAACTGGTATACAGTCCACTTCCCCCGAAGGTGGCAGCTTCACAAGGAATAAAGAAAGGATTTCCAATCTTATTTGTTTTGGACCTTTCGTACCCCTTCCCCTACCATACTCCCTTCCCCGTCTGGGAAGGTCAACACCACTTATTTGCTTCGCAAAGGGAAAAGAAAAACCAAACAGCCTCACTCCGCTCGCAGAACCTTTTTAGATTTTAAAACTCAATGAATGATCAACCCTATCCGCCCGGCCTTTTTAGAAACTGCACATTTAAAAACCATACAACCGGCTTGCAGCCCAGGAAATGAACTTCATTCGTCGCCTTCAGCGACACCTTCCTCTACGAGGCAAGGTCAAACACCCTTAAACCTCGCGTTGCTCGTGGAAAACCTTACGACCTCGCTGCGCTCGTAGAAATAAAAATCCCCGCTCAGGACTGGCGAGCGAAGTGAGTTCCCATTTCTCCACGCAAAAAAAGCGCTCCCTTTCGGGAACGCTCTGATTTCCATTGGTGCGCTTGGGGGGATTTGAACCCCCGACACACGGTTTAGGAAACCGCTGCTCTATCCAGCTGAGCTACAAACGCATTAGTATTATTTTACAAAATGATGGTGTCTTTTTCAAGTACGACTAAAACAGATCTTTCAGCTTGGAGAAGATGCCCTTTTTCTTTTCGGGTTTTCTTCTTAAAACAGGCTCTTCTTTCTTCTCTGGCACGGGCTCGCGGCTTGGCGGCGGGGCGGACTGGCCCGGCTTGAAGGGCGGGGGCGCGGTGAAGGTGGGCATCCTTAAGACCGGCGGGGCCATGAAGTTTGGTTTCACGACGGGCGGGTGGTAGGATCTGGGCCTGGCTTCGCTTCTTCCGTACGGTACGTAGTGGTACGACTTGGCGGAGGGATCCGGGGTATTTCTCTGAACGATGTACCTGGCTCCATTGAAGTCGATGCCGCGGAGGCGTTCGAGGAGCATGGAGGCCATGACCTGCGGCGAGAAATACGAGAATGGCAGTCTCGGCGCCATGCGGGCGATGGAGGAAAGGAAGGATGTCTTCACTTCGTCCATGGAGTAGTGGAGATCTTTCCGGATTTCATCCATCAGGAGGATCATGCCCTTCTGCGTGGGGAAAAGGTTCTCGTACGGGACGAGGTTGTTTTTGTTTCCCATGCCGGACATGTCCATGAAGAAGACAAGGTACAGGTACGGCAGGGCTTCTTCGTTGTCTTTGATACGCAGGTAGAAATTCGCGACAGTGTAGTACATGTTGCGGAGCTTCGACCATTCGCCGGCCATGATGTAGAGGGAAATTTTCTGCTGGAAGGCGCGGTAAAGGATGTCCCGGGCGGTATATGGTTCACCGCGCTGGGCGAGGGTATTCTGCGATTCGCCGATTTCCCCTTCGGTCAGGCCGTAATTCTCACGGACGTTCAGGACGTAGGCCATGTGATGCCCGATTTCCGCCTTGCCTTCCTTGGTGAGGACGTAAATCTTCGGCACGCCGTGGGCATAGTCGGACTCGGGAATCTGGGAAATGACGCGCCCGGTGAGCTCGGCATGCGAGCCTTCGCCGGAGAGACCGTAACGCTTCAGGAAATCCGAGAGTGCTTTGTCCGGCAGCATGCTGACCGTCTCCTGCGGCCGGCTGTAGCGGATCCAGCCATTCTCATACAAAAGCCCGATCCGGTCATTGGCGTCCTGGCCGTAAATCTTCAGCTTGTACGGCGGTATCTTATGATGCACCGGCTTGCCGTCGAAGTAGTCGAGTATCAAAATGTCCCTGATCGATAAAGCCATCGCAGCGCCTCCTTTCCCATATATTCCGCCTTCCGCGGTCTTTCGTAAACTTTTCCATTCTTAAGTATAATACAGAAGTGATTTTTTGGGAATTGGGAGAAATATATTATTCTATATATATTTCTATTATATAAAGGAAATAGGGAATAAGAGAGGAAATCAGGACTCAGCACATCGCAGTAATGCAGCCGTTCTTGCCAATGCGGAACTCGCGATGCTCGTCATTCCTGAGTCCTGATTTTCCTTATATTTCCTTCTCCAGAAATTCCTGTGCTTCGGAGAGGTTCTTGAAAATCCCGTAGGCGATGGGGATGAGGTCATCAGTGACGGGCATGAGGTCAGGAACCATGATCGTTCTCATGCCCGCTTTGACGCCGGCGCGAACGCCGTTGGGGCTGTCCTCGAAGACGTAGCAGTCCCTGGGATCGACACCAAGGCGGCTGGCCGCCAGAAGAAATACATCCGGCTCGGGCTTGCCATGCTCGACTTCATCGCCCCCTGCAATGGCATCGAAGGCATCACGAAGCCCCGTCTGGTGCAGATTTCCTTCGATCCTTGTAATGCGGCTGCTGCTTCCCATGGCAATTTTATACCCATGCTCGCGGAAGAAATGAAGGATTTCCCTGCAGCCCGGCTTCTCCGGCACATACCGGGCAAAAATCTTATCCACACGGCGGCGGCATTCGTTCTGGATCACTTGTCCGTCAGATACATGGTAGTACTTTTCAATGACGCCATTCATCACGGCACCATTCGTCCCGCAGATTTCATATTTGAAAGAATCCGGAAGCACCAGGCCCATCTCGCCCGCGATCTCATTCCAGATCCTCTGGAAAATAAACTCCGTATCAAAAAGAGTCCCGTCCATATCAAAAATAACAGCTTTTATACTAACGCACCTCCTGCGCTCGATTTTTTAAAAAGACTTTGCTTAACATTCCTTAATTATATAGAAAATGGGGAAAGAATAGAAACTAAAATTGCAAGTTCAAATTGAACACCTTTAACCAAATAATTTAAGCTGCATAGACGGTATCTAAATAAGCTTCAAATAAATCATCAGGCGTATCATACCCAAGGGACTTTCTAGGTAATGAATTCATATCCTCTGCAAACCAGAGAATCTGCTCAGCAGAGTAGTTTTCGATAGACTTTCCTTTAGGTACGTACTTTCTGAAAATGCGATTGTGACGCTCATTTTGAGCTCTCTCATAAGAGCTATATGGATGAGCAAAATATACCATTATACCATATCGTTCTAACTGAGATAATTCCGCAAACTCAGTTCCGTTGTCTGCTGTAATTGTTTTAAATACAGTAGCAAATTGTGATCCATAATATATTTTGAGACTACGTAAAGCAGCTTTTACAGATGCTACATCTTTACGTCGAATCTTAATAGCAATGAATTTATGCGTTACTTTCTCTACTAAAGTTAGTACCACAGCCTCTTTACCTTTACGCTTACCAACGATAGTATCTATTTCCCAATGACCAATCTCAAGATGTAGCTTAACGATATCTGGTCGTTCATCAATACTTCGGCCAAAGATGCGTACGTTCTTTGCTTGTTTAGGCTTTGACTTTTTACGACTAAGCAGTTCTGGTACATCGAATAGGGATAATGGTAGGCGTGATTGATTAAGGGCGTTATACAGCGTTTTAGCACATACAAGTTCCTCTTCAGTAAACAGATTATGCTTCTTAGCATAGCCAGCACATACGTCTAATGACCAGTTAGCTTTTTTAACTTGCGCTGCAACCCAAATAGCAAATGGACTTTCAGACGTAATGCGCTGTTTACGACCAGAACGTTTTCTGTTTTCATAGTAAACGGCTTGACCTCGACTAGGTACATACTCTGTTGGTCTGCCTCGATGTGTCGTCTTAGTTGCAGTGCCACGTTTTAATTCGTAGCCCACAGTACTAGGTGAGCAATTAAGTGCTTTTGCAATCTGGCGATAAGAGTAACCTTGCTTATGGAGCGCTTTGATTTCGCATCGATCTTCAAATCTTAAGTGTTGTCCTCTTTCGCGAGGTAGGGTATTAATGGTATTATTTAGGTAGTCCATAGTGATTGCCTCCGGTTAATTTTGTGTCGTAACTTAATTTTACCATTGATGCAATCCTATGGATCTTTTTATTTAGTTTTAGTGTTCAATTTCATTCTACAATTTACGGAAAGAATAGAAATAGAGGAATGAAATAATAAGGGAAATTTGATTACAAGTTCGCTTCGATTTGAAAAATCAACGCTCAGGAATGGCGAGCGGAGCGAGACTATAGCTGTCCCCGTCAGGGGAAAGTGGCGCGCATGCGCCGAAAGGGGCTGATTACCAACGGACGAAGTCCGGTTGTGAAGGTTTTGATTTTCCCACGCAAAAAAGCTCTCTTCATAGGGAGCTTTTTTGCGATTTTTATGTTTTTTTCCCTTGCGTTCTGTTTTTTCTTGTTTTATGGTTTTATCTTTTTCCCTTCACACTCTCGCCGCCATGTGGAAGACGGGGAGGATGACGGAGAATACGACGATGGCGGTCATGCCGCCTACTAATAGGAGCATGGCGGGTTCTAAGATGGCGCGGAAGCGGCTGGCTTTTCTTTCTGCCTCTCTTTCCATGAGGCCGGCGGCTTTCATGAGGAAGTCCGGGAGTTCGCCGCTTTCCATGCCGATCCTTGTAAGCTGGTAGAAGATGGGCAGGGAGAAGCCGCTTTTCTTGAGGCTTTCGGCGAAGTCGTTTCCTTTGGTGACTTCTTCCTTGACGGCTTCGAGGGCTCTTTCTGCTTCGCGGTTTCCTATGGTATCCTTGCAGTCTTCAAGGGCGTCGCCCAGGGTCCTTCCGCTTTCAAGGAAAGCAGAGAGTGTAGCTGCGAAGCGGATGAGGAGGAGGCGTTTGCAGAAGCGGGAGCGGTAGAGGATTTCGTCTATTTTCTCTCTTCCTTTTTCTGTCTTCAAGGAAATACCAAGACCGAGGGCCGAGAGAAGCGGCAGAAGGAAGAGGAAGCGTCCTGTTTCCTGAAGAAATTTCCCGGCGGCCAGAGCAATCCTCGCGCCGGCAGGAAGGGTGATCTGCAGGGAGGCGAAGAGTGTCTCGAAGGTGGGGAGGATGAATGTCAGGATGGTGAGAAGGACGGTCAGTGCGAAGAGGAGGACAAAGCAGGGATAGGCAAGGGCGCTTACCGCTTTTCTTTTGAATTCTGCTTTCTTCCGGTAGTGCTCGGCGATGCGGTCGAGTTCTTCGGGGAGCGTGCCTGTCATTTCTCCGACCTGAATCAAGGCGGTGAAGAAGCGGGGAAAGGCGCCTGATTCATCGAGCGTTTCCCAGAGGGTCCTTCCTTCCATGACAGTCTCGCGGGCGCGTGAGAGGATAGGTTTCTCGTGTTTTTTCGCCTGTTCTTCAAGGAGGGCCAGGGTAGCCGTGATGGTGAGGCCTGCTTTGAGGAGGGCGCTCCATTCGCTGGCAAGGACGGAGAGTGTCTCGTCTCCGGAGAATGGTTTCCTTTTCAGGAAGCTGCGTCTTTCTTTCTTTTCCGATGCCTCTTTTGTCAGGGAGATAATAGAAAAGCCGCGAAGGCGGAGTGCATTCGCGGCATCCCCGCCAGAGCTGGCACTGATGGTGCCTTCTTCCATAGCTCCTTCGGTATTGAAGACTTTGTAGAGGTATGTTTCCATATGTATCTTGTGTCGGCTTTACGCCGGGAATCATTCGAGGGTTTTCAGGAGTTTTTCTCTGTCTTTTTCGGAGATATTCTTCAGGCCGTACGCTGCCTGCTTCAGGGTGCGCATGTTCTGGAGGCCCATTTCCATGTACGACGGGATCTGCTCGTCCTTGCCTTCCCGGATGAGGTGGGAAACGGCGGGGACGTTCGTCAGGATTTCGCGCATGAGGAAGGTTTCCTTGCCCGGCCGGCAGAGGCGCTGCGTGAGGACGTGCTGCAGGCAGGAGGAAAGGATGCTCCGGATTTCGTTTTCCCTCGTGGAAGGAAATGCGTGGATGATGCGCGTGCATGCGTCTTTGGCACGTGTGGTGTGGAGGGTGGCAAAGACGAGGTGGCCTGTCTCGGCCGCGGTCAGGGCAGCTTCGATGGTGGCGGCGTCGCGCATTTCTCCCACAGCGATGATGTCGGGGTCCTCCCTTAGGGACTCGATGACGCCTTCGGCAAAGCTCGGCGTGTCTTCTCCGATTTCCCTCTGGTGGACGAGGGCTTTGTCAGAGGAAATGACGTATTCGACGGGGTCTTCGAGGGTGACGATATGGCAGGGGCGCTTGGCCACGGCTGTCAGGAGAATGTGCGCGAGCGTCGTGCTCTTGCCGCTTCCCGAGGGGCCTGTGATGAGGACAAGGCCGTGCTCAAGGGCAGAGAGTTTGTCCAAGAAAGCCTTGTCGGGGTCGGCAGGGAGTGCGGAGAGCTCGGGCAAGACGCGGATCGCGGCGGCCGGTTTCCCTCCGCTCTTGTAAATATGGAGGCGGAAGCGGGTATTTCCCAGGGAAAAGGCAGTATCGAGCGCGCCTTCTTTTTTGTATGCAGTCATTCTGTCTTCATTGACGTAGGACGTGAAAAGCGCCGTGAAGAAATCTTCTCCAGCCGTCTCGCGAAGCTTTTTCAGCGCGCCGCCTGCGCGGATCATCAGCGGTTCATCCTGCGTGGCGTGCACATCCGTCAGATTCGGATACGTCTGCATGAGTTTTTCTATATCCAATTTGCTCAGTCCTCTCCCGCGATGACCTGGGAGGCTGATCTTGCTGAAATCCAGCCTTTCCGGAGCTCGCGAAGCGCCGCCGCGCCCATATCGGGCTGGCCCTGCGCTCTCATTCTTTCCTGCAGTTTGTCGGCCGAGAAGCCCCCGCGGATGATCTGCCGCTCTTCCCGTCCGATTTCAATCATTTCAAAGGCGCCGATTCGCCCTGCGATGCCGCTCCCATGGCATTCCTCGCAGCCTTCTGCATCCATGACCGTCTCTCCCAGAAATTCCTGCGGGAGGGAAAGGTCGGCGAAATTTTCCTCCGTCAGCGTGACTTTCCTTTTGCAATGCGGGCAGAGGCGCCCGGGGATGCGCTGGGAAATAATCAGGGAGAGCGAATCCGCCAGAAGGTAGGGAGCGATACCCATGTCCATCAAACGGAGCGGCGCGGACGCTGCATTCACCGTGTGAAGCGTCGACAGGACGAGGTGTCCCGTCAGCGCGGCATGTACGGCGATTTCCGCCGTCTCCCTGTCGCGGATTTCCCCGACCATCAGAATATCCGGATCCTGGCGGACGATCGAGCGGAGGCCTTTTTCGAAGGTGAGCCCTACTTTTTTATTCACCTGCATCTGCGTCACGCCCTCGATCCGGTACTCCACGGGATCCTCGATCGAGATGATATTCACCGAAGGGTCATTCAGGAGCCGGAGCGCCGCATAGAGCGTCGACGTCTTTCCCGAACCGGTCGGCCCGGTCGTGAGAATCATCCCTGATTTCCTTCTAAGGCACTTCATGAAAAGCTTTTCCTGGACATCCATCATCCCGAGATGGTTATTCTCTATGAAATCTACCTTCCCGGAGAGAATGCGGATGACGATCGTCTCGCCGTAGAGGGAGGGCAGCGTGGAAATGCGGAAATCATAGGAAACGCCGTCCACGGTTTCCGAATACGACCCGTCCTGCGGCAGCCGGCTCTCGGCGATGTCCATGCTCCCGACGACCTTGGCGCGCACGGATATCGGCTTCTTCATCGCAAGCATCATCGTGAAGCGGTCGTACAGAATCCCATCCCGCCTGAAACGCACGCGGATGAAAGACTCCTGCGGCTCGATATGCACATCACTTACGCGCTCGCGGACCGCCGTGGTAAGGATCCGCCGCAGAGCCGCCTCCGCCGTCGGCGCACGCACTTCTTCCATAAGAACCTCCGAATAAGAATTACCAGAAAACCGAAAGGAAGGAAAATATATAACCAAGGCACAGCTCTGGGAAATCAAGCCTATTCTTAGAAACTGCACCTTTTGAAAACCATACAATCAGGGCACAGCCTTGGAGAAATCAACCCTATCCGCCCCTTTTTAGAAACTGCACCCCTTTCGCCCTTCGGGCACTTCCCTCCGTTGGGGGCAGCTTGCGATGAGAAATGAAAAATCAATGGTTTTGTTTTGAACTTATATAGGCACCTTCCCCGTCTGGGAAGGCGAGTCAAAGAAATTTCCTATATTATAACAAATATTAAGGAAAAAATCGCCGAGGGGCGGTCATGTGCGGATTTCCTCCCTTCTCCTGCGCCTTGGAGCAATTTTGTAAAAATAATTTTACACCCCCTTGCATTTTTGCTTTCCGTTTGTTATTATATTTAAGTCATATGGTTGAGAAAACCTGAGACACAGGGGCATAGCGCAATTGATAGAGCAACGGTCTCCAAAACCGTAGGTTGGGGGTTTGAGTCCCTCTGCCCCTGCCAATTTGGCCCAATAGCTCAGCTGGATAGAGCACTTGACTACGAATCAAGGTGTCGGGAGTTCGAATCTCTCTTGGGTCACCAGCAATGAAGACAGCGGATTCCGCTGTCTTTTTTCGTGCGCAAAAAAGGATTTTTCTTTTTCCTGCATTCCATAAAAAACATGTATGCTGAAAAGCAAGAAATAGGACAATTTCTATCTTATGTCCATGGATTGACCTTTCTATAAAGACTATAATAGATATAGAAAGATAATGCCATATAGTACTATTCCATTTTTTATAGAAAGGGGAGGTCAGACTTATGAAAGAGATTCCATCATTTTTCAAAAAGCCGGATCCGATTACGGATATTGCGGATACGAAGGAGTATGACATCGTCGTCATCGGCGCAGGTTCTCCGGGCGTTCCGTGTGCTTTGAAGGCAGCGGAGCTGGGCGCGAAGGTCGCCATTCTCCAGAAGGAAAAGGAAGCGGCTGCGTGCGGAAACTTCGGCGCAGGCATCCTGACGGACAAGAGCGATCCTGTCGACGTGGAAAAGTGCGTTTCCATGCTCGAAGCTGCTTCCGGCCACAGGGCCAAGAGGGAGCTTCTCGATATGTGGGCCAAGAAATCCGGCGAGGCCGTTCTCTGGACGATTGAAAAGGGCAAGGAAGCAGGCGCCCAGGTCGTCGATATGGGAACGAATGCCCATGCAGGACTCCTGAAGAGAACCGGCTGGCATATCGAATTCACGACCTGCGTCTTCGGGCCGAAACCATACGACACCGGCGCTGCCATGAAGGCCATGTGCAAACTGGCTGAGAAGAAGGGCGTCGACATTTTCTACGAAACCCCGGCTGTCATGCTCGATCAGGGCGCAGACGGCAGAGTGACAGGCGTCATCGGCGAGCATGAAGGAAAACACATCCTCTTCAAAGCCAGGAAAGGCGTCGTCGTTGCCACAGGCGACTATGCGAATGATAAGTCCATGATGGACTACTACCTCCCGGATATGACGAACTTCGCCCTGAAGAGAACAGGCAGAAGCGGCGACGGCCACAAGATGATCGTCTGGGCAGGCGGCCGCATGGAAAACGTCGGCCACACCAAGATGGCCCACGACATGGATTCCGGCCCGACCTCCCTTATGAGCGCCCCGTACCTGCGCGTGAAACTGAACGGCAAACGCTTCTGCGATGAAACCGTCGGCATGGAACTCATGAACTGCTACCTCACCTTCGCCGAAGACAGCGGCCACTACTGCCAGATCTTCGACTCCCGCTACGTAGACCAAGCCAAGAAAATCGGCATGACCGTCGACGATCCCGAATCCCTCAAGAACTGGATGCCGGAAGAAGACTCCGAACACAAAGGCGTCATGAAAGACCTCATCGACACCTACAAAGCAGACACCCTCGAAGAACTCGCCAAAAAGCTCCGCATCAAAGACATCCCTGCTTTCCTTGAAACTGTCAAACACTACAACGAAATGGCCAAAGCAGGAAAAGATACAGAAATGGGCGTCCCGGCAGAAAAACTCTGCCCCGTCGAAGTCGGACCGTTCTACGGCGTACACCGCCACATCCGCTTCACCGTAGGCTGCTCCGGCGTCGTCATCAACGAAAAGATGCAGTGCCTGGATAAAGACGACAACCCGATCCCGGGCCTCTACGCCGCAGGCAACCTCGCCGGCAACTTCTACGGCAGCATCGACTACCCGCTCGACATCTTCGGCCTCAACCTCGGCCATAACTACACCGAAGGCTACGTCATCGCCAAAGAAATCATGGGGAAAGAATAAGTAAGGAAATAAGGAAAAAGATATAAGGTATAAAAAAGAAACCGCTTCGGGTTGAGCGGTTTCTTTTTTGTTGGATTTTTTATTTTCCTTGAAGAGTGGTTGTTGCAATTTTTGCAACAACTGGTTTTTCTAATTTACTACATTAAATTTTTTGCTGAAAAGGGTTACTTATATTGAGTAAAGCGTGGTTTTAAGATTTTCACATCTCTTCCATTTGAACTGTTGCAAAATTTGCAACAGTTGCTTCCTTCGATAGCTCACCCTCATCAAAAATATTTTTCAAATGCCTGCTGATCGTCGATTTGCTGACACCAAACAACTCCGCCATAGCCTTCTGCGATAGCCAGACAGACTCATCCTTGACGATAGCATTGACAGAGACATCCTCATCCGACGAACGATAAACAAGAAAAGAAAAATTGCTCATAAGCCCTCCAGGGAAAGCGCTGATTTTACACGTAACGATTAACCATTTGCTTACATCTTACCATATTCAGGGGAAAGAGCTGGGAATGGATGATTTTCCAAATAAAAAAATCAGGACCCCATCCGAAAATGAGAGTCCTGCAAAACGTTGCCGTTTTTCCTTGTACAGATATTTTACAAGATTAGAAAAATATATGCAATGGGATAAAATCAGTCAATTAGGATTAGAATATTTCATTGCCCTCAAAACTCATATGAATTGGTTTCATATTGTCATTGCAATCAAATTGAACCTTGAAATTTGAACGAATCATTGCTCCAAAACTATTTTGAGAGTCTACCGTTCCAATAATGGTTCCAATACCATTTAATTTAAAGTATCTGAATGTTTTATAATCAAATTCAGCTGTTGTTGGAGCCTTTAATACCTTTTTGACCATTTCTTTAGCTTGTCTTTCCATTTGATTTTCTTCACTAACACTTAATACATAATCGCTAGGTTGATGTACGGCTTGTCCATCTTTATACATAATGATTTCTTTTAATTTAATAGTTTCGACTTTATTATCTTTGTCTAAAAATAAATGTGTATAACCTTTCTCCGGTGTATAACCACCTTTCGCAGTAACATTTAAAGAATACATGCCTTTTTCATCTTTAGTTGCATCTGTTACTGATTCAACACCAATAGAATTCAATGCTGCTTCAATATTTTTTGCATCGTCAACAGAAATCCCAAACTTTTTACAGAAAACATTTTAGAAGCATATTCTTTATCTGCTCTACTCATTTCAGATATTCCACTTTGTTGCGATAACATCGCATCAGTAGCTTTAACCATTAGAAACAGAGACACAAAACACATCACCAGGTAAAATAAACAAATTTGTTTTCTTTTCAACTCTGGTCTTTTTCCAATGTTCCCCATTTAGGTTTTATGATAGATATTAAAAGCATTATCACACAGAAGAGAAAGAGTAAGAAAGCTAGAATAATCATTATTTTCAACCCCTTAAAAGATAAACAAAATATCATTTCTATACATTTTTAAATATAAGATAACTTTTTTTAAAATTGCAAATCGAAATTAAACACTTTCTAAATCCGCCAGTTTATACACTTCTTCAATAAATACCTCTTAAAATTTGCCAATATGAATTTTAAGAGGCATTTTATATAATACAATGATATTAATTATATAAGTGTTTTTTCTTTCCACTTCCCCTCACCATCAAAAAAGGGGCTGTGACAAAATGGTTAATCATTTTGTTGCAGCCTCTTTTTTGCGTCTTTATTTCATCATTTTTAGCTCTGCTGTAAGCCTTTTACGTAAAAATGCGCGTAAGCCCCCTTACCCCCATAAGACTTTTAATTATATTGTCTTAGGCGGCAATCCTTATACGCATTATTTTTGTGATGTATTTCCTTAAATTATAGCCAAGTGCTACCAGGTATAACTCGGCTTTTACAGAATCTATCCCTTTTCTGACGATTCTTTTGTACCATCTGTCATGTTTCATGATTCCAAAAGTTCCTTCAGCCTGGATTGACCGGTTCATTCTTAGCAGGGCTCCATGGATGCTTTCCAGATTATCCTGAACCTCCTGGTACATGTTATTCCGTTCTCTGCTCAATGAGATTCTTTTGTTCTTCGGGGTCTTTTTACATTGCTCTGCCAGCGGGCATCCTTGGCAGTCTTCGCATTCAAATACTTCCTCCTGCCTGCCGTATAAGTTCCCTCTGACCAGATGTCTATAGATAAATTTGAAAGCCCTGTCATTTGGACAACGGATGGTTCCATTCTCATCAACTCTAAAGTTTATTGGCCGAAACGGATTGGTATGGTATTTCTTGTCTTTCGTTTCTTTCTTGTACATGGGGAATTTCATATACTTTTCCATACCGTGCTGCTCGCAATAGATGTAATTGTTGAAAGATCCATATCCTGCATCTGCCACAGGATACTTAGGATAAGCCCCATAGACTTCGTGGAATTCCTCCATCAGCGGTACGAAGCAATCCATATCTGAACGATACTGGTTAACATCAATTACGGCAATAAATTCATCGGCAACACCTATTTGGACATTGTATGCAGGCAGAAGCTGATCATTTCCCATGTAGTCCGACTTGATTCGCATGAATGTTGCATCCGTATCGGTCTTCGAATAACTGTTTCTGGAAGTACCGCATATCTGTATCTTCTCAACATATTCTTCAAGTTTTGATGTATATGCCTTAAGCTGCTCATACTTGCGTTGATGATCGGACTTGCGATGCCCGCTTCCATGAACAAAGGCCGTCTCATCAATCTGCCAGATTTCTTTTAATTTATCCAATACCAGACGCAGATAGTCCGGAGCGTATTCTGTATTGATGTTTACACTCATATGGTCATACTTAAGATCATCATTGAGTAACTCAAAAAGGCTGGTAATCTTGGCAAAAAGCTTGTAGCGGGATTTTTCAGCGGATTTCTTCCATACCCAGCTGTATTTATTTGCGTTCGCTTCAAACTTGGAACCGTCAATATATATATGCTGCAAATCCACGTTGAGTTTGCCGCAGAGTTCTTTCGTAATTGAATAAAAGATATCCTTGAGAGAATACTTAAGAAAGCCCTTCACGAAATGACAGAATGTCCGATAGGATGGGGCTTCATAATTCATCAGGTACATATATCTGATATTAACCCTGCAATTATCTTCAAGTTTTCTAAAAGAGCAATATCCTTCTTCTGCGAAACCATAGATGATCGTTTTCAGCATGTTGACGGGATTATACCTGGGTCTGCCAGCGCCACGCGTCGGTATGTAACGAAGGTACTTTTTAAGATCGATTTCCTCCATAAATCTGTCATACATTAAAACAGGATCATCGACATTGAGAATCTCAGAGGGAAACATTGGCAAAATGCCTTGTTCTGCGGTAAAATGATTGCTAGTGTTGTTATTTTTCATTGTAAAAAATTATAACACGAAAGGCTCTGCCCCGGACCAAATGATCCGGGGCAGAGCCCTTTTTGTTGGGATGAATTTTGTCACATCCCCAAATTTTTTTATTTTCTCCGGATTTTTCCTATACCTTTTTTCGATTATCTATATAGGACTACTGGAAGCGGGAGGCTTCGGCTTTGGCGAGCTGGTCGCAGAGTTCGTTGTACTGTGCGCCGGCGTGGCCTTTTGTCCATTCGAAGGAAAGGGCGTGGGAGGTGAGGAAGGCGTCTATTCCTTTCCAGAGGTCCTGGTTCAGGACGGGGGTGCCTTTGGTTGTGATCCAGCCGTTTCTTTTCCAGTTGTTCAGCCATCTCTGGGTGATGGCTCTCTGGAGGTACTTGCTGTCGGTGCAGAAGGTGATTTGTCTTCTCTTGCCGTCCTGGCTGATCCATTTGAGGGCTTCGTAGGCAGCGCGGAGTTCCATTCTGTTGTTGGTGGTGCCTGGTTCGCCGCCGGTCAGGTGGAGGAAGGCTTCTCCTTCTTCTGTGAGGAATACGGCAGCGAAGCCTCCGGGGCCGTCCGGGTTGGAGAGGCAGGAGCCGTCGGTGTAGATGGTGAGGGTATCAGGGACTCTGAAGCCGGCTTTCAAGGCTGGTCCGAGTTTCTTGGCTTTGGCCGGGAATGTCTTTTCTGCTTCTGCGATGTCCTTGGCTCCTTTTGCCGAGGATTTCGCCGCAGCGGGTGCTCCGGCAGAAGCAGCCGTGCCGGCGGGTTTTACAATTTTCGGTGCTTCTTTGACGGGTTTTCCGTACCATGCTTCGGCATCTTCCTTGATGACGAAGCTTTTGTAAACGGCGCCGTTGAAGCCCTGGACTTCTTTCTTGCAGTCGTCCCAGGTGTAGTAGACGCCGGGGTTCCTGCCGCGTTTGACGACGTAGTATTTCTTTTTCTGTCTTGTATTGCCCAAGGCTATTTTCACGCTTCTTTCTTCTGCTTTTTTATCGAGCTTCAGGGTCCCGTCTTCGATCATTTTCCAGAAGCAGTAGATGGTCGCTTTCGTGTCGGCGAGGCTGTCGTGCCAGCCTTCTCCGTCGTAGCCGTAGTGTTTGGCGCACGTGATGAGTTTCTGCCAGCGGATGTTTCCTGTGAAGGGATCGCGTTCGCCGTATTTTTCGGAGAAGGGGGGCATGATGTCGATGTAGATGGTTTTCTTTGGATCGGGCAGGGTAAGGCCGCTCTGGAGGAGCATCTGCACGTCGAAGGGAAGGTTGTATCCGACGATGGTCTCTGCATTGCCGAGCATTTCCTGGATTTCTTCCTTATGGTCGAGGATGAAGGGACATTTGCTGACCATGGCAGGGGAGATGTGGTTCACTTTCTCGGCTTCGGGCCATGACGAGTTTTTCTTCGGACGGAAATATTGATTCATCCGCACAGCGCCTTCGCCGTCAATGACGGAGAGCTGCAGGATCTCGGCATTGGGGCCGACTCCGGTGGTTTCCGTGTCCAGTGCGAGTATTCTGTCTTTATCCATTTTTTCCTCCTTGCTTGCGGAGTTATTCTCTCCACTCCGCTTCCTTCCTGTAAGCGCCGCCGTTAGCGGGTACTTCAAGGTTTTTGTCATGACGGAGGCGGCGGTTCAGGATGGTCCTGATTTTCTTTCCGTTCTTTTTCTTGTCTTCCGGGAGTTCTTCTTCCCATTGTTTCCCGATTTTTTCTTTTTCGTACATCTTGCGGGCGTACTGGCTCAGCCTGTCTTCCCGGGTGACTTTCTGTGGACGTTTCATGACTTCTTTCCTTTCGCTGACTTATCTCCCGCAGCAGTTTGTGACTCGGAGGGGAGGCATTCACTGCCAGTATAACAGCTTTCTTACTGCTTTGTAAATTTATACCTTAATAAGTAGGGAAATCGCTTGCAGCAGCGGGATTTTTCGGACTTTTGCGACTAAATGTTCGCCTTAGGAGGCACAATTTATGGTACTGTCATATTCTTTTTTCTCTATATCTTGTGAATGTACAAGGGAGACGATAGATGATAGAATAAAGTTATTCACAAGGTTAATCACTTTTGCACAGAGTTGTTCAAGTGCATTTTCCTTTGATAATATCGAATTGATCGGACTTTTATTTCTTGATTTATTCACCAGAATTCACATTTTTTTCACAAGGTTAATCACAGCTGTCAACATATGAGGTTTTTATATGGATCTATTTTCACTCTGGGAGGATTTAGTTACTTATATTAAGTCGAATGATTCCGAGTATTCAGAAATGTTTGAACTCCACTTGTACCCTGTCTCACTTTCAGGCTCGGTACTGACAATTTCCACGGACCACACACTGCCGAAGTACCAGGTCGCATGGCTGGCCAATGTGTATTCCAGAAAACTGGAGAGTTACATTCTTAAAACGAAGAATCAGCAGATCACAATACAAGTAGATAACTACCGTCCTCCAAAAATAACGCCGAATGACGGCCCGGGTCCCGTTTCCGCCCATGCTTCTGCCAAGGATATGGAAAGGGAAAAGGCCCGCAATGTTGTCCCGCCTGCTCCTTCTCCGGCACCGTTCCCCGAAGGGGGCATCCCTTCGCCATTTCCGGAAGGGAATGAGCCTGCTCCCGTGATGGAAAGCAAGGCAGCCGATCCGTTCCCGGAAGAAGCAGCGCCTCCGGATTTCACAAATCTGAAGCCGAAGTCGGCCGACGAGGTCGCTCTTCCGAGCATCCAGGATGTCGCTCAGGGCTCCCTTTTCGAAGAACCGAAGAAGCCGGAAGCGAAAAAAGCGAAGGTTTTCCAGTCAAATCCCATCAATGAGGAGTACACGTTCGAGACATTCGTCCACGGCGGGTGCAATGACGTAGCGTATTCGGCGGCCCTGGCCGTCGCACAGGCTGCGGTCAATCCAAAGCTGACGGATACAAATATGAATCCGCTCTTCATTTACGGCCCATCCGGCCTTGGCAAGACGCATCTTCTGCATGCGATCTGCAATTACATCCATGAATACAAGCCGGAGCTTTCCGTTCTTTTCGTGTCCAGTGAAACGTTCACGAATGAGCTGATCGATGCCATCCAGCGCCATGCGACGAATGACTTCCGCCAGAAGTACAGAAATCCGGACTTCCTTCTGATCGACGATGTCCAGTTCTTCGGCTCGAGGGACTCGACGAAGATGGAAATCTTCAACACGTTCAATGAGCTCTTCGACAAGAAGAAGAACATCATCATGACGAGCGACCGTACGCCATCGGATATTGAAAAGCTCGAAGACCGCCTGCAGAGCCGTTTCTCGAGCGGCCTTGTCGCTCCGATTTCCCCGCCTGACTATGAAATCTGCAGCATCATCCTGAAGAACCGCGCTGAAAAGCAGGGTATCAATCTGCCGGATGAAGTCGTCGATTACATTGCAAGCCACATCAATACGAATGTCCGTGAGCTGGAAGGCGCTTTCAACAGCCTGGTCATGATAGCCCGCATCAAAGAGAAGCCGATCACACTGCCTTTTGCCATGGAAGCACTGAAAGACAAGATCCCGCTCGACGGCGGCAATACGCTGACGGTCGATATCATCATCGACAAAGTCTGCGACCGCTACGGCGTGACGAAGGAACAGGTCCTCAGCAATGCGCGTCCGAAAAAATATGTCGTTCCAAGACAGATTTCCATGTACCTGGCCAGAAACCTGATCCCGGGCATTTCTTTCCCGGCACTCCGTGACAAGTTCAAAAGAAAGGATCACACGACAGTCGTCTATGCCTGCGAACGCGTGGAAAAGGAAATCAAACGCGATCAGAGCACGAAGGCCGTCATCGATGAACTTACCAAGCAGCTGAAAAGGTAAGAGCTGCCTCTATATAAAGTATTGTGAAGAAACACGGGCCGCAGAGGGTAAAAAACAGTGCATAAACTGTGGATAAATCCAGACCCCCGGAAATCTGTGAAATGTGTGAAGAAGAAAAAAAGTTATTCACCGGGTTTTCACAAAGGCTCAAAATCGATAAAATCTAGATAGTCACAAAGTTATTCACTTATTCACAGCGTACTACTACGCCTGCTACTACTATCTTATATTATTAGTCATATTTATTAAGGAGCTGCCATGAAGGTCACATTCAACAAAAACGAGCTGACGAGCGCCCTCGACCGAGTCCAGCGCGCAGCACAGACAAAAATCAATTCCAACACCAACAATGGTTTTTTCATTTCTGCTGCCAATGGCATTGTCGAATTCCAGGCAAACGATTACACAATCGGCATAAAAACGACCTGCAGCGCAGACATTTTTGAAGACGGCGTTGCAGTCATTGCTGCGCCCCAGCTGCAGAGTACACTTCGCATGATGCCATCAGGGGATATCGTCATGGAAATGGGTAAAGGAGAAAATACCGTTTCCTTTAAGAGCGGATCCTACTTCTCGAAGTTCCCTGTCAGAAATTCCCAGGATTTCCCGGAAGTCGAGGAAATGGATCATCAGAATCATGCAGTCATCCGCTGCAAGGATTTCGCTGACATGGTCAGCCTCGTCCAGTTTGCAGCAGCCACTGATAAACAGAAGCCTTTCTTTACAGGCGTACTTTTTGAAATCCATGATTCTCTCTTCGCCATGGCCGCTACCAACACGCACCGCCTGGCTACCAAGGAAATCTCCCTGGATGAACCGGCCACAGCCGCTGGCAGAATCATCGTTCCTGCCGGCATCCTTTCCGACGTCATCCGCCTTTTGCCGGACGGGGAAGAGGAAAAGATGGAAATTTCCTGGTCCAAGAACCATGTCGCATTCACCATCGGCAGCACGTACTTTATCAGCAACCTGATCAACGGCGAATATCCGGAATACCAGAGAGTCATCCCGCAGTCCTTTGATGCCCATGCGGAACTGAATCTCCACGACTTTGCCGAAGCCGTCCGCTTTGTCAGCCCGATTTCCCGCGACGTGAACTACAATACGATCAATTTCCATTTCAAGCAGGGCGTGCTCGAAGTCTTCGAAGAAGATCCGGAAATCGGACGCTCCGATACGTCGATCCCCGTCAAGCTTGAAGGCGATGATATCGACATCACATTCAACTGCAGTTATATAGAGGATATATTGAAGCATTCCAAGGGCGAAACAATCACGCTGCATCTCCTGAAGAGCGGCCCGATGCTCGTGGAACAGCAGGACGACAAGACATACCGCTACGTCGTCACCCCGATGAGAGGAAGAAACTAATGGAAGAAATACAGATTTACGGAGACTTCATCCAGCTTGACCAGTTCCTGAAAAAGACGGACCGGATCAGCTCGGGCGGGGAGACCGGCGCCTACCTTGAAGCGCACAAGATCACACTGAACGGAAAGAAGGTCACCGAAAAGAGAAAGAAGCTTCGCGCCGGAGACATGCTCAAGATCGACGGCGACGAATACAAGCTGACCGGAGCCTAGCCATGAAGTGCGTGAAATTCCGTCTGATCCAGATCCGCAATATGGAGGATACGACCATCCTGCCGGATGAAGGACTCACTATCTTCACGGGCGAAAACGGCAGCGGGAAGACGAACCTGATCGAGGCGGTCTATTACGCCTCCATAGGGAAATCCTTCCGCACGGGAAACGACAACGAAATGATCCGGCTGGGGGACGAGGAAGGCACCATCCTCCTCGACTTCACCATCCGCGACGTCTCGCATACCATCAAAGTGAAACTGACGAGGAACCAGGGCAAGAAAATCTTCTTCAACGACAACCCTGTCCGTAAAAAAGACCTCATGGGCCTCTTCCGCACCGTCATCTTCACCCCTGACGAACTCCAGCTCATCAAAGGCGCCCCCGTTTTCAGGAGGCGCTTCCTTGATATGGAGATCTCCCAGGTCTCCCCGCGCTACTATGCCGAACTCCTCCGCTACACCAGAGCCGTCCAGCAAAGAAACGCAGCCTTCAGGAACGCCAGGATGACAGGCATCATCCCGGATACCAACATCTGGGACGAACAGATCGGGAAATGCGCCGCCTACATCGTGAGGAAACGCCTTGAAACCGTGAAAAAGATGAACGGTACCGTCCCCGATATGGAATCCGCCCTTACAGGAAACAGGGAAAACCTCGAAATCCGCTACAAACAAGCCGGATCCGACGAGCCGAGATTCGACGAAGAATGGTTTCTCGAACGCCTCGCTGCCTACCGCGAAGAAGACGCCAAATTCTGCCACACCTCCGTAGGCCCGCACAGAGACGACCTTACCTTCTTCATGAACGGCATGGACATCTCCATCTACGGCTCCCAGGGCCAGCAGCGGACAGCCATCCTCGCCATGAAACTCTCCGAGATGGAATACATCAAAGAAGAAACCAGCGAATACCCCGTCCTCCTTTTGGACGACATCGGAAGCGAGCTGGACAGCAAAAGAAGAAAAGCCCTCATGAACTTCCTCGAAACAAGAAATATCCAGACCATGGTCACAGGCACCGACGTGCCCTTCGACCATAAGGCGAAGATTATCGAAGTGGGGAAGGAATGAGGGAAAGATAGAAGAGTATAAGGGTACGAAAAAAGGACTCATCGAGAGTCCTTTTTTCGTTGTCAGACTACGCTGACGACACCAGAAAACCGCGATAAAACCGCGTGGAACTTCACCCCTTTCACCAGCGTCAGTATCAAGGATAGTCTGGATCCACCCCGACGGGCAGGTTAAAACCTTTCGTACCGACGAGTTCCGATATTATAAATGAAAACTGTAAAACGCTCATTCGATATTATCCATCAGTAACGAAGCGGAGGACTTTGACCTGCCCCAGCGGGGAAGGAGTACCGGCCAATCTTTTAACTGTTGCCAGGAAAGGGGTGCAGTATTCATTGAGTTTTAAAATACAAAAAGGTTCTTCGAGCAGAGCGAGGTTGTACGGGTTTTGCTTTTCTTCCTTCAAATCAAGGCTGCTGAGATAGAAGGATTAAATGAACCCCTTTCGCCTCGCAGGCTCGGCAAAAGGGGATGTGACAAAATTCATCCCAACAAAAAGGGCTCTGCCCCGGATCATTTGGTCCGGGGCAGAGCCTTTCGTGTTATAATTTTTTACAATGAAAAATAACAACACTAGCAATCATTTTACCGCAGAACAAGGCATTTTGCCAATGTTTCCCTCTGAGATTCTCAATGTCGATGATCCTGTTTTAATGTATGACAGATTTATGGAGGAAATCGATCTTAAAAAGTACCTTCGTTACATACCGACGCGTGGCGCTGGCAGACCCAGGTATAATCCCGTCAACATGCTGAAAACGATCATCTATGGTTTCGCAGAAGAAGGATATTGCTCTTTTAGAAAACTTGAAGATAATTGCAGGGTTAATATCAGATATATGTACCTGATGAATTATGAAGCCCCATCCTATCGGACATTCTGTCATTTCGTGAAGGGCTTTCTTAAGTATTCTCTCAAGGATATCTTTTATTCAATTACGAAAGAACTCTGCGGCAAACTCAACGTGGATTTGCAGCATATATATATTGACGGTTCCAAGTTTGAAGCGAACGCAAATAAATACAGCTGGGTATGGAAGAAATCCGCTGAAAAATCCCGCTACAAGCTTTTTGCCAAGATTACCAGCCTTTTTGAGTTACTCAATGATGATCTTAAGTATGACCATATGAGTGTAAACATCAATACAGAATACGCTCCGGACTATCTGCGTCTGGTATTGGATAAATTAAAAGAAATCTGGCAGATTGATGAGACGGCCTTTGTTCATGGAAGCGGGCATCGCAAGTCCGATCATCAACGCAAGTATGAGCAGCTTAAGGCATATACATCAAAACTTGAAGAATATGTTGAGAAGATACAGATATGCGGTACTTCCAGAAACAGTTATTCGAAGACCGATACGGATGCAACATTCATGCGAATCAAGTCGGACTACATGGGAAATGATCAGCTTCTGCCTGCATACAATGTCCAAATAGGTGTTGCCGATGAATTTATTGCCGTAATTGATGTTAACCAGTATCGTTCAGATATGGATTGCTTCGTACCGCTGATGGAGGAATTCCACGAAGTCTATGGGGCTTATCCTAAGTATCCTGTGGCAGATGCAGGATATGGATCTTTCAACAATTACATCTATTGCGAGCAGCACGGTATGGAAAAGTATATGAAATTCCCCATGTACAAGAAAGAAACGAAAGACAAGAAATACCATACCAATCCGTTTCGGCCAATAAACTTTAGAGTTGATGAGAATGGAACCATCCGTTGTCCAAATGACAGGGCTTTCAAATTTATCTATAGACATCTGGTCAGAGGGAACTTATACGGCAGGCAGGAGGAAGTATTTGAATGCGAAGACTGCCAAGGATGCCCGCTGGCAGAGCAATGTAAAAAGACCCCGAAGAACAAAAGAATCTCATTGAGCAGAGAACGGAATAACATGTACCAGGAGGTTCAGGATAATCTGGAAAGCATCCATGGAGCCCTGCTAAGAATGAACCGGTCAATCCAGGCTGAAGGAACTTTTGGAATCATGAAACATGACAGATGGTACAAAAGAATCGTCAGAAAAGGGATAGATTCTGTAAAAGCCGAGTTATACCTGGTAGCACTTGGCTATAATTTAAGGAAATACATCACAAAAATAATGCGTATAAGGATTGCCGCCTAAGACAATATAATTAAAAGTCTTATGGGGGTAAGGGGGCTTACGCGCATTTTTACGTAAAAGGCTTACAGCAGAGCTAAAAATGATGAAATAAAGACGCAAAAAAGAGGCTGCAACAAAATGATTAACCATTTTGTCACAGCCCCTTTTGCCGCTGGTGCTGTTTCCCTTTTTCTTCCTCCCTTTATCCATCCCAAAAATGTTTCACGTGAAACATTTTGCTTCCTCTTTTCTAAAAATTGTTTCACGTGAAACAATTGAAAGGGGCTGTGACAAAATCCGTTAAAACGTTGCTTCTTCCTTTTCTCGAGCGAAGCGAGGTTTAAGGGTGTTAACCTTGCTCCGAAGGAGAAGGTCCTGGCGAAGCCAGGGAATACAGTAGTTCTCGAGCAAAGCGAGGTTTTGAGGTTTTCAGACAGAACCAATAAATACATTTGTTAGATAATCCGTTAATGAAATATCCCAATAAAAAAAAGGAGCTGTGACGAGATGGTTGTACATTTTGTCATAGCTCCTTGATTTTCTTTTTTCAGTCCCATTTTTTCTCAGGCATGTGCTGGAGGATGTTTTCTGCTTCCTGTTCTGAGATTTCGTTGATGGGTTTGTGGATGAGGAGGGCGAGGAGTTTTCTTTTTTCTTCGGCTCCGCTGTGTTTCTGGAATATGTTTTCTTTGTATCTGTGGATGAGGATATCTCTGGCTTCTTCGTATTCGCTGTAGCCGCAGCCGATGATGGAGCGGACTTGCTGGAAGGTGTAGTGGGGGTATTTCTTGAGGAGGAGGACGGCTCTGTGTTTGATATTCCTGTCGAAGATTCTCTGACAGTTGGGGCAGAGTTTCTGGTTCTTGTCCTTCTGGTCGAAGAGAGCTCCGCACCAGGCGCAGGGTTTGTAGCCGGCGGCGGCTTCGCCTTTCCTGATTTTGAGGACTTCTGTCATGAGGTCCTGGAAGGGCTGCTTCAGTTTGTCGTTTCCGACGTGGCCTTCGACCCAGTTTTTAATCCATTTTTCCTCGCCTTCGTTGAGGTCCTGGCTGTACATTTTCTGCTCTTCTTCGATTTTATGGTTGACGGGATCCAAAGTCGAGTAGGCTTTTTCCTTTTTCTGCCTGGGGCCTGCGATGAAGCGGATGTCTTTGAATCGTTTCCCGAATTCGTCTTCGGAGAGGCGTTTCAAAAGGTCGCCTTTCATCATGAAGAGGTGCTGGAGGAAGACGGAGTTCGTGACGGCGATGACCAGGGTGTCGTCTTTCCAGCTTTTGATGTAGGATTCCTTGGCGAGCATGTCGCCGACGATGTTCTTCCACCGTTTCTGGAAGAGGAAGAACTGGAAGCCGTCATTTCCGAAAATTTTCTTGCTGGTGAAGGAGTCGGAGAAGACCTGGTCGATGCCGGCCATGACTTTATATCGTTTGCCTTTGTCTTTATGGTTTTCTTCCATGATGCCCTCCTTCGATGATTTCTTTCTTCCATTATACTATAAATTTCCCGGATTATGACTTTCCGCATTTGGCACAAGGTTTACCGAAAGGTATGGAAAACAATTGTCTTATTCTAATTTATTATAATTCGTTTAGATTCTATTAACTCTTTCTATGTTATGAATTATAATATATATATGCATTTGTTGGAATGAATTCCGAAAGGGGGGATTTCCTTTGGCTGATGAAATCAAGGACGGCAAGGTAGACGTTACCCGTTACATGGTCAAGGAAGGCGAAAAGGTCAATCTGAAGAAATACAGCACGAAGTGCGATGTTTCTATAGACAAGTCTCAGGTGAAGAATCTGTATTTCCCGCAGGTGATCGAAAAGCTCAAGGATCTGCAGGAGAAATTGTACGCGCAGAATACGTACGGGCTCGTGGTCGTGCTCCAGGCGATGGATGCGGCCGGCAAGGACGGTACGATCAATCATGTCTTTGCAAGTTTGAATCCTGGCGGTGTGAAGGTGGTTTCCTTCAAGCAGCCGACTACGGAGGAAAAAGACCACGATTACATGTGGCGTATCAATAAGGCGCTGCCGGAACGCGGGGATATCGGGATTTTCAACCGTTCGCAGTATGAGGATGTCATCGTGACGCGCATCCATGACCTGGTCCATCAGGGCCAGCTGCCACAGAATCTGGTGAATAAGAATATCTGGGAAGAACGCTACGAGCAGATCAATAACTGGGAGAAGTACCTTCGTCAGAACGGGTTCATGATGATCAAGATTTTCCTCCATGTATCGAAGGAAGAGCAGCAGAAGCGCCTGATCGACCGTATCGTGAACCAGCAGAAAAACTGGAAATTCTCGATGTCGGATATCAATGAAAGGCAGTACTGGGACCGCTATCAGGAGCTGTATGAGGAAATGATTTCGAAGACGTCGAAAGACATTTCGCCATGGTTCATCATACCGGCAGACCAGAAGTGGTACACCCGCTACATCGTCGCCCTCATCACGCTGCAGGCGCTGAAGAAAATCGATCCGCAGTTCCCGAAGCTGGATCCGGAAGTACAGAAGCAGCTGGAAACGTTCAAGAAGCTCATCGCCCAGGTGGACGTGAAGGAACTGGCAGAAATCCAGACGACGCTTTCCGAGAAGGCATCGAAGGAAAACAAGGAAAACTAAAACAACAAAATAAAATATAAAGGGGAAACCTGTCATGGAGAACGAGACAAAAGGAAAGACCGAAGTAAATGATGTCAAAGAAATCAAAGGCGTAAAAGACTACAAGGATGCGAAAATAAAAATTGACATCGATAGATACCGCGTCAAGGAAGGCGATACGATCAACCTTAAGAAGTTCGCCACGTACTGCGATCAGGATGTGGACAAGAGTGCCGTGAAGAACTATGCATTCCCGCAGGCACTTGATGAAATCAGCCTGTTGCAGGCGAAGCTTTTCGCGCAGAGCACTTACGGGCTCATCATCGTCCTGCAGGCGATGGACGCTGCCGGCAAGGACAGCACAATCAAGCACGTATTCTCTCATCTCGATCCGAACGGGGTCCACGTCGTTTCCTTCAAGCAGCCGACCGAAGAGGAAAAGGACCACGATTACATGTGGCGCATTAACAAAGCCCTTCCACGCCGCGGGGATATCGGCGTATTCAACCGTTCCCACTATGAAGACGTCATCGTTTCCCGCGTCCATAATCTGATCGAGCAGGGCAAGATGCCGAAGAACCTCATCAGCAAGGATATCTGGGATATACGCTACCGTCAGATCCGCGACTGGGAAACGTACCTGAATGAAAACGGCTTCCCAATCGTCAAGATTTTCCTGCACGTATCGAAGGATGAACAGCGCGACCGCCTGGCCGAACGAATCCTCAACAAGCAGAAGAACTGGAAATTTTCCATGGCAGATATCAACGAACGCCGCTACTGGGACCGTTACCAGGAACTGTACAGCGAAATGATTTCCGAAACCTCCCTGAAAGAGGCGCCATGGTACATCGTCCCGGCTGACCAGAAATGGTACACTCGCTACGTCGTCGCCCAGATCGTCATCAAGGCACTGAAGGACATCGCGCCGAAGTTCCCTGAAATGTCGAAGGAAATCAAGGATCAGCTCGAAGAATTCAGGAAGCTGATCGAAAGCGGCTCCGTCGGCATGATCGAGGAAATGCAGGACATGATGCTCCCCTCTGACAAGTAATAAAAGAAACGCATAAAATAGCAGCGTATTTCTAATTTCCTTGATAAGAAGGAAGCAGAAACGCCCATTTTACTGCAGGTACAAATTAAGGCAGGCCATAAAAAAGAAGCGGAAGGAGGATAGGAAGAATCACGTCCTTAACCGCTTCTTTTCATTATGGTATAATGGAATAGATACTAGGAATAGAAACTTTGAAATTATTGAAATGATTGATTGCGAGAGGTGAAACTTATGAAGAAAATTATTGCGGCTATGATCGCACTGGCAGCAGTTTCCAGCGCAGCATACGCATCTCCTCTGACGACGTACCAGAAGGGACAGACTGAAATCAACGTAGGCATGTGGGACGCATCCGCGAAATCCAATGGCTATAAATCCGACGGCGAATGGAACTTCACCGGCGGCCTGACATACGGCATCAATGACAAATGGGCTGCTCAGTACCAGTACACCGGCCTTTCCACCGACCACACCGGCGGAAATATGAACGAACTGAATGCTCTCTACTCCATCAATCCGGAAGTGGCAGCCTTCGGCGGCTGGAACCGCATCCATATGTCCGACTTCCCGGACCGCGTATTCGGCTCTTCCGACCGTACAAACAACGTAGCCCAGTTAGGCCTCATTGCCCGTCATCCGCTGACCGACGGCCTTGACGTCTATGCCAAAGGCGCCCTCGGCACCGAGCAGACCACCATGTGGGAAGCAGGCGTCGACCTCGCTATCGATGAAGACCTTGACCTGAACGCAGGCTACCATTACCTGAATACCAAAGGAAATGACGACAACAACGTCTCCTATAAAGGCTTCATGGCAGGCGTATCCTACCGCTTCGGCGGCTCCAATGAATATGGCACCGGAACAAATGGCATGATCGACGACTCCGCTTATGCAAGAGCCAACCAGGAAGAAAGAGTATCCACAGTATCCACTGTCCAGAAATCCGAAACCCCGGCAGCCGTAGTCACCACTACAAACAATGCCGGCGCAGAAACGACCGTCCAGGTCCCGGCTGATACACCAGTCGCAGCACCGGAAAACGACTACTATTTCAATAGCGTCCTCTTCAACGAAGACTCCTCCGACATCATCCCGGCACAGAAAATCAACCTCGATGCATTCGTCAAAGAAGCCAAGGAAACAGGCCACGTCTTCAAACTCGTAGGCCGCACCGATGCCACAGGCTCCGCTGACTACAACGAAAACCTCGCATCCAGACGCATCAAAGCTGTCAGAGACTATGCCGTCTCCAAAGGCGTTGACGCTTCCAAACTCGTAGAAATGGTCAAAGGCTCCGAAGGCTCCACAGGCAAGAACGAAGGCGACAGAAGAGTCGATATCTTTGAACATAAGTAAGATTTGGAAATTGATAAAAGAGAAAAGATACGAAGATACGAAAAAAGGGCTCATCGAGAGTCCTTTTTTCGTTGTGAGCGTTACTCACAAAACCGCACAACCGGACTTCGTCCGTGGAAATGCAACTCATCCGTCTCATACACTAATTTATGCGCCATTTATAGCATTACCATTACCGACAACTGGTATATGAGACACCTTCCCTTCCAGGGCAAGGTTAAGATCGGCCTACGGCCCTTCTTCCCAAATCCTCCCAAATCAAAATACCCCGCAGCATCGCTTATGCTGCGGGGTTCCTTTTTTTATTCTTTTTCCACGAAATCCAGTATTTCCAAGGGATGGTTCACGAAGTGTTTTCCTCCTCTGGCTCTGAGGAAGGTTTCGGGGCGGAAGCCCCAGGTGACGGAGAGGCAGGGGAGGTGGGAGTTTCTGGCTGTTTCTATGTCCACTTCTGTGTCTCCGACGTAGATGGCATCCTCGGGTGTGAGGGAAAGATCGCTCAGGATTGCATTGATCATGTCTGGAGCGGGTTTTCGGTGGATATCCGGTTTGTTTCCTTTGACGACGTCAAAAAGGCCTTTAAGGTACATTTCCGTGAGTTTTTTGACAGGAGCTTCGTCTTTGTTGGAGGCTACGGCTGTTTTGATTCCTTTTTCTCTCAGTTTTTTGAGGAGCTCGGGGATGCCTTCGTAGGGGCTGGTTTTTCTGTGGTTTCTTGGATAGAGGTCGGAGAAGATGGCGCGGCATTTCTGGATTTCTTCTTCGGTGACGGCATAGCGGGAAGCGGGGATGGTTTCGCAGAGGTCGATGAGGTCCTGACCCTGGCAGCCTCTGGCAAGAGCGATGATTTTTGCGATGTCGTCGTGGATGCCGCTTCCAAAGCAGAGTTTGACTTCGTCTCTGGTGAAGTGGTGGGGAAGGCCCATGGCTTCGAGGGCGTTGTTGGAGGCGGTGGTGATGTCGGTGATGGTATCGAGGATGGTTCCATCCATATCAAAAATGACGGCTTTGATCATAGTTGTTCCTTTCTTTTTGCATTTTCTTTTGTTTTATTATACCTGTCTCATTCCTTCATTTCCATTTTCCTTAGGCGTTGCAGATTTCTCAAGAAATGCTGTCTCTTTTTTTGCTATAATGGGAATAATTATTTTCTTAAGGGGGAATGACCATGCATATGACGTGGCCTTTGATGGCCGTGATGCTTTTGACGGTGGCTTTTGTCATCGGTGTGGGAATTTTTCAGTCGCGCAAGGTCAGGTCGGCTGAGGGATACAGTGTCGGCGGAAGGAGTGCCGGGGTGCCCATGGTGGCCGGCGGGATTGCCGGGACGGTGGTCGGCGGCGGTGCGACGGTGGGTACGGCGCAGCTGGCGTACAGTGTGGGGCTTTCGGCATGGTGGTTCACTCTGGGAAGCGGGATTGCTTTCATCCTGATGGGGATTTTCTATGCACAGAAAATGCGCTCGACGGGGCTTTCCACGATTCCGCAGTTTCTGGGGATGCATTACGGGAGGCGGGCGGAGCGTCTGTCTTCGGTGATTTCTTCGATAGGGATTCTTCTTTCGGCGGTGGCGAGCTGCCTGCCCGGGATGGAAATCATTTCCTCGATCTTCGGCGTGGGCGAGCTTCCAGCGGCAATCATCCTGATGACGCTTGTCGCGGCGTATACGTTTTTTGGCGGGATGAAGAGTGCGGCCATCGGGGGCATCCTCAAGATGGCTGTCATCTGGCTTTCCCTTTTCGTCTGCGGTTTCGAAGCATATGAGGTGCTGGCTTCTTCGTCCGTGGCAATTCCTCCGTCTCATCTGGATCTTTTCGGACGCGGGTTCGAGGTGTCGATGTCGAATCTGTTCTCGATGATTGTCGGCGTCCTTTGCACGCAGACGTATATCCAGTGTATTTTCTCGGCAGATACGCCGATTACGGCCGCGGCCGGCTGCATCACGGCGGCGCTGATTGTCATTCCTGTCGGGCTTCCGTCTGTGGCTGTCGGTATGTACATGAGCGCTTTTGATCCGAATGTGGTGCCTGTTTTGACGCTTCCTACGTACTTTACGAATCATGCGTCCTTCTTGGTCGGCGGTCTTGCGATGGGCGGCATCGTGCTGTCTCTCATCAGCTCGATCGGCGGGCTGTCTTTGGGAATCGGGACGATGCTTGTGACGGATATCCTGATGCCGATCCTGCATCTCCAGGATGACAAGGCGCTTCTCCGTCTGACAAAAATTTCTGTCCTCTCTGTCATGGCAGCGGCTTGTGTGATTGCGGCGATGAACAGGGGAACGCAGGTCCTTTTCTGGAATTACCTCTCCATGGGCCTTAGAGGCGGCGGCATTTTCCTTCCGCTGACGCTTTCGGTCTTCTTCCCTGGGCATTTGAAGAGGGGATGGGCGGTGCTCTCCATGGCAGGGAGCACTGTGGCGGCCATCCTCGCCGTCGTTCTTCATCTTCCGATTGATTCCCTCTTCGCGGGTCTCATCGTGAGCGTTCTCCTGATCCTTCCCGGACTCAGGCTGAAGAGAGTGGATGGGGAATAGAAATGGTCTGAGAAAATAAATGATAAATAAAAGGCTGTGACGAAATGTGCAATCATTTCTTCACAGCCTTTTTTGCGTGGGTATTCGATTAGAGGATTAACTAACATGTTTATATATTTGCATTAACTGAAAACCATAAAACCTCGCTTCGCTCGCAGAAATGAACCTCCTCAGGCGCATCCGCGCCAGCTCCCCCTACGGGGCGAGCTCTGACACCCTTAAACCAAGGCTGAGGCCTTGAGGAAAACCGTAAAACCTCGCTGCGCGAGAGGAACTACATCTCATCCGTCGCCTTCGGCGACACCTTCTCCTTTCGGAGCAAGGTTAACACCCTTAAACCTCACTTCGTTCGAAGAAACACCATAAAGCCGGACTTCGTCCGTGGGTAATTAACTTCATTACCGGCCTCCGGCCGTACCTTCCTCTACGAGGTAAGGTCAAACACCCTTAAACCAAGGCTTTGCCTTATGGAAAACCATACGACCTCGCTTTGCTCGTGGTAATCAACCCTATCCGCCCTTCGGGCACCTTCCCCGTCTGGGAAGGCGAGTATTCTTCGGAAATGGAATTCATTCATCCCACGCAAAAAGGATGTGCACTTTCGCACACATCCTTCTTTTTGTTGAGGATTATTCGATATCAACGGTGTCGGGGTTGCCGAAATCGTCGAGTCCGAGATAAGCGACTTCTCTGACGTGTCCATCGTACGTCAGTGTAACGTGATAGTGGAAGGTCTGTCCTTCGCAAATTTCATCGCCGAGTTCTACAGCGGTGGTGTAGCTGTCCGGGCGGTATTCTCTTACGGTGTCGCCTACGATCGGGAACTGGAGGAATACGTATTCTGCGCCCTGGTATTCAACGGAACCGTATACACGTTTCAGTTCGGATACGAGACATTTGTCTACGCCATTTACAATGATGCTTTTTTCAGTTACTTCTGCCATGTTTATCACCTCTACGACCAATATACAGCAAAATGCTTGCCATTACTTATATATAGTACCACTTTTGAAGGATAATCAGAAGATTACTAGTTAAAATAATCCGTTTATACGTATTATAAAAAAATTATTACGGAACACCGTGGTTTTATTCAGCGATTTCGCGCACGTCGTTCTTTGCTTCCGGGTTTTCCATCATGCCCTGTTCTTCGTGTCTTCCGTGTTCACAGATGCAGTGCATTCTCTTCTGGCAGATTTCTCCCATGATGGCGCAGAGTTCTTCCATGGCTGCGGGGTTCAGGGAATAGAAAATGTTCTTGCCGTCTCTTCTGTCGATGATGAGTCCGGATTCGACGAGGACTTTCATATCGTGGGAGAGTGTCGGCTGCGTGATGGCGAATGCCTGCTGCAGTTTGTTGGCGCACTGTTCCTTGCAGGATAACATGTCTACGATTTTGAGACGTTTCGGATCGGAAATAGCTTTCAGAATTCTTGCGGTATCTAAATAAATTTGTTCCATTTTGACTCCATGAATTAAAGAATAGAATTATTTCTATAAAGCGTAGCAAAGATGAATGAAAATGTCAATATTTAACATGCATTAGAAAAGCAAAAATTATGTATAAATTCGGATAAAGTTTTTTGGAATGTTTTGCAGGAAATAGGGAAAGATGTGATTCCATCGCAAGTTTCACAGATTTTTTCAAAAATGTTTCACGTGAAACATTTCTTATATTGACAGTGAAATATGGTATAATAATAGCGACTATCTGTGAAAGGAAGGAAAATATGGGCAAGATCATCAGCATCATCAACCAGAAGGGCGGGGTCGGAAAAACAACGACGGCTGTGAATCTGGCGGCGGAACTGGCCGACAAAGGACATAAGACTCTTCTCATCGACGAGGACGCGCAGGGCAATTCCACCAGCGGGCTCAGCAAGGACGTGAAGTTCGGCAAGGATCTCTATGATGTGCTGCTGGATGATGCGGATGCGAAGGAGGCCGCTGTGAAGACAGCGGTGAAGAAGCTGTGGCTGCTTCCTTCTTCTATCGATCTTGCCGGGGCGGAAATCGAGATCGCAGGGCTCCCTGAGAGGGAATTTCTTCTGAGAAAGAAGCTTGCCGCAATCAAGGATTCCTACGATTACATCCTGATCGACTGCCCGCCTTCCCTGGGTCTTCTGACATTGAATGCCCTTGTGGCTTCCGATTCCATCATCATCCCGATCCAGGCGGAGTTCTACGCGCTGGAAGGTCTTTCCCAGCTGGTAAAGACGGTGCAGGTGGTGTCCAGGAAGCTGAATCCATCGCTTCATATCCTCGGTATTCTTCTGACGATGTTCGACGGAAGAACGAACCTGTCGCTGCAGGTGGCTGAGGAAGTGAAGAAGTATTTCGGATCCAAAGTATTCAGGACGGTGATCCCGAGGACCGTAAAGCTTTCCGAGGCGCCGAGCTTCGGCGAACCGATCCTGACGTACGCGCCCAAGTCCAAGGGGGCTGAGGCATATAAGAAACTGAGCCGGGAGGTAGTAAGACGTGACTAAGAGACAGAAACTGGGACGTGGATTGGGTTCTCTTCTGGGGGAAACTCTGGACGAGAAGGGCAAGGTCATCGATCTCGAACTTGCTAAAATCCATCCGAATCCCTGGCAGCCGCGCCGTGATTTCGACGATGAAGCTCTGAAGGGTCTTGCTGATTCCATCAAGGAAAAGGGTCTGATCCAGCCGGTCACGGTCCGCTACAAAGATACGGACGGCGAATTCGAGTATGAGCTGGTCGCCGGCGAAAGACGTTTCCGCGCGGCAAAGATGGCAGGGCTCTCTGTCATCCCGGCAATCATTACGCAGTATGACGACAAGATGATGGCGGAAGCCGCACTGATCGAAAACCTCCAGCGTGAGGACCTGAATCCTGTGGAAGAAGCCTCGGCCTATGAGACAATCATGAAATCGTACGAGCTGACGCAGGAAGAGCTCGCCGAAAGCGTGGGCAAGAGCCGTTCGCATGTAGCCAATACGCTGCGTCTCATGGACCTTCCAGACGAAGTGAAAGATATGCTTTCCGAAAGGAAACTGACAGCCGGTCAGGCAAGGCCGCTCCTTTCGCTGAAAACCCCTGCCGAGCAGATCAGCCTGGCAAGGCGCATCGTGAAGGACGGACTGTCCGCCCGCGAGGTCGAAAAGCTCACCAGTGAAACGAAACCGGGAAAAGTGAAGCCGAAGAAGGATGAGCAGGTCTCTGCTTACCTCAAGAGCCTCGAAGAATCGCTGACGCTCTCTGTGGGCACCCATGTTTCCATCAAGACAGGGAAAGGCAGAAAAGCCCACAGCGGAACCATCATGATTTCCTTCAAAAATGATGATGAATTCGCTATGATAACGAATATTCTCAAACAAAAATCCGAAAATACGAGTGGAGAAGAGTAGTAAATGATAAACCAGACAATAGTAATGTATGTGGTCGCCGGCGTGCTGGCAGTCCTCCTGATTGTGCTCGTCCTCGAGTTCTTCCTTCTGAGGAACAAGCTGAACCGCCTGTACCGCAAGTACATGTATTTCATGAAGAGCGCTGAAGGCGGCTCGATCGAAGTGAAGCTTTCCACAGAAGTGAGAGAGCTTCGTGAAATGATCGCGTCCTCCGAGAACATGCTGCACCAGCAAGAACTCCTTGCGAATATGCAGCTCCAGTCTTTCCAGAAGACAGGCCTTGTGCGCTACGACGCTTTCGATGACACAGGAGACAAGCTTTCCTTCTCCCTGACAATCCTTGACGGGAAGAACAACGGCTTCATCCTTTCCTCTCTGGCAGGCCACGATGCATCCCGTATCTACGCTAAGAAAGTCACGAACGGCCAGTGCCGCGAAGCACTTTCCGCCGAAGAAGCAGAAAGCATCAACCTCGCTCTGAATACGCTGATGCCTGATATGGCACAGCAGGCCCAGCAGGCAGCCGAAGCAGCCGCCGAGTCCGGATACACCGAATACACAGCAGCTCCTTCGCAGACCATGCAGGACTTCAGAGAACCAGCTGACGACTACAACCAGCCGGCACAGAATCCAGGCCAGCCGGCACCGCATGATCACAAAATCGATATGGCAAAAAAGAACTAAGAAAGACAGAAAGACCGCGGGCATATGTCCGCTATCCGGGGAATGGAAGAGACGGCGCGGGGAAGCGCCGGGAAATCAGGAAGTGACCGGACGTTCGGTTTTCTGTGGGGGCAGGAAACTTAGGACGCATTCAATAGACAGCAGGCAAACATGAAAAAAACCGAAAATAAAGAAACCGGCGAAGTTTCATTCAGCTTCACCGGGCAGGAAATCAAAAAACTGAAAATCGGCGCCATTGCGGCGGCTGTCGTATTCGCGGCAAGCATCTGCATTGGCGGTTATTCCGCGTATTCTATGACGTCCCTCCGCCAGGAGAATACACTCTATAGAAACCAGTTGAAAATGGCAGAAGAAAAGATGGAAGCCCTGAATGACAAGACAAAAGCCATCGAAAAAATCTCCAGCCAGCTTCAGGACATGATCAAAGCCAATAATAACGGCGCCGGCGCCAACGTGCAGAATGGCGGCCAGGGAGGCCAGGGCGGTGCATCCACCGTACCGGATAAGGCAAGAGACGTATCCGCCTCCGACCATCAATCATCCGGGACCGCACAGGAAACTGACGATGGCAGCGCATCCGTTGCCACACCGGGCGACCTTCTCCGTGAAATGAGGAAACTTGACTCCCGTCTCGATTCCCAGATTAGGACCATGATCACCCTAAGAGAAGAACTCATGAACCAGACCTACGGCATGCAGGTCCAGCTCCTCAATACTAATGCCACCACACCGGATATCTGGCCCGTCAAAGGCGAGATCTCCAGCTACTTTGGCTACCGTTCCAGCCCCGGAGGCGGCATAGGCTCTACCTACCATGAAGGCATCGACATCGCAGGCGACTACGGCCTCCCAATCGAAGCTACAGCATCCGGCACCGTCACCCAGGCAGGCTGGGTAGGCGGCTACGGCAACCTCGTCGAAATCAAGCACCCCGGCGGCCTCGTCACAAGATATGGCCATAACTCCGGCATTCTCGTCACCGTAGGCCAGCACGTCGACCAGGGCAGCGTCATCGCCATCATGGGCAGCACCGGAAACAGCACCGGCCCGCACTGCCACTACGAAGTCAGAGTCAACGGCACAGCCGTCGATCCCCTCTACTTCCTCCCAGGCAACTACGCGGGAAATAAACAGTAACCAAAAAGGGGCTGTGACAAAATGGTTAATCATTTTGTTGCAGCCTCTTTTTTGCGTCTTTATTTCATCATTTTTAGCTCTGCTGTAAGCCTTTTACGTAAAAATGCGCGTAAGCCCCCTTACCCCCATAAGACTTTTAATTATATTGTCTTAGGCGGCAATCCTTATACGCATTATTTTTGTGATGTATTTCCTTAAATTATAGCCAAGTGCTACCAGGTATAACTCGGCTTTTACAGAATCTATCCCTTTTCTGACGATTCTTTTGTACCATCTGTCATGTTTCATGATTCCAAAAGTTCCTTCAGCCTGGATTGACCGGTTCATTCTTAGCAGGGCTCCATGGATGCTTTCCAGATTATCCTGAACCTCCTGGTACATGTTATTCCGTTCTCTGCTCAATGAGATTCTTTTGTTCTTCGGGGTCTTTTTACATTGCTCTGCCAGCGGGCATCCTTGGCAGTCTTCGCATTCAAATACTTCCTCCTGCCTGCCGTATAAGTTCCCTCTGACCAGATGTCTATAGATAAATTTGAAAGCCCTGTCATTTGGACAACGGATGGTTCCATTCTCATCAACTCTAAAGTTTATTGGCCGAAACGGATTGGTATGGTATTTCTTGTCTTTCGTTTCTTTCTTGTACATGGGGAATTTCATATACTTTTCCATACCGTGCTGCTCGCAATAGATGTAATTGTTGAAAGATCCATATCCTGCATCTGCCACAGGATACTTAGGATAAGCCCCATAGACTTCGTGGAATTCCTCCATCAGCGGTACGAAGCAATCCATATCTGAACGATACTGGTTAACATCAATTACGGCAATAAATTCATCGGCAACACCTATTTGGACATTGTATGCAGGCAGAAGCTGATCATTTCCCATGTAGTCCGACTTGATTCGCATGAATGTTGCATCCGTATCGGTCTTCGAATAACTGTTTCTGGAAGTACCGCATATCTGTATCTTCTCAACATATTCTTCAAGTTTTGATGTATATGCCTTAAGCTGCTCATACTTGCGTTGATGATCGGACTTGCGATGCCCGCTTCCATGAACAAAGGCCGTCTCATCAATCTGCCAGATTTCTTTTAATTTATCCAATACCAGACGCAGATAGTCCGGAGCGTATTCTGTATTGATGTTTACACTCATATGGTCATACTTAAGATCATCATTGAGTAACTCAAAAAGGCTGGTAATCTTGGCAAAATGCTTGTAGCGGGATTTTTCAGCGGATTTCTTCCATACCCAGCTGTATTTATTTGCGTTCGCTTCAAACTTGGAACCGTCAATATATATATGCTGCAAATCCACGTTGAGTTTGCCGCAGAGTTCTTTCGTAATTGAATAAAAGATATCCTTGAGAGAATACTTAAGAAAGCCCTTCACGAAATGACAGAATGTCCGATAGGATGGGGCTTCATAATTCATCAGGTACATATATCTGATATTAACCCTGCAATTATCTTCAAGTTTTCTAAAAGAGCAATATCCTTCTTCTGCGAAACCATAGATGATCGTTTTCAGCATGTTGACGGGATTATACCTGGGTCTGCCAGCGCCACGCGTCGGTATGTAACGAAGGTACTTTTTAAGATCGATTTCCTCCATAAATCTGTCATACATTAAAACAGGATCATCGACATTGAGAATCTCAGAGGGAAACATTGGCAAAATGCCTTGTTCTGCGGTAAAATGATTGCTAGTGTTGTTATTTTTCATTGTAAAAAATTATAACACGAAAGGCTCTGCCCCGGACCAAATGATCCGGGGCAGAGCCTTTTTTGTTGGGATGAATTTTGTCACATCCCCTCTTTTTTGGCAATGGGGAGTATGAAAAGAGAGGGAAAAAATGGAAAAAGAAAAGAAAACCAGACAACCAGCTCCGGGCTGAAGGAAAACCAGACAACCTCGCGCTGCTCGGCATTCCTGAGTCCTGATTTTTCCGAGCGCCGCTAACACTCGCCTTCCCAGACGGGGAAGGTGCCTATATAAGTTCAAAACAAAACCATTGATTTTTTCATTTCACATCGCGAGCTGCCCACAACGGAGGGAAGAATTGCCTTTGACCTTGCCCTGGAAGGGAAGGTGGCGGCGGAGCCGACGGATGAGTTGCATTTCCTCAGCCGTTAGGCTGGTTTTGTGGTTTTCAAAGGTGCAGTTTCTAAAAAGGCTGGCGGATAGGGTTGATTACTACGAGCGCAGCGAGGTTTGCATGTTTTCCTTTGCGAAGCAGGGAAATGGTTTCAGAGCTCGCCCCGTAGGGGGAGCTGGCGACGGAGTCGACTGAGGAGGTTCATTTCCAACAGCCTTCAGACTGGTTGTGAAGGTTTTCCTTTTTACTCTCGCGCAGCTTGGTTGTAAAGGTTTTCATCTCCCTCAGCCGCAGGCGGGTTGTTCGGTTTTAAAATCCTTTTCCCCTCGCATCGCGAGGCTGTCCGGTTTTCAATCCTCGCTCGCGTCAATCTTACGTCCACCATATTGTTACTTTTTTCTATGGTATGTCTCTTTTCTCTAAAGTTTTACATATATCTCTATAACTAAAACAGTAAAAATAGTCCCATTTTTTCAGACTATTTTCTATAATATAGAAAAATTATAATATTTATTATTATTTTTCGACAAAATTCAATGTATGATAAAGGTGAAGAAGTTTCGATCCGTGGAAGAGCGGAGCGGGCTTGAAATGAGGGGCCTTATGGATAATGAAACGAAACGCGCGGAATCGTTGTTCCTCGCAGGAGAGTTTGCAGAGAGTCTTTCGCTTTTGAAAGAGCTGGCGAAGGACCCGGCAAATGGCAGGGATCAGTACTTGCTCGGGCTCTTCTATTTCTATGCGGTGGAAGTACGCTGGAATGGAGACCGTTTCCTAGAGCTGGTGGACAGCGGATGGAGAGCAGGTGATGTGCTCTCCGGATTCTTCATCCTCTACCGGGACGGAGAAGGAAACAAGAAGGAAATGACGGAGAAGTATGTAGAACATATGAAGAAACTTCTTCCGATGGCAAAGGCCGGCGATCCTTTTGCGATGCGCCAGATTGCGATTCTTTATGAACGCGGCCTGGGACGCAAGATCAATATGGATCAGGCCTATGACTGGTATGTTCGTTCAGCCGAGAAGGGGCTGTGCCTTTCTATGGCGGACGCAGGGCGTATCGCGATGGACGAAAGTTTCTCGCGGTATGATCCGAAGCTTGCTTTCACCTGGTTCCTGAAGGGGGCTGCGCTTGGGTATCACGAAGCGGAGCTGCGCCTCGGGGACTGCTTCTACGGCGCTATCGGCGTCGAGGAGGACAAGGAGAAGGCAGCGACCTGTTTTGAACGCGCTTCGAACCATGGAAACGGGGAAGCGTCGGATGCGCTGGGCACGATGTACGTCCTTGGCGACGGCATTTCCCAGGACATGGACAAAGCGTATGAATTCTTCACGAAGGGCGCAGAGCAGGGCTCTCCGAGCTGCATGTACAAGCTCGGCGACTGCTACCTCTACGGCCGCGGGACAGAAATCAATTACGAAAAAGCGATGGATCTCTACCTGGCCGCCTGGGATAAGGGAAATGTCCCTGCCGGGCGATCCATCGGACGCATGCACCTTCTGGGGCTTGCGAAGAACAGTGATGCCAGCGAAGGCTTCCGTTGGATCGAGAAAGCTGCTGATACCGGCGATATCGATGCCATCGCCTCTCTGGGCGACTGCTATGTGAACGGGGCAGGCACAGAAGTCGACGAAGAAAAAGGAAGGACGCTCCTTGAAGAAGCCGCTGAGCAGGGACAGGCGGAAGCCATCTGCGAGCTCGGCGAGCTGGCACTCCGTGACCAGGACGGGGACGGCGCCGTCAGGCGTTTCAAGGAAGCAGCGGCGCAGGGCTATCCAAGGGCTGAAAATTTCCTTGGCCTCTGCTATGCGACCGGCATCGGCGGGACGAGAAATCTCCGCGCCGCTGAAGAATGTTTCAGAAGAAGTGACGCGCAGGGTGATCCTGACGCGAAGTTGTTGATGCAGCAATATTTGAATGCCTGATTGTATGGAGGGACAATGAATCAGTCACAGGGTGAGTCTTTATTTATGCAGGGAAAAATCGACGAAGCGGTCGTAGAACTTCAGAAAGAAGCGAAGATGGGGGCGCCAAGAGCCATGTACCTCATCGGCTGCTGTCTTCGCGAAGGCTACGGCCACGTCGAAGCCGACGAAAGGAAAGCGGTCAAATGGTTCCAGAAAGGTTACGAGGAAGGCAGCGCACTCTGCGGCATTTCCCTCGTGAACGGGACCGATGATCAGGAAATGTGGGATATCGTGAATGAATGCTTCCCGCGTGTCCTCAAGGCTGCCGTTTCCGGCGACGTCCTTGCGATGGATGAAGCAGGGCGTTTCTATCTGGGCGCTCTCATCGTCAATTTCGAAGAAGGCATAAAGTGGCTGACGAAAGCAGCGCTCGCTGAATACTGGCGTGCGCTCTACGATCTGGGCTCCGCCTACGAAGAAGGGTACGCCGTTCCAAGAAACGAAGAACGCGCCATGCTCTGCTTCAAGAAAGCGGCAGAATTCCATGACCAGTACAGTGAATACAAAGTGGGCGAGATGCTCCTGAACTCCTGGAAAAAGGAAAAAGACACGAAGAAAGCAGCTGAATGGCTGAAAAAGTCGTGGAAACACGGCAACGGTGAAGCAGCCATGCTCCTCGCGTCCGTCTATGAAAACAGCGACGACAAGGAAGACCAGGAGAAAGCCTTCCGCTGGTACGAAAGAGCGGCCGAAGCCGGCATCCCCGAAGCACTCGCTGAACTTGCCTACGATTACGATCAGGGCTTTGTCGTAGAAAAAGACAGAAAGAAAGCTGTCTCTCTATATAAGAAAGCCATTGCCATGGGCCACGAAGAAAGCCTCATGTCCCTCGCGCTCCTGTGCCTCGAAGAAAAAGACGAGAAAAACGGCTTCCTCTACATGAAAGAAGCCGCCGAAGCCGGCATCCCCCGCGCCCAGTACGCAGCAGGCATGATGTACCTTGAAGGCCACGGCACCGAAGAAAACCGAGACGAAGCCTTCCGCTGGATCGAAGCAGCCGCAGAAAACGGCGTAGACGAAGCAGAAGCCGTCCTCGAACATAACGGGTATATGATTTAAGAAATCCAAAGAAAAAGCATTGAAAACTCGAAACGAGCTTTCAATGCTTTTTTTGATGCGGAAATGGAGGAAAACCGGAGAAGCTCGCTGCGTGAGAGGGGTGCATTTCCATCGAGCGAAGCGAGGTTTAAGGGTGTTAACCTTGTTCCAAAGGAGAAGGTCCCGGCGAAGCCGGGGAATGAGATGTAGTTCTCGAGCAAAGCGAGGTTTTGAGGTTTTCAGATAGAACCAATAAATACATTTGTTAGTATCCTTTAATGGAATATTCCAATAGAAAAGGGGACTGTAGCAAAATGATTAACCATTTTGTTACAGCCCTTTTTTTGATGGGGAAATGGAGGGGAAACTGTAGAAGCTCGATGGAATCGGGCGAAAAACCGGACGACCTCACGATGCTCGTGGAACATTTTTATAGTTTTAGGTGCGATGAATCATGCACACCTTCAGTCGAACATCAGTGTTAAAAGTTCGACAGCTTCCCCTAACGGGGACTCCCAAAAGCGCTGAAATTGTTTCCTCTCACATCTTCAAAATCGAAAGTGATAAAAAGGCGAACAGCACCAGCGGTAAAAGCTGTCCCCGTTAGGGGAAAGTGGCGCGGATGCGCCGAAAGGGGTTCATTTTCTAAAAAGGCCGGCGGATAGGTTTGATTACCACGCAGCAAAGCTGCGGTCGTAAGGTTTTCCTTCTTTTACTAAAAATGTTTCACGTGAAACATTTTTGTTTTCTGTTTTTTTTCTTTTCCCATTTTCCCTTTTGTTTTAAGGGTTTTCCTGTTGTATGGTTTTCTTTCTTTTTCCCCTTTTTATGGTTTTCCTCAATATTTCCCCTTTTTAAATTCCATTCTCCCTCGCGAGTTCTTCCTTCAGGAGCTGTATGAATTCATCGCGGATGGACCAGGGGGCGGCTTTTGTCCTTACGCCTACGGACATGGCATACTTGGTCTCCGGCAGGGGGATGACGTACATTTCCCTGAGGTCTTCTTTGGAAAGGGAGGAGCGGACGAGGTTCTGGGGGCAGAAGAGGGCGCCCATGCCTTTTCCGGAGAGGCAGAGGAGGGTTTCCATGTTGTTGGACATGCAGCGGATGAAGGGTGTGAAGGGCGCTTCGGCGAGGTAGAGTGTCTCGAAGTAGCCGGAGACGTTTTCGCCCCGGGTATTCAGGAAGGGGCATTTGGCGAAGGGACGCATGCCTTCTTTGACGTCCCTCTGGAGAGCGGCGGAGACTTCCTCGATGGTGCCTTCTACGGTTTCGTCGAAGAGTTTCTTTGTGATGAGGAGGCAGATTTGTTCTTCGTAGATCGGTTCTATTTCAATGCCTGGCGGGACTTCCCTGTAGTGCCCGATGGAGAGGTCGATATCGCCTTCGACGAGGCGGGTCCTGAGCTGTTTATTCGTGGATTCCAGAATGCGGAATGTGACGCCCGGGTGCTTGTCCCCGAATTTCTTCAGGATGGGCGGAAGAAGGGTCCTGCCGCGGACATAGCCGACGCCGATACGCAGTTCTCCTGTTTTTTCTTCTGCGATGTCGAGGAGGGAGCGGCGCATGGATTCCTCTTCGCCTGTGAGAGAGAGGGCGTAATGGAAGAAGGTCCTTCCTCCATACGTAAGCTCGAGGGGGACATGGCGGATGATAAGCTTGCAGTTCAGCTCGCGCTCCAGCGCGGCGATGCTGGCAGAGAGCGTCTGCTGGGAAATATGGAGTTTCTCAGCTGCGCGTGTGAAATTCTTCTCCCTCGCGAGCATGATGAAATAATGCAGCGATTGAAAGTTCATAGTAACTCCTTTCCATGGTTCATTTTCTTCATTATAACAAAAATACCATGTAAAATATATGAATTTAAACAGTTGGATATTGTTACTTGAAAAACCTATACTATGGACAGATCGAAGAGATCAAGAAAATCAAAGAAATGAACACAGAAAGGAAGCATACAAAATGGAAAAAATCATTGATCGTGAAAACAAGGAAGCAGTCAAAGCATTGAAGAAGGATAACTTCTACTTCGGCTACATGGCAGCCAGGAAACTGGAAAGAGCCGATTACGTAGAAACCATCAGCGGCCTCAGAAAACCGGAAGCCAAGAAAGTCAGAATCGCTATTTAAGGAAATCAAGTCAGAAAGGGAGTCTATAAAATGGAAAAAATCATTGATCGTGAAAACAAGGAAGCAGTCAAAGCATTGAAGAAGGATAACTTCTACTTCGGCTACATGGCAGCCAGGAAACTGGAAAGAGCCGATTACGTAGAAACCATCAGCGGCCTCAGAAAACCGGAAGCCAAGAAAGTCAGAATCGCTATTTAAGGAAATCAAGTCAGAAAGGGAGTCTATAAAATGGAAAAAATCATTGATCGTGAAAACAAGGAAGCAGTCAAAGCATTGAAGAAGGATAACTTCTACTTCGGCTACATGGCAGCCAGGAAACTGGAAAAAGCCGATTACGTAGAAACCATCAGCGGCCTCAGAAAACCGGAAGCTAAGAAAATCAAAGCCGCTGTCTAAGAAAATACCGGCAGAAAGGAAGCAGGAATCATGGAAAAAATCATTGATACAGTCAATAAGAAAGCCGTTGAGGACATGAAAGAAGAGAGTCCGTACACAGCCTTCAAGAGTGAGAAGAACCTGGAAAGAGCGGAAGCCATGGAAGAGAAGGCAGCTGCTTCCAAAGGTGAAAAGGAAGAGTCTTCTGAAGACTACGTTTCCTACAAGGAAAAGAAAAACCTCGAGCGTGCCAGCCGCATCATCGAGAATGAAAAGTAACAAAAACAATCAGTAAAAAGTACTATCTAAAACAGTTGGATTTAGTATAGTAGGAAATCTATACTATAGGTGAAAGGAAGGAAAGGCCCGGAATTCCCGAGATTTCCTTCATATCACCGGAAACCCGGTACCAGCAGAAAGGAGGCATACAGCGCGGGATCTCCCGGTCGTTCAAGAGCGGAAGGGAAGGATTTATCATGATGAAAATCTTAGAGTATGAAATCAGAAAAGGCGTCAAGCATTTCAAGAAGGAATACGGTTACTTCGGCTACCTGGCTGAGAGAAAACTCGACCGCGCAGCATACATCAACGATTGTGTCCTTGGCCATCCGAGAAAATCGGCCAGACACATGGCAAAACACCCGGCGTAATTCCCCGAGGATAAAAAAATGATCAATCAAAGCACTGTTAAAAAGGAGCCCTGAAGCATTGCTGCAAGGCTCCTTTTTAGCGGGGTCTCTGTTGACAATTTATTTTTTCGCCTATAATTATGGAGTACAAAGAAGAACCGGTTTCGGGACTTTCCCTCGGGGAAGTAGACCCCTTTGGGCCCGCGATGGGTTCTTTTTTATTGTCTGCATACATGTCGCAATAGCGCTATTGGTAATCATTCCTACAAATAAAACTTGTGACTTCCACAAATTGAATTTGTTTGTCTGTATTTCGAAAAACATCTATACTATAAACAGATAGTCAGATACTTCATAGAGATAGTACTCATAATTCAATCGGGGGTTCTATCGTCATGAGGCAGTCATTTTTCGACGCTGCCCGTCACTTGTAATAACCCGGGGGCTTGATGGTACGGCGCTAGTCGTATTTGGGGAGTTTTTTCTTCAAGAAAGGATGACGAATCATGGAAAAGAAAGTAGAAGAAATGACAGAAGAGGCCATTGAGAAAAAGAAAAAGGAGCACGAATTCTCCGGTTTCCGTACAGAGAAAACGATGGAACGTGCTGAGCAGCTCGAAGACGCAATGGGCCAGGCTGACAAAGACGTCAGCGGTGAAACAGAAGTAGAAAAAGTCGATGAGAAAGCAGTCGAAGATCTGAAGAAGAAACATGAATTCTCCGGCTATGTCGCAGAAAAGACAATGGAAAGAGCCGAAGAAATCGTCGATGCTCTGAAAGAAGACAAATAATTTGTTTCCATGGATTGAATCCACCAATCTATGCATATAAATCAGAAAGGCCAGCCGTAAAGCTGGTCTTTTTGATTGGGAAAATGGGGAAGTGGACGAGCACCGCTAAAATGCCAAGACCCGTACCACCTCCTACCCTCCACTCCCTGCATTCCTGCCGCTTTCCCATACGGAAAAGGTATGAAACCAGATTCAAAAAAGGAATAGAAAGATTCGATAATTTCTATATATCCGGCCGTTTTCTCTGTTATAATAATTGTAGAAAGAATGATTGATCTGGCGTATAATGATTGGATGTTTTATACATGGTACGCATGGAAGGAGTCTGTATGACAGAGATAGAGAAAGCGCGGGAGCTTTTCGTTTCCTGCCGCTTGAAGGAGGCAAAGCCTCTCTTGGAGGAACTGGCCGGGGCCGGTGACAGCGATGCGCTGTACATGCTGGCCATGATGACGTATGACGTGGATATCGCTATCGAGCTTCTGGCAAAGAGCGCTGCGAAAGGAAATGCGGGCGCCAAGCTGATGCGCCTTGCGCTCATGGCAGATGCTTCGGAGGAAACGATCGCCGAAGCTGAGAAGTCGATCATCCCGGAAATAGAGAAAGGGGCAGAAGAAGATCCCGTTCTTGCCGATGCGCTGGGAACGTTTTACCTCGTTTATGGAAAGAAGCGCGAAGGATGGACAGAGAAGGGGATGGCCCTCCTCTCCATGGCAGAGCAGAAAGAATACTGGAAAGCATCGATTCACCTCGGAAGCGCGTTCAATGAGCTGCGCGAAAATCCGCTGGGGGATGCAGACCGGTTCAATCCGGGCGAAGCCATCATCCATTTCTCCTTTGCCGCTGTGAAAGGCGCACCGGAAGCGGAGTATTTCATGGGCTTCCTCGTCTACAGGGGCCTTGGAACGAAGCGGGACCAGAAGGCAGCCATCCAGCTCTGGAAGAAAGCGGCGGCCTCGGGCTACATGACCGCGGCGCTGACGCTCGGCTTCGTCCTTTCCTTCTCCAAGAACGAGAAGGAAAAGAAGGATGGCTTCAAGTACACGAAGATGGCAGCCGAATCGGGAGATCCGACGGCAGAAGGAAATCTGGCAAACTGCTACTACTACGGCACAGGCACGAGGAAGGACAGACGTCTGGCCCGCCTCTACTACAAAAAAGCCGCAGAGAAGGGGATGGAGTCGTCTGCCATGCAGCTTGGCGTCATGTACCACGAAGACGGCAAGGACGACAAAGCCTTTGAAATATTCAGGAAATCCGCGGAAAACGGCTATCCGGCATCAATGGGATGGCTGGCCGCTTGTTATGAAAATGGGTATGGAACAGAAAGAAACAGGGAAATGGCGAAATTCTGGCTGACCCGCGCTGCCGATCTGGGCGACGAGGACGCGAAGAAAGCGCTTTCCATCATTTCCGGGAATGGTTAAGGATTCAATGATTAGAAAAGAATGTATTTCAATTCTGGCGGCATGCCTTCTGGGCATTTCTTCGCTGCCAGCTTTCGCGGCGGCACCGGTCATTCCGCAGATGCCTGACCGCATTATCCGGGCGGAAAATGCGAAGGAGGGGCTGAATGCGCCTTCTTCGGAAAAGGATCTCGTGCTCCTCACATGGGCAGAAAATCCGGAATCCGTCCGCTATGAAGTGGAAATTTTCCGCGGTATTCCTTACAACCTGGACCGCAACGAACCTCTGGCGGATCACGTCTATGACAACCAGAGAATCTATACGAATAAAGTCATCATCGACCTGTCGAAGATTCCAGCAGGGGACGGCGTGCTCTACTGGCGCGTGCGCCCGATCGATGCCGACTGGACAGGCCTTGCGCCGTTCTCAGCTCCGATGGAAGTCAGGAGCACGATGAAGCGCCTTGGCCGCGATGCGCCGCTTCCGAACGTCTATCGTCCGGAAAACGGTTCCTCGCTCCTCTATCCCGTCTATTCCTACGCAGGGATCCCGGGCGCGGCGAAGTACGAAGTGGAAGTGACAGACTCCTATCCGGAAACCCTTTCCGGCACAGCGCCTTCTGCCCACCGCGTCTTTTCCCGCGTGACCTCCCTTTCGAACGTCTATGACAGCGATCCCAGAATCGGGACCTACTACTGGCGCGTCAGGGGGATGGACGAGACAGGCGCGCCCGTCGGCGAATGGAGCCTTCCCGAACGCGTGAGAAATGACGTCGAGAGCCGCTACAATGTCGGCATCTTCGGCGACAGCATTACTCAGGGCGGCGGCCATCTCTACCACAGCCCCGCCGATATGGCGTACAGCTACGTTTCTTACCTCGATTTCCCGGCCGTCAATATGGGAAGAAGCGGCGACACCGTGGAAATGATGTACGACCGCTTCGACAGGGACGTCCTTCCCTTCCACGTGAAGTACCTTCTCATCATGGGAGGCATCAATGACCTTCGCATGGGCACGAGCCCGGACAAGGCCATCGAGTACCTGGAAAAAATCCGTCAGAAGTGCATCGACCACGGCATCACGCCGATTCTCATGACCATCGTGCCGCTCAATCCGGAAAACATCCAGAAATACTACGGCGAGACCACCTATGCAGGCTGGAAGGAATCCGTCGCCAAAGTGAACGCCTACATCCGGACGAAACCATATATCGACACCGCCGCACCCTTCGCATCCTTCGACGTCATGCCGTCGGAATTTGCCATGGACGGCATCCACGGCGACTGGAACGCCAAGCAGATGATCGCAGGGGAAATCAACCGCGAAATCGGCCATTTCATACCGACCTATTAATAGAAATCTTATAAGAAAAGCAGGGGGGAGATTTCGATGAGAAAACATTACTGGAAATATAAATGCACAGCAGCACTGCTGATGCTCTGGTGCGCCGCCGGGACGCTCGCGCCGGCAGAAGGGGGAGATCTGATCGGACTTTCCTGGAAACCCGATTACGATGCCGTGCGCTACGAAGTGCAGATGAAAGACGATGACGGCATGTTCTACGACAACCAGTTCGTCTACGCCAATTCCGTCCTCCTGGACAAGAAAGGACGCCTGGAACATCCTGAAAACGTTTCCTACCGCGTCCGCCCAATCGACTTCGACGGAAACCCGATCAGCGCCTTCACGCCATACATGCCGTTTGAAGACGGCGCCTTCAAGGACGACCGCGACGCGCCGTACCAGAAACCGGACAGAAGCGGGGAACAGGGCGGAGCCATGCTCTATCCCGTCTATTCCTTCGTCTGGATGCCCGGCGCCGCTTCCTATGAAGTCGAAGTGACCACCCAGCCTCCGGAAAATCCGACAGGTACCGATCCCTCCCTCTTCCGCCTCTGGAGCGCCAAGACTGAGCTGAGCGACCTCTATGACGCAAGACCGAGGACAGGCACCTACTACTGGCGCGTCCGCGGCATCGATGCCAAAGGAAATCCTGTCGGCGAATGGAGCGAAGCACAGAAACGCACCACCGACCCCGATGCAGGATGGGTCGTCGGCGTCTTTGGAGACAGCATCAGCCACGGCGGAGGACGCATGTCCTACAGCCCCAACGACCTCGAATACTCCTACGAGCACTACCTCGATTTCCCTGTCATCAACCTGTCCCAGAGCGGCGACACCAGCGAATCCATGCTCGAAAGATTTGACAGAGACGTCCTACCCTTCCATGTGAAATACCTTCTCATCATGGGAGGAAGCAACAGCTTAAGAGGCGGCGTCCCTGCCGAAGACGTCATCGAGGACCTGAAAGCCATCCAGCAGAAATGCAGCGACAACGGCATCACATCCATCCTCATGACCCTTCCGCCGATCAACCCGGCCAGCATCAAGAAAACCTTCGACGAACCCACCGTAGACGACTGGCAGACACCCTTTGCCAAAGTCAACGCCTTCATCCGCACCCAGCCCCACATCGACATTGCCGCTGCCTTCCCCCTTGACCCGGGAATGACACCAGCCCTTGCCCTGGACGGCCTCCACGGAGACGTCGTCGCCAAACAAAGAATGGCCGCTGTCATCAACGAGCACATCCGTGACTTCGTCAAAGAACCCATGGCCCTGCCCGAAAATCAGACGGAAGAAACCAAAGAAAACACCAATGCTGCAAAAACCTCGCTACTGCCAGATTGACAGCACGAAAGAAAAAAGCGAAGAAATTCACCGGGATAAGTTATACACAAACTGTGGAAAACTTTGTGAATAAAAACAAGTGAATAAATACCTGTGAAAATGTGAAAACCTCGATAATATCGGAAAAACAGCAAATAAAAAGATTCACACAGCCCCTTTTCACAGCCTGTGAATATTGTGAAAAACTCTTGGGATAAATCACAAACCCCATGCAAAAATCCCTGTGCTGCCCCAAAAACACTGGGAAAACAAGACTCTTCAAACAAACCACTATATATATCCTTCCTGTGAATAAAACCAACTATATATAGTAAAGACGCCAAGGGACAAACCATCCCAAGGCGTCTTTTTTTGACAAAAACCAAGAAAATGTTTCACGTGAAACATTTCCCAAACCGCAGCAGCAGAAAAAACAGCAGAAAACCAAAATGGCAACAGTAAGGATTTTGAAGAGCATACTTTGAACCATTTAAAACGAGCTGCTACGAACTACTATGTACTGAGTCCTGACTTTTCTCGATTATCGTAAAGCTGTCACCGTCAGGGGAAAGGGGTTCATTTTCCCAAGCGCCGCTAACACTTGCCTTCCCAGACGGGGAAGGTGCCCGAAGGGCGGATAGAGTTGATTACCACGAGTGCGCGCGGTTGTATGGTTTTGAACTTGACCTTGCCTCGTAGAGGAAGGTGGTCCCGGAGGGACCGGAAACATCATTTCCCAGCCTGTAAGGCGGTTGTATGGTTTTCACTCTCTATTCTCAAATCCCCATCCCCTCCAAAATTCTCACAAAAAAACCGCCATGAAATTTTTACAGCGGTTTTTTTATTTGTATGTAGTTGTTATCCCAGTGCAACGTCGAGAGCCATCATGATCATGAAGCCTACGGCAAAGGAGAGGACTCCGATATCGGAGTGTTCACCTTCGGACATTTCCGGGATGAGTTCTTCTACAACGACGTAGAGCATAGCACCTGCGGCGAAGGAAAGGAAGTAAGGCATCATCGGGACGACCATGGCGGTGACCAGGATCGTCAGCGTGCCTCCGATCGGTTCTACGATGCCGGAGAGGACGCCTCCTATGAAGGATTTCCAGCTGCCCATGCCGGCGGATTTCAGCGGCATGGAAATGATAGCGCCTTCAGGGAAGTTCTGGATGGCAATCCCAAGCGACAGTGCCATGGCAGCCGCAGCAGTGATTCCTGCGTGTCCGGAAAGGAAGCCTGCATAAACGACACCGACGGCCATGCCTTCAGGGATATTATGAAGCGTCACGGCCAGGACAAGCATCGTCGTCCTTTCCAGGTGGCTCTTCGGGCCTTCTGCTTTCTTCGCATTCATATGAAGATGCGGGATCACACGATCCAGCAGCAGAAGGAAAAGGATGCCGACGCCGAAACCAATCGTCGCCGGAAGGAACGCCATCTTTCCGAGAGGCTCAGACTCTTCGATCGCAGGGATCAGAAGACTCCAGACCGATGCCGCCACCATCACGCCGGCCGCAAAACCCGTCAGCCCGCGCTGTACAGAGCGGTTCATCTCGCCGCGCATAAAGAACACACACGCAGCCCCCAGAGACGTTCCGAGGAAGGGGATAAACAATCCCCAGAATACATCAGACATAAAATTTCTCCTTATTCAGTTAGTCGGTAATCATTTCAATAAAAGGGGAATTCTTATTGAAAACAATTATCACTTATACATTACTCCACGTTTCGATTCCTGTCAATATATTACCATAAAGAGAACGAGAGAGGGGAAAATAGGTAGACAATTGGGGAGCATAGGACAGGGGAAACCGTATGAATAAGAAAACCACACAAATGGGAAAAACGTATGAATGGAAAAACCATACAACCAAGCTGCGCTTGTGGAACCTTTTATAAAAACCAATGAATACTGCACCCCTTTCTCCGGCAACAGTTAAAAGATTGGCCGGATCCTCCCCCGATGGTGGAGGTCAAAACCTTCTGTATCGTCGTGTACCGCTATTATTAACTGCGATGTACTGAGTTCCGATTTTCAGGGCCGTAGGCCGGTCTTGACCTTGCCCTGGAAGGGAAGGTGCCCGACCTCAAATTCTGATGTCGGGCGGATGAGTTGCAGTTACTCGGACAGAGTCCGGTTGTATGGTTTTTAAAGGTGCAGTTTCTAAGAAGGCCGGTGGAAAGAGTGTAGTATTCCTTAATGCTTTCAATATAAAAAGGTTTTTCGAGCGAAGCGAGGTTTGCCTGTTTTCCCTTTGCGAAGTAAGGAAAGGGTTTTAGAGCTCGCCCCGTAGGGAAAGCTGGCGCGCCTGCGCCTGAGGAGATTCATCTCCCTCAGCCGTCAGGCTGGTTGTCTGGTTTTAAACTCTCTCCCTAGTTTTCCCGCTTTTAATCTCTCTCCCCAGTATTTCCAATTCTAAAATACTTTTCCAGGAGGGCAGCTCCCTCTATTTTATCCCTCCAAATATTAAACCAATCTTAGCATTTTCTTATTATATTAGTAAATGATTAGTTAGAAATCTATGCAAAATCCTTGGTTTTATCGATGTTTTCGCACTTTATGCACAGGGGTGGTTTGAACGTTAATTTTAGGGGTATTTTGGATAAAATGTGCTGAAATTTTCAAGGGGTTATCCATTAGAAAATGATTAAGCCTTAAAATAACGCTTGCATATGGGTCCGCTGGGACTTATAATGCAAACATCAAATTCATATTGGTGGATGATGCAAGTGGGAGAAAGCCGTATGGCTTACCGAAGGAGTAACACTCTCAGGTGCCTCGCAAGAGGCGGTACCGGTTGCGGACACACTCTGGAGAGTCTCACAAATGAGCGCCGAAGGTGTAAGGATCGCAAGGTCCCAATCTCTCAGGCAAAAGGACAGAGCATAAAGAAACGTTCTTACGATTTTTTCGTACTCGTTTTAGGATAGACAATGCCGGCTTCCAGAGTTTTATATTTTGGATGCCGGCTTTTTGCATATTTCTATTTCGAGGAGGACGAACATGGATTTGAATTACATGAATTGGCTGAATGCAGCCGACAGTTTTATCTGGGGACCACCGCTTTTGGTTCTTTTGGTGGGAACCGGGATTCTGCTGACACTTCGTTTGAAGATGTTGCAGGTTTTCAAGCTTCCCAAGGCTTTGAAATTAATTTTCAAGGCACAGAACGCAGGCAGCGGAGATATTGATTCTTTCAAGGCTCTCTGCACAGCTCTTTCCGCAACGGTAGGCACCGGCAATATCGTCGGCGTAGCTACTGCAATCGCAGCTGGCGGCCCTGGCGCTATTTTCTGGATGTGGATGGCTGCTTTCTTCGGAATGGCAACCAAGTATGCGGAAGGTCTTCTGGCTGTTAAATACCGCGAAGTCGATTCCAAAGGCGAAATCGCCGGCGGCCCGATGTTCTACATCAAGAACGGCATGGGTGAGAAGTATAAATGGCTTGGAACTCTCTTTGCTCTCTTCGGCGTACTCGTCGCATACTTCGGTATCGGTACATTCGCTCAGGTCAATTCCATCGTTGAAATCACCCAGATGACGGTCGGCGTTTCACCGACATGGACCGCCATCATCCTGACCATCCTGGTCGCAGCTATCACTCTCGGCGGACTCCAGTCCATCGCGAATGCCGCATCCAAGATCGTTCCGGCAATGGCAGTGATTTACTTCGTTTCCACCGTCGGCGTCCTTGCTTACTTCGCTAATCAGATTCCGATGGCTATTGAGACCATCATTTCCAACGCATTCACCGGCACAGCAGCAGCCGGCGGCTTCGCAGGAGCAGGCGTGATGCTTGCCATGAGAAGCGGTATTGCCAGAGGCGTATTCTCCAACGAATCCGGCCTTGGTTCCGCTCCGATCGTAGCCGCAGCCGCTAAGACAAAATGGCCGGCAGAACAGGGTCTCATTTCCATGACAGGTACCTTCATCGATACCATCATCATCTGCACCCTGACCGGACTTACCATCGTCGTATCCGGCGAATGGCTCAAAGGCCTCAACGGCGCAGCACTCACCAATGCAGCTTTCCAGGATGCCTTCCCGGCAGTTGGCGGCTACATGCTGATGGTCGGACTTGTCCTCTTCGCCTTCACCACCATCCTCGGATGGAACTACTACGGCGAACGCTGCATGATCTACCTCTGCGGCACCAAGGGCATCCTTCCTTACCGTATTATATTCATCGCGCTTGTCGCAAGCGGCGCGTTCCTTAAATTAGAAGCCATCTGGGTTCTGGCGGATATTGTCAACGGACTCATGGCTATCCCGAACCTCATCGCTCTTCTGGCCCTTTCCGGAGTCGTCGTCAGAGAAACCGAGAAATACTTCGATCATCTGAAGACCGGCAAGGACTACGAAGAATACGAAGACCTCGATCCATCCCTGGCAAGTGCAAAAGCTCAGCCAGAAGTGGAAGAGTAAGAAGGTTCATATCTGCCAGGCGAGAAGGTTTCCCCATTTTCCCTTCCGCCGGGCAGTATGATACAAGGCCTGGGACAGGGCCTGCGCATCCATCCATCTTCGGAATCGCAGTCCCGGGCCGCCGGGAGAGACACCCAGAACTCTCTCCCGGGTGGGGGCCCTGCCTTTCAAAAAGGGAAATCCATCAATCCTCTTGTATACTTCAGGCCAAGTGCCTTTGTATATGCCGCAAATGCCCGGCAGGCTCATAGAGTCAAAGCGCATACATATCTGTGGATGATGTACACTGAAAAATGAGAGCTGAAAGGGCACTCTGCCGAAGGAGTAATACTATCAGGCGTTCAGAAGAACACGAAACTGTGTACGGACACAACTCTGGAGAGTCCCATTCGATTGGGCGCCGAAGGTGTAAAGGGATTTCACCCGTAAATCCCGAATCTCTCAGGCAAAAGGACAGGGCTGGCACGTGGGTAACTCCCGCTATGCATGGATGCATACATACATACAACCGCCAGCCTCAGACTTTACACACACCATCAGCCTGAGTGCGGCGGTTGTTTTTTTCTCAGAAATACGGGTCAAATGTAAGGGGGATATTATTATGGACATGGCTGCAATCAACTCGCTCGTCAATACCATTGACGGCATAGTCTGGGGCCCGGTAATGCTGGTGCTCCTTGTCGGTACCGGCGTGTACCTCACCTGCTTATTAAAATTCCAGACCTGGCGGAATCTGCCCTATGCAATCCACAGCGTTCTTTCTAAAGAAGCCCGCACCACTAAGCGCGGCAAAGGCGACGTTTCTCCATTCTCCGCATTAATGACAGCTCTCGCTGCCACCATCGGCACCGGCAACATCGTAGGCGTTGCCACCGCCATGTTCTCCGGCGGCCCCGGCGCCCTGGTATGGATGTGGATTTCCGCATGCTTCGGCCTCACCACCAAATTCTCCGAATGCATGCTGGCTATTAAATACCGTGAAGTCAATGCTAAAGGTGAAATGAAGGGCGGCCCCATGTTCACCATGAAAAACGGTTTCAAAAATAAAACCGCTGGCCGTACCTTTGGCTTCCTCTTCGCACTGTTCTCCGTCATTGCTTCCTTCGGTATCGGCAACATGACCCAGGCAAACTCCATTTCCGGAGCCGTACAGACAGTCTTCGGCGTACCGGTGGAAGTCTGCGGCGTCATCCTCACCGTCCTTTCCCTGATTATCATCCTTGGCGGTATCAAGACAATTTCCAAAGTTTCCTCTGTCGTTGTTCCCGGTATGGCTGTGTTCTACATCATCGCAGGCTTCATCTGCATTCTTATTAACATCCAGAACGTACCTCACGGCCTCTATATGATTTTCATGATGGCCTTCAACCCGCAGGCCATTGGCGGCGGCGTCCTCGGCACCATCACAGTTACCGTCATGAACTCCATGCGTTACGGCGTTGCCAGAGGCTGCTTCTCCAATGAAGCCGGCCTGGGCTCCGCAGCCATCACCGCTGCTGCTGCTACCACCGACGACCCCGTTCGCCAGGGCTACATCAACATGACCGGCACCTTCTGGGATACCATCGTTGTCTGCTCCATCACCGGTCTTACCATTGCTTCCTCCGGCGTTCTTGGCACTACCGATGCCAGCGGCGCACCGCTGAAAGGCATCGCCCTCACCATGGCAGCCTTCTCTACCCAAATAGGCATCATCGGTACCTATATCGTAGCCATCGGCATCATCCTCTTCGCCTACTCCACCATCATTGGCTGGGAATACCACGGTGAAAAAGCATGGGAATACCTCTTCGGAACCCATAAATTCAACATGGTTTACAGAATCATCTTCTCCCTGGTTGTTTACGTAGGTGCTACCCAGACCCTGGATCTGGTATGGAACCTTTCCGATATTGCCAACGCACTCATGGCAATTCCAAACCTCATTTCCCTGCTGGTTCTCTCTCCTGTCATCAAAGAAGAAGTCGTCCGCTTCCAGGCCGTCCTCGAACGCGAAAAAGCAGAAAAAGCAGCTGCCAAAGAAGCAGCAATCGAAGAAAGAGCCGGTATCTGATCAGGCTCAAAAAGGCAAGATTAAAGAAATCTCCCTTACAGGAAATAAAGGAAATACAGGAAACACAGCAAAACTCCGCCCGATGCATAGGACGGGGTTTTTTGGCGGGGGGGTAGGGGAAAAGGCCAAGGTGCGCCGCTTGCCGCTGCTGCTAACTGCGATGTACTGAGTCTGGATTTTCAGGGCCGTAGGCCGGTTTTAACCTTGCTCCGAAAGGAGAAGGTGGCGGCGGAGCCGACGGATGAGTTGCATTTCATCGAGCGTAGCGAGGTTTTGAGTTTTTCATCAAGGCGTAGCCTTGGTTTAAGGGTGTTAACCTTGCTCCGAAAAGAGAAGGTGTCAGCGTAGCTGACGAATGAGATGTAGTTCCTCAGCCGCTAGGCTGGTTGTAGGGTTTTCCTCGAACGAAGTTCGGTTTGCTTGTTTTCCTTTTGCGAAGCAAGTAAGTGGTGTTGACCTTCCCAGACGGGGAAGGAGGGCCACGAAGTGGCGGTTAGGGTTGATTACTACGAACGAAGTTCGGTTGTCCGGTTTTAATTCTCCTCTCTATATATAAATACTATATATATAAGGAAGGTATCCTGCGCTCTTAAAATCTCCTCTTTTGTTTTTTCATCCATCTGTCTCTTCCCATTCCCTGCGCCTTTAATCTTTTATTCTTTTCCCGTTTTCCTCCTGTTTCAAAATTACATAGATATTTTCTATCAAAAAACATAGTACATCCATTTCCATCTGTCCCGAAAACTAGTTCCTTATACTCTCTGTATATGCTATATACAGTATACAGGCGGCGTTTTTCATGTATGCGGAATTTAGAAAAATACATAGTATCAATATATAAAAAAAATATATGAGGAAGTACTTGCTTTTTGAAAAAATGCGTGTATAATTCAATCAAATCACATCCGAGGGCGGAATCTATGACGAGTCCCGGTTTGTGGTGGAAATGTACGGGTTCCCGTACCATAAGGGTGGATGAAGTACACGGAAAAATGACATGAAAATGTCTGCCGAAGGAGTAACACTATCAGGCGTTCTGAGAACACGAAACTGTGTACGGACACATCTCTGGAGAGTTCCGCTGAAAAGATGCGGACGCCGAAGGTGCAAAGGGATCTTTGATCCCGAATCTCTCAGGCAAAAGGACAGGGCTGGCAGCAGGGTAACTCCCGGCTATGCGTGGATGCATACATACATAGCGCCAGCTTTGCACTTCAGATCTTTCTGAAGGCTGAGTGCGGCGCTTTTTTGTTTCCAAAAATTATTGAACCCCGTATAGCAAGTAATCAAGAAGGGAGCTGCCGAAAATGGATATGGCTGAACTCAATCAATGGGCCAATGCGGCTGATAGTTTCGTATGGGGGCCGGTTATGCTCTGTCTCCTCGTGGGCACGGGGATTTACATGACCCTCACTCTTCACTTCCTCACATGGAGAAATCTTCCTTATGCTCTGAAGAGCATTTTCTCGAAGGAGTCTAGGACGACTTCAAGGGGCAGCGGCGACGTTTCTCCCTTCTCCGCGCTGATGACCGCTCTGGCGGCTACGATCGGCACAGGAAATATCGTGGGCGTTGCGACGGCTATGTTTGCCGGCGGCCCGGGCGCTCTCGTCTGGATGTGGATTTCCGCCTGCTTCGGCCTGTCCACGAAATTCTCTGAATGCATGCTCGGCTTCAAGTTCCGCGAAGTGAACGCGAAGGGTGAAATGAAGGGCGGCCCGATGTTCACGATGAAGAACGGCTTCAAAAACAAGAAAGCCGGCATCTTGATGGGTTTCCTCTTTGCTCTCTTTGCCGTCATTGCCTCCTTCGGCATCGGCAACATGACCCAGGCGAATTCCATCAGCACCGCCGTCAATGTGACATTCGGTGTTTCCAATGAAATCAGCGGCATCATCATGACCGTCATGACCCTTGCCGTCATCGTAGGGGGCATCACCTCCATTTCCAGAGTTTCCTCCATCGTCGTTCCAGGCATGGCTGCCTTCTACATCGCTGCCGGCCTCCTCTGCGTCATCCTCAATATTGAAAACGTACCGCACGGCCTCTACATGATCATCATGATGGCATTCGATCCTTCCGCTGTCGAAGGCGGCGTGCTCGGTACGATCACTGTTTCTGTCATGAACGCTATGCGCTACGGCGTGGCAAGAGGATGCTTCTCCAATGAAGCAGGCCTCGGCTCAGCTGCCATCTCGGCCGCTGCTTCCACGACTGACCGTCCGGCAAGACAGGGCTACATTTCCATGACCGGCACCTTCATCGACACCATCGTCGTTTGCTCCATCACCGGTCTCACCATTGCTTCCTCCGGCGTCCTCGGCACCCTTGGCGCTGACGGCAAGCCCCTGACCGGCGTGGCCCTCACCATGGCAGCCTTCTCTCACAATATCGGACCGATCGGCAGCTACATCGTTTCCATCGGCATCATCCTCTTCGCATATTCCACCATCCTCGGCTGGGAATACAACGGCGAAAAAGCATGGGAATACCTCTTCGGCACCCATAAGTACAACCTCATCTACCGCGTCGCTTTCTCCATGGTCGTCTACGTAGGCGCTACCCAGACCCTAGACCTCGTCTGGAGCCTCTCCGACATCGCGAACGCTCTCATGGCGATCCCGAACCTGATCTCCATCCTCGTCCTCGCACCGGTCATCAAGGAAGAAGTCTTCTCCTACCAGAAAGTCATTGCCGCTGAAAAGGCAGCAAGGGCAGGGGAGACGGCCGCAGAAGAAGTGGTCCAGAAGATTTGAATATCATTAGAAAATAAAGTTTCCCGTTTATTTTTCAGGAAGGAAATCCCATCTCCTTCCTATAGCGAATTTACATAGGGAGCGCGGTTATTCTCAATCGCGCTCTTTTTTTCATGCATGTTGATTCATAAAGCGAAATAGTAAATCTCATAAATTATAATACAAAGGTTATGCTTTACATAATTTATTAAATATCTCAGATGGGTACATATATAAATGTATGGATAATTTATGAAATCTATTAGTTTTTTATTATGTATGCTCCTATAATATGTCTATCATTTTTAATGCCTTAAAAGGCACCTGGAGGGGAAATTATGAATCTTTCGTTACAGATTTTTGCCTCCCTTGTCCTGTCCGTCATCGTCGGACTGGTATTGGGAGAAGGCGCGGCGGCGCCTGTGAAGACATGGATTGCCCCGATCGGCACCATGTTCATCAATCTGATCAAGATGATGATCGTTCCTGTCGTCTTCTGTTCCCTGGTCGTCGGCATGACGTCCATGGGGGATATGAAGAAACTGGGCCGTATCGGTATCAAGACGCTGTCCATTTACATGGTGACCACCGCTATCGCCATCGTGATCGGCTTTGCCGTAGCCCTGGCCATTGATCCGGGCACCGGCATGAGCATGGCCGGAGCGACCGCGCCGAAGGTCAAGGAAGCCCCGAGCATCATGCAGGTCTTCGTCGACATGATCCCGTCGAACCCGATCGCATCCATGGCCAAGGCAGACATCCTGCCAGTCATCATCTTCGCCCTCTTCGTCGGAGCCGGCATCATTTCCGTCGGCGGCAAGAGAGCCGAGACACTGATCAGCTTCTTTGATGCATTCGCTGAAGTCTGCTACAAGATCATCGCCATGATCATGAAGACCGCCCCGATCGGCGTCTTCTGCCTGCTGCTTCCTGTCGTCGTCATGAACGGACCGAAAGTGCTCCTGCCGCTTCTCTCCGTCATCATCTGCATGCTGATCGGCTGCACCATCCACGCCGTCTGCGTCTACTCTGCCATGACGACCGTCGCCGCTCACATGAGCCCGGTCACCTTCTTCCGCGGCATGTCCGAAGCGATGGCCATCGCCTTCACCACCTGCTCTTCCGCAGGCACGCTTCCGGTCAACATGAAGAACGTCCAGGAAAAACTCGGCGTTCACCGCGACATCGCATCCTTCGTACTGCCCCTTGGCGCGACCATCAATATGGACGGCACCGCTCTCTATATGGGCGTCTGCTCCATTTTCATCGCCAACGTATTCGGCGTACCGCTCACCTTTGACCAGATGATGATGATCGTCCTCACCGGCACCCTTGCCTCCATCGGCACCGCCGGCGTCCCGGGCGCAGGCCTCATCATGCTTGCCATGGTACTCCAGTCCGTCGGACTTCCGCTCGAAGGCCTTGCACTCGTTGCCGGCATCGACAGAGTCCTCGACATGTTCCGCACCTGCCTCAACATCACAGGCGATGCAGCCGTTGCCGTCGTCGTCAACGCATCTGAACAGGAAGTGCCCTCTGACATTCAGATCACAGAATAAGAAGGAAGGAAATGGGGAGTGATGAGCTTCATGACGCTCTCCTATATATAATAGTAATAAAATAGACTTGTGTATGCTTATAATGCAACAAGTATCCACTATATATGCAAAACTTGTAAGAAATTTTTATAGAAATATAAAAAAATTTACAAAAATTCTATTGTACAATACACCTGCTTTGCCTTATAATAACAATACAATTCGTAATGGATGATGCATACAGAAAGAGCTCGAGGATGAAAAGTGTATACTTATTCAATATACACCTTTCGGAGACTGCCGAAGGAGTAACACTATCAGGCGTTCAAAGGACACGAAACTGTATGCGGACATAACTCTGGAGATCTCCGCTGAAACGATGCGGAAGCCGAAGGTGCAAAAGGCGCAAGCCTCAATCTCTCAGGCAAAAGGACAGGGCCGGACAAGGACTTTGAGAAATCAATGGGCCGCCGGCTCTGTTTTCATTTTTAGAGCCGGCGGTTTTTTAATGGGTTTTGGGAAAGGAAAGTCTTTCTCAGGTAGTGGATCCCTCCAAAGGGGTGGGGGATCTGGGGAAAATGGGAGGAAAAATCTATGTTGTTAGACATCTTAAACCAGATTGACAGCATCGTCTGGGGACCGTGGCTCTTAGTCTTACTTGTCGGTACGGGCATCTGGCTCACATTCCGGCTCACACTGCTGCAGGTCGTTAAACTGCCGAGAGCTCTGAAGCTCATATTCTTCGCAAGAAACAAGGGCGAAGGAGACATTGATTCATTCAAAGCGCTTTGTACCGCGCTCGCTGCCACCGTCGGCACCGGCAACATCGTCGGCGTCGCTACCGCTATCAAACTCGGCGGCCCTGGCGCACTCTTCTGGATGTGGCTCGCCGCCTTCTTCGGCATGGCGACAAAGTACGCAGAAGGCTGCCTTGCCGTCAAATACCGTCAGGTCGACGACAACGGCAACATCGCCGGCGGCCCGATGTACTACATCGAAATGGGCCTTGGCAAGAAATGGAAACCACTCGCCGTTCTCTTTGCCTTCTTCGGATGCATGGTAGCCCTCCTTGGCTCCGGCACCACGACACAGATGAACGCCATCATTTCCTCCGTGGAAGCAGGCTTTGGCATTTCCACTTACATCACCTGCGCCGTTATTACAGTACTCGTAGCTATCATCACCTTCGGCGGACTCCAGTCCATCGCAAAAGCTGCTGAAAAAATCGTTCCGGCTATGGCCGTCATCTACTTCGTCATTACCGTCATCTTCCTGGCACTCAATGCAGGCGGCCTCCCGGGCGCCATCAGCCAGGTATTCACCGGCGCATTCTCCGGCACCGCAGCTGCCGGCGGCTTTGCAGGCGCAGGCGTCATGCTTGCTATGCGAAGCGGTATCGCCAGAGGCCTCTTCTCCAACGAATCCGGCTTAGGCTCCGCACCGATCGTCGCTGCTGCCGCTAAAACAAAATGGCCGGCAGAACAGGGCCTCATTTCCATGACCGGTACCTTCATCGACACCATCATCATTTGTACCCTGACCGGTCTTACCATCATCGTATCCGGCCAGTGGCTCGGTGACACCAACGGCGCTGAACTTACACAGAACGCATTTGCCGTCACCTATGGCGGCTTCGCGCCGATCCTTCTCACCGTATCTCTCGCACTCTTCGCCTTCACCACCATACTCGGATGGAACTACTACGGCGAACGCTGCTGGGAATACCTCTTCGGCACCAAGAGCATCCTCTTCTACAGAGTCCTCTTCCTCGTCATCCTCGCATCCGCTGCCTTCCTGAAACTCGAATCCATCTGGGCACTCGCAGATATCGTCAACGGCCTCATGGCCATCCCGAACCTTATTGCCCTCCTGGGCCTCACAGGCGTCATCGTCGCAGAAACCAAGAAATACTTCGAACACCTCGAAATCCGCGACGCCAAACTCAAAGCCTACAAAGCAAGAAGAATCGGAAAGAGATAAGAAAAGAAACAGAATCAATAGAGATGTGGAACCCAAACAGTTCCGCATCTTTTTTTGTGGAAACTCGCAAGCTCGGATGTACTGGGCGCTGACTTTCCCGAGCGCCGCCAACACTCGCCTTCCCAGACGGGGAAGGTGCCGGCCCCAAATTCTGATGCCGGCGGATAGGGTTGATTACTCCGAGCTGTAGTTCGTTTCCCCAGTTCCCTCCCTTTTCCCCCTCGTGTATAATATATATAAAACTTTCAATATATAGGAGGCGTGGATATGAATATAGGTGTCATTGGTGTCGGGCATATCGGCGGGACTTTGGCGGAGAAGTTCGTGAAGGCCGGTCATCAGGTCAGCGTGGCCAATTCGAGAGGGAAGGAAGCCGTCAGGGCGTTTGCAGAGAAGATCGGCGCAGCGCCTTCGGATATTTCTGAAATCGTCAAAGGAAAGGATGTCGTCATTCTGGCGGTTCCTCTTCCTGCCATTGAGAAGCTTCCCAGGGATCTTTTCAAGGATGCAGGAAAGACGATCGTGGTGGATACGTCCAATTATTATCCGGACCTCCGTGATTCCCATATCAAGGAACTGGACGAAGGAAAAACAGAAAGCCTCTGGGTTTCTGAGAAAATCGGGCATCCCATCATCAAAGCGTTCAACAACGTTCTGGGGGGATACCCTGGCAGAGAAGGGCAGAAAGAAAGGGGACGAGGGAAGACTTGCCGCCGCTGCGGCAGGAGACAGTGCGGAAGACAAAGCCGTCGTCATGCGCCTGATCGATGAAGCGGGCTTCGATCCCGTCGACGGAGGCACCCTCGAAGAATCCTGGCGCCAGCAGCCCGGGACACCCTGCTACTGCTGCGACTACAATAAAGAAGAAATGGAAAAAGCCCTGCAGGAAGCCGTCCCTGGAAAAGCGCCCGGCGTACGCGATGCCATCAATGACCACCTCATGCACCTTGCCAAAGCGCCCACCCATGAAGAAATCATCCAGGTCAACCGCGGAGCACACCATAAAGAGTAAAAGAAAAGGGCCCTCGGAAATGATTCATTTCTCCGCCCTTTTTTCTTTTTATTTATTTCCATTTTCCATTTGAGAGAGGTAGACGCGCGTGCTATAATAATTAGTATTGTATTGTTATAAGAAGGAGTGGAAAAAGGCCTTCTTATGATATAATAAAAATGATTGATTCATTGATGAAGGAGGCGGCATAGATTGGAGAAACACGTCATTATCAATGTCACTTCCGTCCAGCGTGACGAGACCGGAAAGGATGAGAAAATCACCCTGGAAACCCCGGGCATTTACGGGGAAGAGGGGAATATGAGGTACGTCTCTTACCGGGAAACGAAACTAGCCGGCATGGAAGGCACGACGACGACGCTCCGCGTTTACGAGGACCACGTCAGCCTTTTGCGGGAAGGCACATTCCTGCAGGAGCAGGAGTACCGCATCGGCAAGTCATCGAAGTCGACCTATCAGACACTGATGGGACCCCTCGAAGTGACCGTCGTCACAAGGAGCATCGAAGACAGTCTTACAGGCGGCGAAGGCAAGGTCGTTCTGACCTACGACGTCGAGCTCAAAGGACTGTTTAACCATTTAAATGAAGTTGTAATAGAAGTGCGGGAGGATCCGGAGTATTCATGGAAGTCAGAGAACAACTGAAGGAAATCATTGAAAAAGCAAAGGACGCCGCCATTGCGGCAGGCGAGCTGCCGGAAGGGGAATACGCCCCCATGCAGCGTCTGGAAGTCCCGAAGTCCAAGGAATTCGGCGATTATTCCACCAATGCTTCCATGCGCTGGGCAAAAGCAGCGCACAGAGCGCCGCGCCAGATCGCGGAAGTGATCGTGAAACATATCGACACGCCCCTTGTTGCCAAGATGGATATCGCAGGCGCAGGGTTCATCAATTTCTTCCTGGCAGCAGACACCGTCTATGCCGAACTGGAAAAAATCCTGAAGACAGGCCCGTCCTACGGGGACCTTCCGAAAGACCAGAAGGACAGAATCCTCGTGGAATACGTTTCCGCCAACCCGACAGGCCCGCTTCACATCGGCCATGCCAGAGGCGCAGCATACGGTTCCGCTATGGTGAACCTGCTCCGCGCTGCCGGCTATGACGTCTATTCCGAATACTACGTCAACGACGCAGGCAACCAGATCGACCATCTCGCTGAATCCATCAATGCCAGATACCTCCAGCTCTGCGGCTACGACGCAGAAATCCCGGAAGACGGCTACCATGGACAGGACATCGTCGAAACAGCCAAGAGAATCCTTGAAAGAGACGGCAAGAAATACCTGGGCATGAGCGATGAAGAACGCCTCCTGGCATTCAAGGACATCAGCCTCAACGAAAAACTCGACGCCCTCCGCAAGGACCTCCACGATTTCAACGTAGACTTCGACAACTGGTTCTCCGAAAAATCCCTCTATCCGGAACAGGTCGACAAGGCCTTAAAGGTACTGAAGGATGAAGACAACCTTTACGAAAAAGACGGCGCCCTCTGGCTCCGTACCACAAAGAACGGCGATGACAAGGACAGAGTCGTCATCCGTACCAACGGCGTGCCGACCTACTTCTGCTCCGACATCGCATACGTTGGAAACAAGATCGAAAGAGGATACAACAAACTCATCGACATCTGGGGCGCTGACCACCACGGATATATCATCCGCTTGAAGACGGCTATGAAATTCCTCGGATACAACCCCGATGATTTTGAAATCATGCTCCTCCAGATGGTTACCCTCCTCCGCGACGGACAGCCAGTCAAGATGAGCAAGCGTACCGGCCAGGCAGTCACCCTGCGTGAACTGATGGACGAAGTCGGCACCGACGCAGCACGCTATTTCTTCTGCGCAAGAACACTCGACTCCCAGATGGACTTTGACATCGATCTTGCCAAGAAACAGTCCAGCGACAACCCGGTCTACTACATCCAGTACGCCCATGCCCGCATCCACAGCCTCTTCGATCAGGCGAAAGAAGCAGGCGTGAAATGGGATCCGTCCTTCGCAGGCACCGATTTCTCCTACCTCAAGGAAGAATGCGAATTCGACCTCATCAAGAAAATGGAAAACTACCATCAGCTTCTGGCGGGCGCAGCCGTTGAAAGAGCACCGCAGCGCGTAGCCAAGTATGCTTACGAACTGGCAGCCCTCTTCCATCATTTCTACAGAGAATGCAGAATCCTCGGCGTCGATGCAAAGACCACCGAAGCACGCCTCGGCCTCATCACAGCCGTACAGTACGTCCTCGCGCATGCACTCGCCATCTTGGGCGTTTCTGCTCCTGAACATATGTAAAAATATATCCCGCCGTATTTCTTCCCATACGGGCCGGGAGTATAATAAAAGGAAGAAAATTCGATCGTTACTATCATTGAAAGAGGAGGTCTCATGACTAAATACATCTTCGTAACCGGCGGCGTCGTTTCATCTCTGGGCAAAGGCATCACGGCCGCTTCCCTCGGAAGATTACTCAAAAACAGAGGGTACAAAGTCACCATCCAGAAATTCGATCCATATATTAACATCGACCCCGGCACCATGAGCCCGTATCAGCACGGCGAAGTATTCGTCACTGACGACGGCGCCGAAACGGATCTCGACCTCGGCCACTATGAACGTTTCATCGACGAAAACCTCTCCAAGGCTTCCAACGTGACAACAGGCAAAGTCTACCAGTCCGTTATCAACAAAGAAAGAAAAGGCGAATACCTCGGATCCACCATCCAGGTCATCCCGCACATCACCAACGAAATCAAAGACAGAGTCCTCCGCGTCGGCCGCAATGACAATGCAGACATCGTCATCACCGAAATCGGCGGCACCGTCGGCGATATCGAATCCCTGCCATTCCTCGAAGCCATCCGTCAGGTCAAGAAGGACGTGCCGAACAGAAATGACGTACTCTACATCCACGTCACCCTCGTGCCATACATCGAAGCAGCAGACGAACTGAAATCCAAGCCGACCCAGCACTCCGTCAAGGAACTCCGCTCCATCGGCATCCAGCCGGACATCATCGTATGCCGCACCGTCAAGGCACTCCCGGAAGACATGAAGAGAAAGATCGCCCTCTTCTGCGACGTAGAACCAGATGCAGTCATCAACAACCTCACCGCATCCAGCATCTATGAAGTACCGCTTATGCTGAGAGACGAAGGACTCGACCGCATCGCCCTCGAAAAACTCGGCCTTGACGACAGCCCGTGCGACATGAAAGACTGGGAAGCCATGGTTTCCCGCATCCTTTCCGCTGACAAGACCGTCAACATCGCCCTCGTCGGCAAATACGTCGAACTCCACGACGCATACCTCTCCGTCGTCGAAGCCCTCTCCCATGCAGGCTTCAAGATAGGAAATAAGGTCAACATCCGCTGGGTCAACTCCGAAACCATCGAAGAAGAACAGCCCGATCTCCGTGAAGTCTTCAAAGACATCGACGGCATCGTCGTACCAGGAGGCTTCGGCAACCGCGGCGTAGAAGGCAAGATCGCCACCATCAAGTACGCACGCACCAACAAGATCCCGTTCCTCGGCCTCTGCCTCGGCATGCAGTGCGCCGTCATCGAATACGCAAGAGACGTATGCGGCATGAAAGACGCTAACTCCACCGAATTCGTACCGGATACACCATATCCGGTCATCGATCTCATGTCCGACCAGGAAGACGTCACCGAAAAAGGCGGCACCATGCGCCTCGGCATCTACCCGTGCAAACTCAAAGAAGGCACCAAGACAAGAGAACTCTACGGCAACCAGGAAATCGTCTATGAACGTCATCGTCATAGATGGGAAGTCTCCAACGCACTCCGCCCGGAACTCGAAAAAGCAGGCCTTATCGTATCCGGCACCAGCCCGGACGGCAGACTCGTTGAAACCATCGAACTCGCCGACCATCCATACTTCGAAGCAACCCAGGCACACCCGGAATTCAAATCCCGCCCGAACCGTCCGCATCCCCTCTTCCAGGGCCTCGTAGACGCAGCCGTTGCTCACAGAGATGAAAACAAATAATCAATGATAGAACGATAAATAAGGAAAAAGGAAAGGACATCCCGCGCGGGATGTCCTTTTTGCGTGTGAGGGGGCTGTTCCTCGAGCGAAGCGAGGTTTAAGGGTGTTGACCTTGCTCCGAAGGAGAAGGTCCGGTCGGAGACCGGGAATGAGATGTAGTTCTCGCAGCATTGCTGCGGTTGTAAAGGTTTTCCCTTCGCTTCCGCAGCATCGCTAAAAGTGCTAAGGTACGCTTTCATATCAATAAGCTCTTATATAGAAACCGTACAACCGCGGCGGAGCGCGATTTAAAACACCATCCAACCTCGCTCCGCTCGCGGAACCTTTTTATATTTCTAAGAGCAATGAATACTGCACCCCTTTCGTCAGCAACAGTTAAATGATTGGCTGACCGCGCCTTCCCCGCTGGGGCAGGTTAAAACCTTCCGCATTGGCGTGAATGACAACTATCAACTGCGATGTACTGAGTCTTGATTTTCAGGGCCGTAGGCCGGTCTTGATTTTGCTCTGGAAGAGAAGGTGCGCCGTATACCAGTTGACGGTAGCGGTAGCAACACAAATGTCTCATAAGTTAGTGTACGGGGCGGATGAGTTGCATTTCTTCAAGGCGTTAGCCTTGGTTTTATGGTTTTCAAAAAGGTTCATTTCCCTCGAGTGTCAGCTCGGTTGTAAGGTTTTATCCTCTCTCAGTCCGCCGCACCAAAAAAAGCCCCGCCATCGAGCGGGGCTTCCCTCTGTTTTTTGTTTTTAAATCTCACAGTCCGAATATCTTCTTGATCCCTGCGAGGAAGGGATGCTTGATCGGCAGTTCTTTCAATGTGGACACGACGAAGTCGTCGGGTTTCCTGAAGGAGAGGCCGTAGGTGAAGTAGATGGTGTGGGCCGTCTGGATGACGTAGTCCCTCGTTTCCTCGATGAGAAAGTTCTCCATTTCCTTGGAGAAAGGACGCTTGTTTCCTTCCCTTGTCTTGCCAAGCTCCCTCATCAGTTTCATGGCAGCTGCGGGGAAGGCGTCGCCGGAGGCTTTGTCGGCGATACGCATCGCAAAATCCGGGAAGTAGCGGTAGTAGGCGCGCGTGTTCTTCGGATTGAAGAAAGCCCACTGGCGCATGAACATGTGGATCTTCAGGTACATCTTCTGGCGGACCGGAATATCCTCAGGCAGAAGATCGCCTGCTGCGACCCTTCTCCTGACCCAGCGCGCCACAGAAGGGGACTGGAGGATGCCCTCGGCAATCGAATCCCTCATGTCGCGCCTCTGCCACAGATACGAAGCAAAGAAAGCAGGGACATACGCACGGAAAAGCATGTACCGGTAAATGAACCTCGTATCCGGCAGGCCTTCCTCCGTTTTTTGCATCTTCGAAAACATCTCATCAAGCGGCACCATCGTTTTCGCGCTCTCCATGATACGATTTCCCTGGGACAGACCAAGATCCGTTCCTATGGCCTTTAAAAGCAGCAGAGGAAGCTTTCCCTCACGACCCCTGAAGTCCGGATCACAGAAAGACAACGACTCGATATAAAGATCCAGGATCCGGCGCGCCTCATGCACGAAACCCTCCGTCTCCGGCGCAAAGAAATCCGCAGCCGGAAGCAGCGACTCCTTCACCTCCGCCGTCATCAGCGACAGCATTTCAAGGACAGCAGACTTCGTAAAGAAATCCGGACCCTTGAAAAGAGAAGCCGCCTTCTCCGCCGCATCGAACTCCGACATCAGAGAACGCGTCGTATCGAAATCCAGATGCCCCTCAAAAGCAGAAGACAGGAAATGGCTCTCCGCAGACAAATCACGCGCCATCTTCGAAGCCAGCTGCAGACGGAAGCACACATACTTCCGGATCACATCATTCAGCACATGACGATTCTCAGCAAAAGAGAGCTCATGCGCCTTCGCCCAGGCATAAAAAGCCGTCCCCACATCCGTCTCCGACGTGAAAGAACGCCGCGCAGCCGGATAAAAAGCCTTCTCCATCCGTTCCCCAAGAATACGCGCCAGACGCACCTTGCCTTCCACGACCTTATCATCCTGCATAGAGCCCCCTCCTTACTTAGCATATTTCCTCTATTATACAATAAGAAAGGAACAGAAAAAGAGAGGCTCAGAGGGAAAATAAGAAAAGAAATATTGCATTTTTCACCAAATGGTATATAGTATATACAAGAAATCCGCAAAGCTCCCGGCTATGCGGAGGCGCAGGCGTTCGAGCAGTGCTTCGGCACATTATAATATTTGAACCATGCGCCTCCTCATGACCAGGAGCCTTTTTCATTGCTAAAGAAAGAAAATAAACATAGAAGCTAAACTTGGAAAATAAAGGATAAATTGCCTATTATATTTAATATCGGAAAATGGTATAATATATGTAACGAAAGAGTCCGAAAGAAGTCCCGCGAAGGTAGTCAATTACCGTAATACCTCCTTTGGATAAAATAATGAAACGATGAGTTGCGTTGATTTGTTCTTGCATTGTTTTTCATAATACACGCGGAACCCAAAGACCCTTTCGGATCGCTCCCGGCTACGGCCGGGAGCTTTTGCGTGGGGGCAAAGATGCAGCTCCGCGAGCGAAGCTGCTAAAAGCCATGGTGCGCCTTTGACCTTGCCCTGGAAGGGAAGGTGTCAGCGGAGCTGACGGATGAGTTGCATTTCCTCAAGGCGTTAGCCTTGGTTGGCATGTTTTTTCAGCCGAAGGCTGGTTTAAGGGTGTTGACCTTGCTCCGGAAGGAGAAGTCCTGCTACCAAAAAGCAAGTGCCAATTTCATTTTTTTTGCAACTTTTTTCTAAATCCGGCGTTTTCTCTTTGTCCACTTAATTTTGGGCAGCACAAAAAGGCCGATCTTTCCCTCGGTTTTTTCGCGCTTTTCTTTAGTTAAATCTTGCTAATTCATTGAGCTTAGGCGGTGACTTTAGTTTTAGCTCTGGTTTTGGATCTGGTTTTAGTTTTGGCTCTTTCTGCAAGTGCCATATTATCGTATAACTCTTTTATTCGTGCATATATTATCCGTAAGAATTTGTTTAAAGCTGCAATCTTTGCTACTTTTGGTGGCTTTCCCTCTGCTTCTTTCCTGAGCATATAATCATAAACATCAGGATTTTTCCTGACCTTTTCCCATGTTCTCTTCTGAGCCCTTAAAGCCATCATTATTTCGTAACCAGTGTCACGAAATACTTTCGAGCCTTTCTTTGTTATATGCCTATGCGTACTACTGAAATCTCCGGATTCATCGGGAGGTGAATCTATCCCGGCATATGCGACCAGTGCCTTTGAGTTTTTGAATCGCCGGATATCTCCTGCGGAGCCGAAGAATCTTGCTGCTAATGGATCTCCAACGCCTGGCATTTCTCTAACAATCTGGTATTCAGGAAGTTTCTTGGCCTCTTCAATCATTTGTGTTACTATGGTGACAAGAGTCCTGTTGACTCCGCTCAGCTTGTCGACGATACATTGGAGAATGGTTTTAACCGTTGGATTTGCTGGGTAATAAGGGATACAGCTTTTGGCGATCGCGTAAATCTTAGCGGCTTTACCTTCGACTGGGCGGTATCCCTTTTTCTTTGCCCAAGCAGTGAAAACTTCGGTAAATTCAGCCTCTGTCATATTTACGATCTCATCACGATGCCAAAATTTCTCCACAAAATCCAGCATAAAGTCTTTCTTAGTGGACAGATTGAGAGAATGAAGCTCTTTATCCATTCCCGGCATAGCACAGTCAATATAATGCTGCAGTTCCTGAAGGATTATCTGACGATGTTTTTTCGCGTTCATATAGGTTCTGTTTAGCAGATCCAGGTTAAAATAGGTGTCTTTGGGAATCTGCCATTCCACCAGCTTATCCCAATAACTAATTCCGTAACTGGCAATGGTGCGGGAGTCCTTCTTATCCGTTTTGCCGCCTCTAAAATCTGTATTAGCGAATTTCTTTACTTTATACGCATTGACGATAGAGATAAAAATTCCTTTTTCTTTAAGGTGAAGAGCAATCGGATATTGGTAAATACTGGTCGATTCCATAATGACTCTAACCTCTCCATTAAGCCTCTTGAGCGTATCTGCAAGAAAATCGAGCTCCTCAGTCGAATGCCAGACAAGAAACGGCCGCATAATGACTTTCCCGTCCTGGTCCATAATACATACGGTACTCCTGTTCTTTGACACATCAACACCGACACTGATACGAGTCATACTAATTCAACCTCCTTTAAAAAATATTTAGCAGTCAGTTGAATCTTTGTAGCCAGCCACACTTATTACCTATCCCAACCTAGTTTGTTACACGTATGCCTCTCTATGAAAGGGACAACCTGCTTACTCGGGCGCATACAACAAGGGGTTGGCTGTCGCACTTCTCTGCGGTGGCAGTAAAAAGCATCTGCACCAAGGTGGGCTTT
>NZ_AP019697.1:2020000-2127500 GCF_007164725.1 Dialister hominis | reverse complement strand
ACATCCTGGAGCTGGAGTAGGTTCCAAGGGTTGGGCTGTTCGCCCATTAAAGTGGTACGCGAGCTGGGTTCAAAACGTCGTGAGACAGTTTGGTTCATATCCATCGCGGGCGCAAGAAGTTTGAGGGAGGCTGCTCCTAGTACGAGAGGACCGGAGTGGACGGATCAACGGTGTACCAGTTGTCACGCCAGTGGCACGGCTGGAAAGCCGCATCCGGAAAGGATAAACGCTGAAAGCATCTAAGCGTGAAGCCCGTCCCAAGATGAGACTTCTCATCAGCAATGAGTAAGACCCCTTAAAGACGATGAGGTTGATAGGCTGTGAGTGGAAGAGCCGCGAGGCTTGGAGCGACGCAGTACTAATAGGTCGAGGTCTTAACTTAATTTCACAAAAGCACGACCGGCTTGAAAGAGCCTTCGGAACTTCTTTTATATAGTTTTGAGAGAACAGACTCTCAGATTCAGTGGCGATAGCTGTGAGGATACACCCGTACCCATGCCGAACACGGTAGTTAAGCTCACAAACGCCGAAAGTACTTGGCTGGAAGCGGCCTGGGAGGATAGGAAGCTGCTGATTAACTTGAAAATGGGGCTGTGACAAAATGGTTAATCATTTTGTTGCAGCCTCTTTTTTGCGTCTTTATTTCATCATTTTTAGCTCTGCTGTAAGCCTTTTACGTAAAAATGCGCGTAAGCCCCCTTACCCCCATAAGACTTTTAATTATATTGTCTTAGGCGGCAATCCTTATACGCATTATTTTTGTGATGTATTTCCTTAAATTATAGCCAAGTGCTACCAGGTATAACTCGGCTTTTACAGAATCTATCCCTTTTCTGACGATTCTTTTGTACCATCTGTCATGTTTCATGATTCCAAAAGTTCCTTCAGCCTGGATTGACCGGTTCATTCTTAGCAGGGCTCCATGGATGCTTTCCAGATTATCCTGAACCTCCTGGTACATGTTATTCCGTTCTCTGCTCAATGAGATTCTTTTGTTCTTCGGGGTCTTTTTACATTGCTCTGCCAGCGGGCATCCTTGGCAGTCTTCGCATTCAAATACTTCCTCCTGCCTGCCGTATAAGTTCCCTCTGACCAGATGTCTATAGATAAATTTGAAAGCCCTGTCATTTGGACAACGGATGGTTCCATTCTCATCAACTCTAAAGTTTATTGGCCGAAACGGATTGGTATGGTATTTCTTGTCTTTCGTTTCTTTCTTGTACATGGGGAATTTCATATACTTTTCCATACCGTGCTGCTCGCAATAGATGTAATTGTTGAAAGATCCATATCCTGCATCTGCCACAGGATACTTAGGATAAGCCCCATAGACTTCGTGGAATTCCTCCATCAGCGGTACGAAGCAATCCATATCTGAACGATACTGGTTAACATCAATTACGGCAATAAATTCATCGGCAACACCTATTTGGACATTGTATGCAGGCAGAAGCTGATCATTTCCCATGTAGTCCGACTTGATTCGCATGAATGTTGCATCCGTATCGGTCTTCGAATAACTGTTTCTGGAAGTACCGCATATCTGTATCTTCTCAACATATTCTTCAAGTTTTGATGTATATGCCTTAAGCTGCTCATACTTGCGTTGATGATCGGACTTGCGATGCCCGCTTCCATGAACAAAGGCCGTCTCATCAATCTGCCAGATTTCTTTTAATTTATCCAATACCAGACGCAGATAGTCCGGAGCGTATTCTGTATTGATGTTTACACTCATATGGTCATACTTAAGATCATCATTGAGTAACTCAAAAAGGCTGGTAATCTTGGCAAAAAGCTTGTAGCGGGATTTTTCAGCGGATTTCTTCCATACCCAGCTGTATTTATTTGCGTTCGCTTCAAACTTGGAACCGTCAATATATATATGCTGCAAATCCACGTTGAGTTTGCCGCAGAGTTCTTTCGTAATTGAATAAAAGATATCCTTGAGAGAATACTTAAGAAAGCCCTTCACGAAATGACAGAATGTCCGATAGGATGGGGCTTCATAATTCATCAGGTACATATATCTGATATTAACCCTGCAATTATCTTCAAGTTTTCTAAAAGAGCAATATCCTTCTTCTGCGAAACCATAGATGATCGTTTTCAGCATGTTGACGGGATTATACCTGGGTCTGCCAGCGCCACGCGTCGGTATGTAACGAAGGTACTTTTTAAGATCGATTTCCTCCATAAATCTGTCATACATTAAAACAGGATCATCGACATTGAGAATCTCAGAGGGAAACATTGGCAAAATGCCTTGTTCTGCGGTAAAATGATTGCTAGTGTTGTTATTTTTCATTGTAAAAAATTATAACACGAAAGGCTCTGCCCCGGACCAAATGATCCGGGGCAGAGCCCTTTTTGTTGGGATGAATTTTGTCACATCCCCATTTTTATTTGTGCAGATACCTGCTGTGTCATCTCGGCTGGAATGGCTGGGAGGAACAAGCTGCTGATTAAGTGAAAAACCACGTTGATTTAACGCTCAACGTGGTTTTTTATTGTGCAAATAGCGGCTGCGCTGCTAAAAGGCCATGGTACGCCTTGAAATCTAAAGGCTCTTATGTAGAAATCGTACAACCGCCAAGTATGGCGAATCGGAAAACATGCCAACCGAAAGGCTTCTCCACGGGGGAGCTGGCGCCGGAGGCGACTGAGGAGGTGAAGTTCCTCGAGCGAAGCGAGGTTTAAGGGTGTTAACCTTGCTCCGAAAGGAGAAGGTGTCAGCGTAGCTGACGGATGAGATGTAGTTCCCAGCCTGCAAGGCGGCTGTATGGTTTTAATCATGTTGATTCGCCGCTCTCGTGTCATCGCTAAAGTGCCAAGGTACGCTTCTATATCAATATGCTTTTTTAAAAGAACACCACACAACCATACAACCAAGGCTCTGCCTTGCAGAAATGCAACTCATCCGTCGCCATTCGGCAACACCTTCCCTTCCAGGGCAAGGTCAAGTTCAAAACCACACAACCTCGCTTTGCTCGTGGGAACTACATCTCATTCGTCAGGCAACAGAAATTTGGAGCCTGACACCTTCTCTTCCAGAGCAAGGTCAACACCATTTCCTTGCTTCGCAAATGGAAGACCACACAACCTCGCTTTGCTCGCGGAACCTTTTATAAAACCCAATGAATAATCAACCCTATCCGTCCGGCATAAGTATTTGAGGCCGGACACCTTCCCCGTCTGGGAAGGCGAGTTTAACACCACACAACCTCGCGTAGCTCGTGGTAATGAACCCCTTTCGTCGCCTCCGGCGCCACTCTCCCCTAACGGGGACAGCTCATTCTCGCTCCACCGCCTCCATTTCATAAAAAATGGTGTCAATGTTTGCTATTGACGTTGTTTTATTTTATAGTGTATACAGTTATGAAGAACGATGATGATCGGGTGGTTTGAGCCCGGGCTTTTTAGCAGTAATTAATTCGGCAGGGGATGCAGTTTCTGTTTTTGTGTCCCATTCTTGTATTTGGAGGTGCATTTTATGGCAGAACTTTATTCTTTCCACGTGGCTGTGAAGGAGATGGAGGATAAGATTTGGCGGGATATCGATATTTCTGCCAAGTCTACTCTGGCCCAGCTGGCGTACACGATCATGGTGGTCTTTAACACGGGGCGTGATCACATGTTCTGTTTGTACTATAAGGGTAAACGGTATGAGCTTCGCTTCGATCCCGATGGACCTAAGGCAAGCCGGCCTAACCGGGTGCATCTGGAGAAAATGAAGCTTGCGCCCGGGGACGAGCTGACCATGATCTATGATTACGGCTGCAATTGGGAATTCCAGATTACCTTCAAGGGGACGCGGCCCATGGAGCCGGGCAAAGGAAACCATTATCCTCATGTGACCGCCGGCGCCGGGCGTGGTATCATAAAGGACATGTTCCCGGGCGAGTTACTGGAACGTATCGAAAAGGAAGACCAAACAGGCGAACCGCAACTTCCAAGCATGTTTAACAAAGAACACCTACTGTCCTATAAATATTTTGATTTGAAGGATATAAATTATGGCTTGACCGTGGACGTACGGTGGTTGAAAGATGAATACGAGCACGCCACAAACCGCCGCAGGTAACCCGCACTGAGCAGCAAGACGCTCAGATGGGGGAGCTGTCAGAGCAGTTTAAAATCGGAGATATACAAAGAGAGCCTCATGCAAATGCATTGGGCCTTTTTTGCGGCTTGGGCGTCCTTGAGAGTCAGCGAGGTTTTCCGGTTTTCCTCGAGGCGCAGCCTTGGTTTTAAGGTTTTTATCGAGCAACGCGAGGTTTAAGGGTGTTAACCTTGCTCCGAAGGAGAAGGTCCTGGCGGAGCCAGGGAATGAGATGTAGTTCCTAGCCTGCAAGGCGGCTGTATGGTTTTAAAACCGCAAAACCTCGCTCCGCTCGTAGAACCTTTTCATATTTTAAAATGCGATGAATACTGCACCCCTTTCGTCAGCAACAGTTAAATGATTGGCTGACCGCGCCTCCCCCGCTGGGGCAGGTCAAAACCTTCCGTGCTGGCGAAAACGGCTATTATCAATGGCGATTTAAATGCGTTTACCGTAAATGAAAACCGTATTAAATCTCGTTCGATACTACCCATCAGAATCGAGAAAACCTGCCTCAGCGAGGAAGGGTGTCACGGAGTGACAGGAAGGAGTGCAGTTCCCGAGCGCAGCGAGGTTGTTTGGTTTCTCTCCGCTCCCATCATCATTCCCTCTCTTCACTTCTCCCCAAATCCAAATAAATATCCTGTCATGGAGAGGGATCCGGTGTTTCTTACGTTGTTGAAGATCTCGGGTTTTTCTCCCTGGGCGGCGCCTAGTGTATAAAGTAAGGGGAGGAAGTGGTCGGCTGTCGGGGCGGCGTAGGCGGCGTCGGGGTTGTCTTCGTAGTGGATGATTTTTTCGTTGTCTCTCTTTTTGACGAGCCCCGTGATGAAGGCGTCGAAGCGGTCGGCCTGCGGGGAGCCGTTGGGGTTGTCCCATTCTAGTCTTCTGAGGTTATGGACGATGTTGCCGCTGCCAAGGAGCAGGTATCCTTTTTCTCTCAGGGGCGCGAGGGCTTTTCCTATGTCGTAGGCGTTCTGCGGCCCTTCGATGCCCCAGTCGTCGTTGATGGAGATGTCCGGCAGCAGGGCGAGGATGTCGTCGGTGAGTTCCTGGCAGCCTTTGGGATGGTACTGGACTTCGTAGAGTTCCTTCGGGAATCCGTACATATCATAGACCTGGCGCGGTTCGGGATCGCTCTGGACGTACGTCCCGCGGGTGAACCAGTGGGCGGAGAAGGAAAGGATGGCCTTTGGCTTCTCAAATTCGGAAACGACCCTCTCTCCGATTTTCTGGAATTCCTTTGTCAGCTCGTTATCCTCGAGCGCAATCATCGGGCTTCCGTGTCCGGCAAAAATAACAGGAAGTTTCATCATGATCCTCCTTTCGATAAGACCGTATTGATTTCCTTACCTTTATTATAGGTTCGGATTGAGAAAGACGCAAAGAAAAGCAGGCCTGCCCTGTTTCTTTGATACCAATTAATAATAAGTTAGGTCAAGATTTAATATATTGGTGCAAATGATGAACTATTAGTATATAATAGATGAGTCAATAATAAGAATTCATATAATAATAAATTAAAAAAGAAAGGGAGGGTTCGGAAATCGGGGAATGAGAAACCTTTTATCATCATTCATTGAGGAGGAAATTTGATGTATAAAGGGAAGTTATTAACGGGAGCAGTACTTTCAGTATTCATGGCAGGCGCATATGGGAACGCCTGCGCAGCGGACGGGACAAGTGACGCTGTGTATTCATTGAATCCAGTCGTCGTCACGGCCACGCGGTATGAGAAATCCGATGCGGAGATTCCTGCTGCGACGCAGACCTTCACCGAAGAGCAGATCGAGCAGACCGGCGCGGACAATCTGCAGGTCGCTCTGCAGTACCTCGACGGTGTCATCGATGCCGGCATGGGACCGAATGGCACTTCCGTATCGTCCATGACGACCAAGAACGTCATCCGCGGCGTTTCGAACGGGACCGTCGTCATGATCAACGGCACGCCGATCAACTGGCGCACGAATTACAATCTGGAAAACATTCCGACCAGCGCTGTCGAGCGCGTCGAAGTCGTCCGCGGCGGCGGAGCTGTCCTCTATGGCAGCCAGGCGACCGGCGGCGTCATCAATATTATCACCAAGAAGACACTGCCGAACGAAGTGAAAGTCGGCCTCGGCAACAAAGGCCGCCAGGAATACGCCGTCACAGCGAATGCAGGAGACCTCTCCATCGCATACACGTACAATAAATGGGGGAAACTGGGATACGTTTCCTCGTCCGACTCCTCCATCAAGCCGGACAAGACACGCGTCCCCGTGGAAATGAAGCAGCGCTTCTTCGGCTCAGAGAAGAATGATTTCCTTGCCACGTACAAACTCAATGACCATGCGGATTTTCTGTACAACCATAACGAATCAGCCAGCCGCTGGGCCTACACCTATACCGGTATCACCGATCCGGACTACGAGGACATGAACGACCATCCCCGCTACATCCGCCGGTACGAAAACGACAAGGATTTCCTGCAGTTCAATTTCCATGGCCTGGACGGCATCAGCGGCCACGTCTTCTACAATTACAACACACTGAAGACCCACGGCACCGATTACTATTCCTCAACCGGCAAGAAATACGCGGCGCCGAAGGCCGTACGCGGCCAGGAAAAGAACAAGACCTACGGCTACGACGTGCAGAAAGTATGGGATGGAAATCCGGACCAGACCTTCCTGATCGGCACATCCCTCGTCAGGGAAACCTTTGAAAATGAAACGAGCGATACCGGACGCAACATCATCTCCGCCTTCGGATCCTGGGAAAGAAATCTCACGGCCAAGGACGTCCTGACCCTGAGCGGCCGCGGAACATGGACCACCGGCGGCATCCAGAACTTCCACAACTTCAGCGGCCAGGCACAGTACCTGCACAAACTGGACAATACGCAGAGCCTCTACGCCAGCGTAGGACAATCCTTCGTCCTTCCGACCTTCAGCCAGATGTACTCCCGCGAGCAGGCAGGCGGCATCAGCAACATCATCGGAAACCCGGACCTGAAACCGCAGAAAGGCCTCCACTACGAAGCAGGCTGGAAGAAAGAAGAAACCAACCGCCAGTACAAAGTCGCCCTCTTCACCGAAAAAATCGACGACAACATCTCCTACTCCGGCACCTCCGGACGCTGGTATGCCATCAACGAAGACTTCAAGAACCACGGCATCGAAGCCAGCATCAGAGGCCAGGAAGACAACGGCTTCACCTGGCACGCAGGCCTCACATGGCAGGACCCGAAAAGCAAGCAGACCACAGAAAAAACATCCGCCAAGAGATACTGGGACCGCTCTTACGGCCGCATCCTTCTCACCGGCGGCGTAGGCTACGAAAAAGAGAAATGGACCACAGCCCTCAACTTCTCCTACCTCGCAGACCGCGTCCAGTCGCCGCTTGCTGCCCATTCCCACAGCGTGAAACCATACCTCCTGACCAGCATGACCGTGAAATACTCGCCAAACAAATCCAGCGACATCATGCTCGCCATCGACAACCTCCTGAACCGCAAAGACATCGTCTCCTACACCACCAGCGACTACTACGCGACCCCAAGAAACTTCATCCTGTCGTACCGCTATAAATTCTAAGGGAGAAGCGGAGGAAATAAGAAATAGCGAAAGCAAAAAAGGACACCGGAGAAAAATCGGTGTCCTTTTCATGTGGGGAAAATGGGGGCGAGCATTAGCGGCGCGCGGGGAAATAGAACTCGCTCCGCTCGTCATTCCTGAGCGTTGACTTTTGAGAATGATAATAGCGGCAAGCGGCGCACCAGAAAGGCTTCCCCACGGGGGAGCTGGCGACGGAGTCGACTGAGGAGGTGCAGTTATCGAGCGTCAGCGAGGTTGTATGGTATTAAACTTGACTTCCCTTCCAGGGCAAGGTCAAGACCGGTCTGCAGCCCTTTTTCCTTATTGGGAAGGTGAGTGTTAGCGGCGCTCTCGAAGGTTCATTCACTTCTTCACGTCCGGGAGGATTGCGGAATAGACGTGTTCGAAATAGGTCGGGGCGTACCAGGTGCTGTCTATTGGTTCGATGTACTTGATCACTTTCCATGAATCTCCTTCGGCCAGTACGGCTAACTGGCGTCGGCATCCTTTTCCTTCTGCTGCTGGATCACGTGCACTGTGTCATCCCAGGGCTGGCCATCGTGGTAAAAAGACTTTGTCTTTACCGATAAATTGTTGTACGTTCCTTCATCCATGTACCGGCTAACGTCGGCATAAACGGTGTCCTTCGAAGCTGCTCGGTTCAGTACCCTTTCGCAGTCGACGTAAGTGACGAAAGGCCTATGGTTGAGGATCCAGTATAAATTGACCGTCGACTTCACAGTCGACATTGGAAACAAAAAAGAGAAAATGATAAAAAGGAAAACGCAGCCGATTACGCCAGTCAGGATCTTCTTCATAACAATTTCTCCTTTTCGCCTAGAATACCTATATGTAGTTTACCATATTCCTTATTCATCACCGAATCCCGCAGAACTCGCGATGCTCGGGATTCCTGAGCGGGGACTTTTGAGAATGATAATGGCGGCAAGCACCGTACCATAAAGGCTTCCCCACGGGGGAGCTGGCGACGGAGTCGACTGAGGAGGTGCAGTTCTGCGAGCGTCAGCGAGGTTCTTCGAGTGTTACCGCATTTTTCCTGTCATTTTCCGCAGTATACTCTCATTTCCTTAGGGTTATACAGCTTACCGCTTTTTTATGGAGGGTATGTTCAGTATCTAAAGATTTTATGGTACTGTTTTGGGACATTCTGGCGGGCGTGGGGGTTTTCTTTCGATGGTATCGAATGCCGTTAATGCCTATCTACATTTAAATAATTCGTTATAGAAATAGTTCATATCTATCGTACGGAGTTCTCTATAATTCTGACAGATAGATATTTTTTTATCATAGAATTATGATTAAAAGTAAGAAAGTGCCTGTTGGCCCTGTTGATTGTGTATGAGCTGCCTTGGGAAGGCTGCTCGGGGGAAGGAATCTGGCGCCTTGGGAAGGTCTGAGGATTCCTTGCAGGAAGGCACTTGTTTCTTTTTTTAGATGCATGCCCAGGGCTGCATCTTCAGGGTGAGGATGGCCAATCATGAAAAGGGAGTACAAGATTTTGACAGCTCTGGTCGTATCCAGCTTAATGGGATTTTCTGCCATGACGGCAGAGGCTGAGGCTTTGACGCTGACGGGGTCAATTACGGATACGAAAATTACCGGTAACAGCGACACGGGGACGACCAGCGGGAATACGCTGAATGTGACGAATGCGTCAGGTAATGCTTCTTCATCAGGATCCGTTATTGCAGGCGGAAGTATACCCGATAAAGAGTCAGGCGACGCATCGAATAATACCGTCAGTATTTCAGGAAGTATACTTACCCAATATAAAATTTATGGTTCTTCACGCTTTCTTGTGGGATAAAAATAATAACATATAAAATTGGCATTGAAAAAGAGCATTATCTACTCCAAAATGTAAGTTGCCTAAAACTACGCACGGAGGTCGAATAATGCTCTTTTATTACCATAATGAAATCACTTTTAATTGTCAATATTATCGCACAGAAAATATCACTAACCATCCAAATCCTCATTGCCATACCCGAGTTACCAGTCTACGGACTGCCAGAGATTTTTCCTGTCCGCACTGTCACTCCCGTATGTATAGTTATGGGGCTTTTTCTGTACTCATCAAGGATTTTCCAGATCTTCCTAAGCAAAAGAAGTATATAGAGTTCTCGGGGCACAGATTCCGCTGCACATCCTGCGGGGAGACCATAACGGAAGATATCCCCTGCCAATGCCCTTTCACACGCGTTACTTGGGATATGGCCTTGTGGATTATCCATCTGCTTAAGTGTCATACATCCATTTCTGCCATTTCGGCCATGCTCTCTGTACATTGGAGTACCATACAGAAAATACAAAAGCATATCATGGATAAGGCGTTGGCTGCCTTTGAAACCTGCCTGAAGAAAAGTAACTATCGCCCACGGTATTTGGCCGTAGATGAGTTCGCTATCCATAAGGGCCATCGCTATGCCACCTGCGTTATGGATTTGGAAACGGGATTCATCTTGTGGGCCGGCCTGGGTCGCTCCATGGCAGATTTTGAGCACTTCTTTAAGAGCATTGACCTTTCGCTTCTTTCCAGGCTAAAAGCGGTGGCCATGGATATGAACGCATCCTTTAACAGGCTGTTCCAGAAATATTGTCCGAAGGTCCCCATCGTTTATGACCGGTACCATATGCAGGCACAGTTTGGGCGTGATGTTATGGGAGCCGTGCGCCTGGAGGAAGCACAAAAGCATAGGCAGGAAGCAGAAGCATTAAAGGAATATACGAAAGAAACTAATAATCCAGAGCTCCAGAAGATGGCCAGGGAAAAGAGCCATGAAGAAAGGAAGCTTTATACCGAATTAAAGAAATCCCGATGGATACTGTTAAAGAAGGACGACCACCTGAATGAAAGGCAGAAAACTCATCTGTTGGATATCCTGAGCGAGCATAGGGATTTGGCGATTTGTTATGCCATGAAGAAGGAGATGACTCGTCTGTTCACATTGACTGACTATGAAGAAGCTCTCGCCGGATGGACAAAATGGATTCAGGCTGGACTGGAGAGCGGGATTCCTGCCCTGGTAAAGTTTGCCCGGCAAAAGCAGAAGCGAATCAAGGGACTGGCTGCTCATGCCCTGTATCCTATCAATACGGGGAAGCTTGAAGGATTCAATAATAAGATCAAGGTACTAAAAAGAATCGGATATGGGTACCGAAACATGGATTATTTCTTTACCCTTATCCAATTCCATTCTTTACCTAAAAATTATTCATCCCCCAAATCTCCGTGAAGAGCCAAATAATATCCTTCAGAGGAACCTGAAGCTTTCTTGTATAGAAGTGCAGGAACAGAAGAAGCACTGGCAGCGAGGCAAGGCAGAAATCGACATCCCACTCGCCGAAGAATTTCCAGATGGCATCCATGTCCTTCACCTTCTTTCAAAACAAGAGCTTGTAAGGCGGAACCTATGAAGGAGTTATATCAAAATTATATAAAATACGTATTCTATACCTATTATAGATTATAAGCATTTGCAAATACAGTGAAGAAAATGCAAGGACATGGAGACTGCCAATCAAAGGGAAAAGGGAAAAGCCTGCCCGAGAAAGACGAGACAGCCTGAAGATAAAAAGAAAAGACTCGTTTTCATCGAAGGAAATCGCGCTTCAAGAAAACGAGTCGATGATATATGAGGAAATCTTGCATTAAAAGAGATTGATTCCCCCTCAACTTCGCCGCGCTTAACATGAGGAAATGGGGAGGGGAGGAGACGGGGTTGCTCGAGGGGAAAACAGAACGAAATTGGAAAACAAGCCAGCTTCGCAAAACACCATACGACCGAGCTGACGCTCGCAGAACCTTTTCATATTTTAAAAACCAATGAATACTGCACCCCTTTCTCTGGCAACAGTTAAAAGATAAGCCAGACGCCTTCCCCGCTGGGGCAGGTCAAAACCTTCCGTACCGGCGAGCGCGGCTACTATCAATGGCGATTTAAATGAGTTCACTATAATATAAACTATAAAGTGCTCGTTCGATGATATCCATCAAAATCGAAAAAACTGCCCATCGGGGTGGATCCAGCCTATCCTTATACTGACGCTGGTGAAGGGAGTGCAGTTCTTGAGCGATAGCGAGGTTGTATGGTTTTGCATTTGACCTTGCCCTGGAAGGGAAGGTGCCCGACCTCAAATTCTGATGTCGGGCGGATGAGTTGCATTTCGGACAGACGTTAGTCTGGTTTTCCGGTTTTAAATGCTTTCCATTTTTCCAATTTCCCCCAATAAAAAAGGACATGACCCATAAGATAGGGAAGAAGTCATGTCCTTGGAGGGGGCTATTTGCTGTATTTCTGGAGGAAGTCGGGGATGCTGAGGGGCTTGGAGTAGTAGTAGCCCTGAAGGTGGTCGACGCCGAGGGCTTTCATCTTGTCGGCCATTTCTTTTGTTTCTATGCCTTCGGCGGTGATCATGAGGCCCAGGGCATGCATGGTGGAGACGAGGTTCGGAAGGTAGGGGTCGGGATGGCTGCAGTAGTCTTTGACGAGGGAGATGTCGATCTTGATCTCGCTGAAGGGGAGGTCTTTCATGCGGCTGGCGTTGGAGTAGCCGGTGCCGTAGTCGTCGAGGACGATGTCGAAGCCCATTTCCTTGAGGAGGTTGATCTGCTTTTTCCCGTTCGGGTTGAGCGCTCCGTCTTCGATGAGTTCGAGGCGGATGGTGAAGAAGGGGATGAAGTATCTGCGGCGGATTTCGTTCAGGTGGCCGGCAAGGTCGAGGTTCAGACATTGGGTGGGAGCGAGGTTGACGTGGATTCAGTTCATGTTGCAGCGGGTAAGGCCGCCTGCGCTGATGAACTGGCAGGTCTTATCAAAGACCTGATCGTCGAGGGCGTTGATGACGCCGAGGGAGTTGGAGAGCTCGATAAAATCACCCGGCGGTATGATAGTGCCGTCGTCGTCACGGAGGCGCGCGAGGGCTTCTGCACCGGTGAGTTCTTCTGTCTTGGCATCCATGAGCGGCTGAAGGAAGATTTCGATGGAGTCGGTTTCGATGGCTTTGCGGAGGATTTTGCGGATGTGGGTCTGGCGCTCGGCGCGCTGTTTGTATTTCTCGTCGACGACGATGTCCTTGTGCTCGAGGGTGTCGATGTCGTTGAAGGCAAGCTCCAGAGATTCGCGGAGTTCGGCAAGGCTGGAGTAGTTGAGGCGGTTGTCGATGTAGCAGCAGCCGATGTCAAAGGAGGCGGATTCGCCTTCCCTGATCCATGGGTCCTTGAATTGCTGATGGATTTTGGCAATGGCCGCATGAATGTCCATGAAGCCCGGGGAAACGATGAGGAAATGGCCGTCATGGAGATAGAAGCAGTATTTCTTCGGAAATTCGTTCCTGATGTATTCGCCGAAATGGGAAAGGTTGCGGTCGACGACGGCGCTTCCGTAGGAGACGCGGCACTGGTTGTAGCTGCGGATGGCAAATCCGAAGCCGCAGGCCTGATGGTGTTTCAGCGGCTCTTTCATGAGGAGATTGAAGGCAGCACTGGAGAGGAGGCCGGTTTTCTTGTCCTTGAAGAGGTCCGGGTTCCTGACGGTGATGTAAATACAGGAAACGCCGAGTGTGATGAAGAAGGGCAGGAAAAGGGTCTGCCAGTCGATGGCTTCGAGGATGGTGCCGGCGGCAATCAGGGCGCCGGAGAGGAGGAGGCCGTCGATCTGTTCTTTGTTTTCCTTGTTTTCCGATGTAGCCGCTGCGATGAAGCAGAAGACGAGGTAGAAGAGAAGGAATCCATAGAAAGGCACATAGAGGGGTCCCTGGAGGACGCCGAGGTCAGGGTCGATGGTGAAGAAGCACGCATGCCATGGTGTAGTGATGACGACGATGGCCATCACCGCGACGGGGATGGCGGAGAGCGTGAACCATTTCTTGTCGATCCGGTCAGCCATGTGGGGCGTTTCCATTGTGTAGCGGAAGGCGCAGAAAGCGGTCAGGAGAGAGCCTATGTAGTAAAGGACGTTCAAAAGGTAGATCAGCCAGTAGGGCACCTGCTTCCAGTGCGCGCAGACGGCAGCTCCCACGATGCCAAAGAGGATGGTGACAAGGGTCATGACCATCGTGTCCCTGAAATAGAGGGTATCTTTCAGCGGGATTTCGCGGTTCTTCATATAGAAATGAAGGAAGAGAAGGAGGATCGGAATCGAGGCAAGGCAGAAATCCACGTTCCAGTCGCCAAAGAAATTCCAGACCGCGTCCATTTTACTCGCCTTCTTTCTATGACCAGTGCGCAAAAGCAGCGCACGCTAAAACCAGCCGGATATATAAAGAAAGTATAAAACACTTTATCCTATCTTTATTATAAATGAGATTCCCTTGTATCAAAAGGAAATAAGCCATAAAAAGATGTAAATTATTCTATGAAATAAAAGGAAAATTTTATGGCGGTTGGGGGCAGATGGGTAAGTGGAAGAGTGAAGACAGGACAACCTTGCTGCGCTCGAGGAGATGATGTTTTCGGCGCATGCGCGCCACTTTCCCCGGTTTTCTTCTTTCCATCTCGCCCTCGGCTGCGGTTGTGAAGGTGCAATTGGAAAGCACTGTTTTTTCGGATTTCCTGATTCAAAAGTATCCTGCACAAAGTCTCCCAAAATTGTCGTAAACTCCCATAAAATCTGCCTAAAAGTATACTTTCGGATAATTTAAATCGACCATCTTCCATGTTATATTTTAGATAGGGAATAGTAAGAAAGTGTTTATTTGTCTTCAAGGGGTGGGGATCATCATGGGGAGACGGGATGCTTTATTACGGTTATCGATTATGGCGGCATTGCTGCTCGGCGGGGCGATGGCGCCTGTTTTTGCTGCAGATGTGAAGAATCTGTCGGTGACAGTTTCTTCTGGCACGCAGGCGAATGCGTATGGGGGCTATACGATAGAGGAAGGGGCGAGTGCGCTTCAAAATGCGCTGACTCTTTCCGGCCCGGCGAAGGTGTTGAAGGCGTCTGCAGGGGGCTGGTCGCGCTGGGGGAATGCCGAGTGGAATACGCTGACGATCCGGCTGGATGAAGACGGTCTTTTAGGACCGTCGGACATTGTGAGCGGCGGTGTGGCTGAGTCGGAAGGCGGCGGCGCAGCCGTGCATAATACGGTGTATATAGAAAGCGGCACGGTCGAAGGCACTGTAGAAGGCGGGGTCGCTGTCGGGATCAATGGAGTTGGCGACGGTACCGGTGATGTTTTGTCCAATCAGGTCACCATGAGCGGGGGCACGGTCTATAGTGTTTTCGGCGGTGAGACAGGGGAAGGAAATGCCAATGACAACGTCGTGACGATCAAAGGCAGCGCGGCCGTGACCGGTAAGAGCAACGCGGTCTATGGCGGCTATACGATTGATGGAAACGCTTCCGGGAATATCGTAAACATCGAGGATGATGCGGATATTCATGGCGAGATCATGGGCGGCTATACCCGGGCAGGAAGCCTTATTTCCGGAAATAAAGTCAATGTGACCGGAGGAAATGTAAACGAGAATACGGTGTACGGCGCTTATACAGAGACGTCTCTGGGGTTTGCAAGCGCGGGGAGTGCTGATGTCACGAATAACGAAGTGGCCATCAGCGGCGGCTCCGGCGTGGCGGAGGTCTATGGCGGGCGCTCTTATTCCGGTCTGGCACAGGGAAATAAAGTAACGATCAGTGCGGCTTCTGTGTCCGGGAATGTCTACGGCGCTTATACGGCGTACGGCGACGTACTGGATAACCAGGCAGTCATCAAGGGGACGGGCCAGGCAGGAAGCAGCGATACCAATTCCGTCTATGCCGGCTTTACCAACATCGGAGCGGCAGCAGGGAATATCCTGTACATTCAGGATAGTGCGGAAATCGCAGGGTCGGCCTTCGCCGGGTATCAGGGCGGTTTCATATCGTCCGAAACGGTCGAGCGCAATCAGGTCTTCATGAGCGGAGGCTCAGTAGGCGGCGATCTGACGGGCGGCGGCAGCAATAATGGCGGAGAGACTCTCAATAACTATGTGGAAATCACCGGAGGCACTGTATCGGGCAATGTATACAGCGGTTTTACGGATTCGGCGGACGCTCTGGAGAATACGCTGACCGTTGCAGGCGGCCGTGTGGAAGGCAGCTTGTTTGGCGGTTACTCCAACACAGGCACGGCGAATGAGAACAAGCTGACCTTCAGCGCGGGCACGGCAGGATCTGATGCGTATGGCGGCTATGCCCGGGAAGGCGCAGATGGAAATGAAGCCGTACTCTCCGGCACGAGTGTACTGGAAGGAAATGCGGCAGGCGGATCCTCGGCAAGGGGAGAGGCTTCGGGCAACTCGCTGACCATCAAGGAAAATAGCGAGGTCAAGGGCGATGCCGCAGGCGGCGATGTCTACATGGGTACTATTTCAAAAAATATTATCACCATTTAGGATAACGCCAAGGCAGACGGCAATGTGTACGGCGGCATCCAGCAGATCGACCCGGCGCTGCTGGAGTCGGCGGAAGAGGCCATCGAAGAAATTAACAGCAATACGAATCTGAGTGATGAGGATAAGAAGGCGCGCGTGGCTGCCATCCAGACCCAGCTCGCGCAGATCCAGGCATCCATGACAGGAACGGCTGAAGGAAATGAAGTCACCCTGAACGGCGGTACTGTGGCCGGCAAGACATACGGCGGTTCTGTCATGGGGACGGGTAATGCTGAAGGAAACAGCGTCACGCTGAACGCAGGCTCGGTCAATGACGATATTTACGGCGGCTACGCGGCAAACGGAAGCGCGCTGGATAATACCGTCACAATTAAGGGCGGCACGATTGCGCCTGCTGCCAGCCTCTACGGCGGATACAGCACGACAGAAAGCAGCGGCAACAGCCTCAATTTCTACGTCAAAGATGTCACCGTGAAGAATCTGAAATATTTCCAGACACTCAATTTCTACGTACCCGCCGGTACGACGGCCGGGGAAACGATGCTCGAAGTCACAGACGCAGCAGACGTTTCCGGCGCGGCCATCAGGGCGGCTGTCGAAGATACGACTCAGCTTAACCCCGGTGAGGTCATCAACCTGATCCATACGACGGAAAGTCCGATCCTGACGGAAAAAACGACTTACGGCATGATGGACGGCAAGGACCAGGTGACGGACGTCAACCTTCTGCAGAGGACCGTTGGAATCAAGAAGCAGGATGCGAATACCATCGTCCTCTATGTCCCGGGCGACAGTCCGATCACCACGGACCCGGAGACGAAAGTCATACCGGACGAAAGGGAATCCGGCACGACGCTTATCAGCGAAGGCAGCGATCTGGCGGTCAATGAAGGCTTCGAAAGCGCCCTTGCTGCGCACGAGGCAGGCTGGATCGAAGACCACTCCATCAAGGCGGAATTCATCCCTTACGTCGTCCTCGGCGGCCACAACCTGCGCTATGATACAGGTTCTGAAGTCGATTCGAACGGATTCAACGGCGAAGTGGGCTTCGTGAAACGGTCATATCATGAGGATTATATCGATACCATCATGCCGTTCTTTGAATACGGGGATGGAAACTACACCGTCCACTATGAAGACGCCCGCTCCGACGGAGACCAGCGCTATATCGGCGGCGGCATCCTCATCCGCCGGGATAAAGACGACGGCTTCCATTACGAAGGCATAATCCGCACCGGTCACTTCGACGGCGATCTCCACGGCACCGTTTCCGGCAATCACATCAGGTACGACACCGATTCCAACTACATCGCAGCGCACCTCGGCCTTGGAAAGACATACGTCCGCGATACGAACGAATACGACCTCTATGGCAAACTGTACTGGGCCCGCCTGGGCAGCGATACCATCCTGATCAAGAATGACCTTGGCAATACCACATATGAACTGGACAGCGTAGACTCCTTCCGCACCAGACTCGGCCTTCGCTGGACAAAGAATAAAAATGGAAGCAAATCCTACTACGCAGGCATCGCCTGGGACTACGAATTCGCAGGCAAAGCCAAAGCATGGCACGGCGACTACAGCACCCCGTCCTCCAGCCTGAAAGGCTCGAGCGCTTTCCTCGAACTCGGCTGGCAGACCAAGGTCACCGAAGAAGATCCATGGGGCCTGGACCTCCGCGTCAGAGGATGGACCGGCAAGAAAGAAGGCTTCACCTACTCCACGACGATTAGCAGGAGATTCTGAGTAAGCGTGTGCATATATTACGAAAAAAGGACCATGCCTTGTGATTATACTTGGCACGGTCCTTTTGGATTTCTTTATGCTTCTTCCGCAGCGGCCGGTATTTCTACTGGTGTTTCGTAGTCGCGGATGGGTTTTCTTTCTATGAGGCTGACTCCTCCGAAGGTGAGGGCGCAGACAATCCATTCGGCGTAGATGACGTGGGGGAGGATGCGGACGGCGGGGACGAGCATCCAGAGGGCGAGGACGGCGATGGAGGCGAGGAGGGTGTAGAGGGCGGCGCTTCTGGAGCAAAGCCGCGGGGCGTACATGGTCATGAGGACGATGACGGCGAAGGCGGTCATGAGGGAGAGGCCGGCCATGAGGGTGGAGATGATGCCGCTGATGGTGAGGGCGAAGCCGAGGGTCAGAAGACCCAGGGCGAGGACGGAGAGGCGGGTGATTTTCATGTATTTCCTTTCCGTCATGGATGGATCGACGAAGCGTTTATGGATGTCGTGGGAGTAGAGGGTGGCGGCGGAGAGGAGCAGGTTGCATGCGGTGCTGACGTCGGCGGCCCAGAGGGAGGCGAGGGTGATGCCTGCGATCCATGGATTGAGCGTCATGATGAGGCGCGGAAGGGCGGTGGCTGCGTTGATATCCGGGTACATTTCAGCGGCGATGACGCCCAGGAGCGCGGAGAGGAAGCCGACGGGGAGCATAATGAGGCCGCCGATGATGAAGCCTTTCTGTGCGGTGCGGACGTCTTTGGCACCGAGGGAAATCTGGATGATGGCCTGGAGGGAGAGGTTCACGGTAATGAGGACGACGATCCAGGTGGTGATGGTCATTCCGCCCACGCCGCTGATGAAGTCGAGGGAGTGGATGGAGGGCATGTGAAGGGCGACGTTCGTCATGCCGCCGGCCAGCTGGACGATGATCCAGGAAGCGACGGTGATGCCGATGTACTGGAGGGTGACGTTCAGGAGGTTCGACTGGCTGGCGGACCACATGCCGCCGATCAGGGTGATGCCGATGAAGACGACGGCGCTTATCAGCATGCCGGTAAGAGGCGTGAAGAAATCAGGAAGGAGAGCCGAGAGGATGGCGCCGCCAGCGACGAACTGGAGGCTCATGATGACGAGTTGGACGAGGATCTGGCAGGCAATCCCTGCGATCATGCTGTTTCTTCCATAGTATCTTTCCAAGAGTTCCGGCACGGTCGTGATGTTCATACGGCGGTACCTTTTAGCGACCGTGAGGCCCATGACAATGGCGCCGATGCCCCAGGCAGCGGTGTACCAGCCGGCCGAGAGGCCCTTCGTGTACGCCTGCTCAGCCACGCCGATTGTAGACGCGCCGCCGACAGCCAGGCCGACCACGGAAACCATGACGAGCGGAGTCGTCAGCTTTCTTCCCGCGAGCACGTAGTTTTCGACCGAACCGGAAGAACGGTACTTCACGTACGCACTGATCAGGAAGAGCACGCCAATGTAGGCGCAGATGATGAGGATTTGAATGAGTGAGTTTTCCATAGCGGGCCTCCTTGAATTAAAATTTCCAAAAAAAATATCGCCCCTAATAGGGACGATGAGATCGCGGTACCACCCTGCTTACCCGTATAAATAAAAAAAGAGCGGTACCAAGGCTCGAAAATTTCGAGGGACCACCCTGCACATACGGATCAACTTGAACACCAGCTAACGGGGGCTTCCGGCAAAACCTACTGAAATTTCAGCTCTGCGGTTCGGGAAAGAACTTCACACTGCTTCACCTGCCGGTTTTCACCATCCACCGGCTCTCTGAGAGGCTCCGTAGTCCTACTTTTTTCCGTCAATACCTTTTTCTTTGGAAATATGTTGTCTGTATTATACAGGAAATCCGGAAACGCGCAAGTGATTTTTTAAAATTTTTCCGATTTCTTACAGATTAAGCCGCACCATAAAAAATTTTGAGGCACTTCGGGCAGGGCATAAAATCATAAAACAGAGGGGCGGGCATGCGCCTGTCTTCTTAAATCATAGCTTAAATTGTATAATGGAGGTAAATATAGGACGTAGAAAATTATGAAAGAAGGGGTGAAATTGAATAAGAAAATAGGACTCTTTCTGGCGGCCGCAGCCCTTGCCATGACCATTTCCGGCTGCTCTGGCTCTGCCACGAGCGGCAAAGTCGCAAGCAGTGCACCGGACGGACGAGACTATGAGAGAATCGTCGTCATCTCCGACCTCCACTACCCGACAAAGACAGGCACGGACGATCCGGAACTCCGCCAGTATAAAATCGACAACAAGCAGAAGTGCCTTCAGGAAATCAACGGCTGGGACGACGTAGACCTCGTCGCATTCCCGGGCGATATGGTCGCCCTTACCGGCACCATGGACGAGATGAACACCGTCAAAGCCTTCACCGACAACCTGAACAAGCCGAAGGTATTCACCGCAGGCAACCATGAAATCTTCTATCGGGATGTCTTTACAAAAAAAGGCGACGTCATCTCCGCCAGCGAAAGCGTGAAGAAACAGCACCTCGAGAATTACCAGAAGGTCTTCGGCCCCCTGCACAGCACGAAGGAAATGATGGGCTACCTCCTCATCTTCCTCTCGACCGATGACGTGACAGGAAACCTTCCGACAGAAATGTCCAAGGGCGAACTCGAATGGTTCAAGAAGACACTCGACGCCAACAAGAAGAAACCAACCATCATCTTCTTCCACGCCCCGCTGACCGGGACACTGATCCCTTATAACGACAAAGTGGGAAGCCCGAGAAGCTTCGCCCAGCCATCCGCCAAGATCGACCAGATCCTCATTCTGAACCCGCAGATCAAACTCTGGGTCTCCGGCCACACTCACACCCCGCCGACCCAGCCCACATTTGATAACGACATCAACTACTACCACGGAAAGATCCTCGATGTCTACAACCCCACCTGGGACGGCAAGACCATCTGGACCAACTCCCTCTACCTCTACAAAGACAAAATCGTCATCAAAACCTACGACATGGACAAACACGAGGTACTCGATAATTTGACGAGAACCGTGCAGATAGATAGGTAAAGGAAAACCGGGGAAAACAGAACGACAGGGAACACAAGAAAACAAAAAAAGACGTACCGCAAATGGACACGTCTTTTTTGTGTGGAAATGAAACTGCGATGTACTGAGTCCTGACTTTCCAGAGCATCGCCAACACTTGCCTTCCCAGAGCGCCGCTAATACTCGCCTTCCCCGTCTGGGAAGGTCAACACCCTTAAACCTCGCTGCGCTCGTGAAAAATAGGAAATTTTTGCTTATCACTATCTTTATTATAAAAAATAGAATGACAAATGTAGTCATGTAAATAAAAAACTGCAGAAATATATGATCTCCGCAGTTTTTATATTCATTTTCTTTATCGTTTCAGGTAGACTTCGTCCAGCCTGTACATGTAGGCTCCATTTTCGAATGTCACTTTTTCGCATGTGACGTAACTTTCTTCGTTTGTGAAATGTATTCTTTTTGTTTCGCCCGCGAGATCTAAATACTGCCAGGAAGCCGCGCCGTTTTCCGTCTCAAAGAGAACGAAAAGATATGGTGTCAGTGCTGAAACCTCTGCCGGCGCTGATGAAATGTCAGCAAGGATTTCGCCGAGTTCTATGGATCCGCCGTCAGGAAGGCTGGATTTCGGCGTAAATTCCTTGGGAACTGTCGTGAAGCTGTAGTAACGAAGGGGGAATTTCAGTTTCATAATTTCTCACTTTCATTGTTTCAAATAATTCTCATCGATAGACAGTGTCGCACTGCCGTCCTCTTTTGTATCTATCGTTGCTTTGACGCCTAGCGGAAGGAAGAGATTGTTTGCACCATGCCCGATAGGGAGGCCGCGGATCACAGGCTTGCCGGACAGTTTTGCATAGTAGTCGAGAACTTGATCTGTCGAAAACTCCCCGTTTTTGGGACTTGGGCTGTAGAAGTCGCCGAATGCGATAGCAGAAACTCTCTTGAGAAGGCCGTTTTGCCAGAGCTGCTGCATCAGGCGGTCGATGCGGTACGGGTCTTCGCCTGTATCTTCGAGAACAAGAATGTCGCCCTTGCCATCCAGTTCATAAGGAGTTCCGCAAAGAGAGACGACAACGGTCAGATTTCCTCCGATCAAGCGACCGCTAGCTTTCCCGGGCGCGACAGTCTTGAGCGATGTACCCTGCGGCATGCGGATTTCCCCGGTGGGCAAACTTCCCGTCAGCCCGTTTTCAAAATTGTAGAGCGTGAAGGGTGTAAAGTTTTCTCCTTTGAAATTGCTGAGCATGGGGCCGTGGATGGTGACGAGATGGCTTTTTTCGCCGAGGGCTGCATGGAGCGCTGTCACGTCGGAAAAACCCACGAAAAGCTTTGGATGTTTTTCAATCATGGAATAATCGAGAAGCGAGAGAAGACGGGCCGAGCCATAGCCGCCCCGGAGGCAGACGATGGCTTTCACGGAGTCGTCTTTGAAGAAGTTATTGATATCTGCAGCTCGCTCTTCGTCGCTCCCCGCGAGATAGCCGTAATCGGCAGTAACCGAGGGGGCCAGTTTCACTTTGTATCCCATTTCTTCCAGGAAATGGATGGCCTGGTTATAATCCGTCATTCCGCCGTGCGTCCCGGGCGCAACGATACCAATCGTGTCACCCGGCCTCAGTGCGGACGGTTTCTCACGCGGGACAGCTGCGTCCCCTGCCGGCGAGAGGTAGGAAGTGACAGTCGGCATGACGGAAGAGTAAAGCGCAGGCAGCGACAATATCATCAAAGCCGCCGCTGCCGCTATATATTTTCTGTGTTTCTTTAGAAAAGAAATCATTTTAAAGACCTTTCTGTTTCTGAGTTTACTAGAAGCATTATACAGTATAGCACGGAAAGGACTGCTTTTATGCATGAGCAGAGAAATTTCATTTCATGTATACTATAAGAAAGAATTCATCAGCATACAAATGCTATTTTCATATTATAAGGAGCCATCATGACATTTGAAGAAATACTGCCTCATGTAGACCATACACTCCTTGCGGCCACGGCGACGAAGGGGGAAATCGAGAAGCTCTGTGAGGAAGCGGAGATGTATCATACGGCGTCTGTCTGTGTGCCGTCATCGTTTGTAAAGGAAATTCGGGAACGTCATCCGGGACTCCGGATCTGCGCTGTCGCAGGGTTCCCGCTGGGAAATATGTCGAAGGCGGCGAAGGTTTTCGAGTCCAGGCAGGCGGTCCTTGACGGGGCGGATGAGATCGACATCGTCCTCCACATCGGCGCGCTGAAAGACGGGAATGCGGAGTACGTCACGGACGAAATCGCGGCGGTCAAAGAGGCGATCGGGGATTATGTGCTGAAGGTCATCATCGAGACCTGCCTTTTGACGGAAGAGGAGAAGATCCTTGCGTGCGAATGCGTCACAAAGGGCGGGGCGGATTATATCAAGACATCGACCGGGTTCTCGACAAAAGGCGCGGATCTCTCGGATATTGCGCTTTTCAAAAAGCACATTGGAAAGAATGTGAAGATCAAAGCGGCAGGCGGAATCCATACGAAGAAGGAAATGGAAGACTTCCTTGCTGCCGGATGCGACCGGATCGGCGCCAGCGGCGCGGTGAAGGCGTACTTGAAGGAAAAAGGAATGTAGGAAAGGGAAAGAAAAAAAGAAAAATAGAAAGAGAAAAACCGAAATAACAAAACAAAAAACAGAAAAAGGACTGTCGAAATGATTGAGGATTTCGACAGTCCTTTTTGGTGGGGGAAATTAAATTAAAACCGTACGACCGAGCTACGCTCGAGGGAAAAGTAAAACATGAAAAACCATACAGCCGGCTTGCAGCCTGGGAAACGCTGTATCCGTTTACACCTTTCCTTCCAGGGCAAGGTCAAAGGCAATTCTTCCCTCCGTTTGTTTATTCTTGCGTTTGGTCGGGTTTGATGATTTGAACTTTCATGGTTCCTGTAACTCCCGGATAGAGCTGCCGGGCTTCTGCGATGCACTGGAGGAGGATTTCTTCATTCTTCCTGTCTACCATGCCGGAGATGCGGAAGAGGTCGATGATCCACCAGATTTCTCCGATAAAGCAGGTCCATAGCAGCCAGAAGATGATGTTCTTCACAGGATGGCCGAGATAGAAGTAATAGACGGCGAAGACGATCCAGAGGATGTAGGCTGTGGATTTCTTCTTTTCTCTTCCTGAGTAGAGGGTAAGGGCGTATTCTTTCTGCCGGGGCGTGAGGACGTTCAGGAGGGCTATGCCCTGTTCGCTGATGGTTTCTTTGCTCATGACGGGTCCTTTCTTTGCTTTGGGTTATGGATAGAGGGCTTTGGCTTCTTCGATGCATGTTCCGAGGATTTCTTCGTTGGTCTCGTCGACCATGTCGGAGATGCGGAAGAGGTCGATGAGCCACCAGATTTCTCCTATGAGGCAGCTCCAGAGGAGCCAGAAGATGATGTTTTTCACGGGATGGCCGAGGTAGAAGTAGTAGAGGGCGAAGAAGAGCCAGAGGATGTAGGCTGTGGATTTTTTCTTTTCGCGGGCAGCATAAATCTTCACGGCGTAGTCCCTTTGTTTCTCGGGGAGGGCGGCGAGGCGCGCTATTTCTTCTTCGGTCAGGATGTTTCCTCTCGTCATAGTTTCTCCTTTAGAAGAGGCGGCTCTTCATTTTCATGGCGATCCATTTGGCGAGGGCCTGTTTGGCTTCTTCGGGTGCGCCTTCTCTGAGTCTGATGTCGCCTTTCATCCGCTGTTCCATGGTGACGGATGGGTCGATGTATGGTTCGAAGGTTTTATAGAAATTCATTTTTGCGATTTCTTCTGTTAAGTCCATGGTAATTCTCCTTTAGACTTCGTTGTCTATGGTAACGACGTTCTCCGGGCTCATGCTTACGGGGTCGGGGTAGATGCGGACGGCTTCACGCATGCATTCTTCGATGACTTCTTTGTTCCGTTCTTCGACCATGCGGCCGATGTGGAAGAGGTCGACGATCCACCAGACGAAGCCGACGATGACGAACCAGAGGATCCAGAGGACGGTATTCCGCGCGGGGCGGTCGAGGTAGAAGTAGTAGACGGCGCCAACGATCCAGAAGACGTAGGCGAGGGACTTCTTTTTCTCCCGGTTCGCATAAAGTGTCAAAGCGCAGTCGCGCTGTTTTTCGGATAACATGGACAGCACTCTCAGGCTGTCCGGATCGATTCCGGTATCTTGCTGCATGCTCCCGCCTCCCTTACAGAACTTCTTTCTTATATTGTATCATGAAATTTCGAAATAGAGAAAGGGAGGGGGAGGAACACCTTCCTATTTCCTGTATAGGTGCCGGTTCTGTTATATAATAATGGTAAGAGAATTTTTAGAGCGGAAATATAAAATACGTATTTTAAAGGGGGGAAATATATGAAGGGCGGAACGGTCGAGGATTTCGTGGAGTACCTTTATACCTGCCAGGACACAGCATTTATCTACAAGGGCATAACATACTGGTATCAAGGGTATATGCCAAATGATCATACGGTCCATATGGAACTGTATGCATGCAATCCTCCAGATGACAATGATCTCTGGAATCATGACGGCGCGACGATTGATGAAGGCGTGCAGGATCTTCTGAAGGCTCCACTGTTTGATGGAAAGACAATTTTGGAAGTAGAACAGGATATTGAGTGGATCGATTCTTGAGGCAGAACCGTGGGATGTGGCTAAAAAGCCGGAGAAGTGATGGCGAAGAGGAATAGAGTGGCGGAAGCTGGATATTATAGGAGAATCAAGAAATGACCGGAAAGACTTTTACAGAATTTATGGATGATTTGGCCTATAATCCTGAGATGGAGTTCATGTTCAGGGGAGAGAGATACATGATTTCCGGATATCTCACAAGGGATCAGTATACATTGGAGTTATGTAATATTGATACTGATTCGATGCTGTTTACCATGACGTCTGCATTCAGGGACGAATGCGTCTCTGCCTTTGAAAAAGCACGGGTTTTTGACGGACAAACTATTTCTGAGGCTGAGCATGAAATAGAAGTATTGTATGGATGAGGGGATTTAGGAGAACAATATAGAAGGAGCTGCAGAAATGTGGAATCATTTCTGCAGCTCCTTTTTTGTGGGAGGGAGAAAATTGGGAGACAAGGGAAAACAATACGACCGAGCGGGGTTCGAGGAAAATGAGAAAACCGTACAACCTCGCTGCGCTCGTGAAACCTTTTATAAAGATCAATGAATAATCAACCCTATCCGTCCGGCATCAGTAATTGGGGCGGACGCCTTCCCCGTCTGGGAAGGCGAGTTTAAAACAGTACAACCTCGCTACGCTCGAAAACACCTTACAACCGCGATGGAATCGCGGGAACTGCATCTCATTCCCTGGCTCCGCCAGGACCTTCTCCTTCGGAGCAAGGTTAACACCCTTAAACCAGCCTCTGGCTGATGGAAAACAAGCAAACCTCGCTTCGCTTGCCCATTTCTCCCACGAGAAAACCCCTCTGCTTGGCAGCAAAGGGGCTCTCCCGGTCAATCACGATGTCTATTTAATTATATCACAGCGGGTCTGGGAGATGACGGGTTAGTTTTCGTTGGACATGTGTGTTTTGTCGAAGAAGAGGAAGCAGAGGGAGACGATCATGGCTACTACGGTGGCGAGGCCCATGCCTTTGAGCTGGATGGGTCCTATGCCTACGGTGGCGCCGGAGAGGCCGCTGATCATGGTGACTGCTGTCAGGATGAGGTTCCTGGATTTGGTGTAGTCGACTTTCTTTTCGATGAGCATGCGGATGCCGGATGCTGCGATGAAGCCGAAGAGGAGGATGCAGACGCCGCCCATGACGGGGGTGGGGATGGCGTGGATGATGGCTGCTATTTTTCCGATGAAGGAGAAGATGATGGCGAAGACGGCTGCGCCTCCGATGACCCAGGTGCTGTAGACGCCGGTCATGGCCATGACGCCCATGTTTTCACCGTAGGTGGTGTTCGGGGTGGAGCCGACGAAGCCGGAGATCATGTTGGAGAGGCCGTCTGCGAAGAGGGATCTGTGGAGACCCGGGTCTTTGATGAGGTCTCGGCCTACGATGTCGCTGGTGACGAAGAGGTGGCCCAGGTGTTCGGCGAATACGACGAAGATGGCCGGGAGGATCATCATGATGGCGGAGAAGTTGAAGGCCGGCGCATAGAAGGTCGGCGGTGCGAACCATGCGACTTCTTCGATGTGGGTGAAGTCAACGACGCCCATGGCGATCGAGAGGAGGTAGCCGGCAATGACGCCAATCAGGATCGGGATGATGGCGATGAATCCGCGGCCAAGGACGGTAGCGAGGATGGTGACGATCAGGGTGAACATGGAAATAATGATGGCTGTACTTGCGCTCATGCCCTGAGGGTCTCCGATGAAGCCGGACATGCTCATGGCAAGCGGGGCGAGTTCAAGGCCGATGATGGCTACGATGGAGCCCATGGCTGCCGGAGGGAAGAGGACGTCTATCCATTCGACGCCTGCTTTCTTGACGATGAAGGCGAGGAGCATGAAGCACAGGCCGAAGGCGATGAAGCCTCCCTGCGCGTCTGCGTAGGACATGCCTGCGGTCGAGGTGACGGCGAGGACTGGCGAAATGAAAGCGAAGGAGGAGCCGAGGTAAGCCGGAAGTCTCCATTTGCAGATGGTGAGGTAAATCAGTGTGCCGATGCCGTTCATGAAAAGGCAGGTCGCGGGGTCGACGTTCAAGAGGAACGGGACGAGGACGGTCGAACCGAACATGGCAAATAGGTGCTGCAGGCTGAGTGGAATGGTAGGAAGCAGAGGCAGCCTCTCATCTACTTCTATGATGTGTTTTTCCATGAATAGATCCCTCCGTCAGGAATACTGGCTCAGAAAAAAGGAGGCCTTCAGTATGATCTGAAGAGCCTCCTTCCGTGTTTTCTAAGCGACTGTAAAATTTTATCCCAACTATCTTATACTTTTTCCACTTGGATTGCAAGACCTTTTTAAGGAAATGAAATTAGAAAGGGATTAGAAGCGGTACTGCATGCCGACTTCGTAGTTTCTTCCAGGAGCTGCGAACCAGGTGCCGGACGGACCGTAGCTGGGAGAGGAAGAGCCGATGTTCGTGTAGAACTGGTCGAAGACGTTGTTCACGCGGGCATAGATGGTAGCTTCCTTGGTGATCTTGTAGTCAGCGCCGATATCCCATACCCAGAAGCTGGAGTAATCCTTCATCGTTTTGCTTTCACTGACTCCGTAAGAGCTCTTTGTGGATGTATAGCGGTCCATGACGCCGCGGCCATTGATGTATGCATCGAATTTCTTATCGGCGTAATTCAGGCCTACATTCAGTTCATGCTTCGGCATGTAAACGCGGGAATCGTTTCTGATGTCTCCATCGAAGTAGCTGTAGCCCAGGGTGCCGGAGAGATGATCGGAGAATTTCTTCGTAAGGGACATGTTCACGCCGGTATTGATGGTCTTTCCTGTATTGAGGTATTGGGTGCCCTTACTGGAATAACCCCAGGAGATGAGATTCTTGGCGAACTGGCGGTATACGCTGATGTTTCCGGACAGGGTATCGTCGAAGATATGGTTGGCGCCGAGCTCAACGGTGTAGCCTTCTTCCGGATCGAGGTCCGGGTTAGGTATAGTATGATAATTATCATAGTAAATCTGCATGAGGCTCGGTGCGTTGAAGAATTTCTTGTAGCTTGCATAGTAGTTCGTGTTGTCGCTGATCTTGTAGCCGACGGTAAGGCTCGGTGTGGTGCGGGTGCCGTAGTCCGTATTGTGTTCGACGCGTACGCCAGGGGTGACGTTCCAGCGGTCATTGATGTCCCACTTGTCCTGTACGTAGAAGCCAAGGTTTGTCGCATGCTTGCCCTGCATGCCGGCAACTTCCGCATAGTAAGGAACGGAATCCTGGTAGAGGTCGAAGCCGCCGATGATGGTCTGGCCTTCCATGGTGTAGGTGAGCTGATCGGAAATACCGCGTGTCTTGAGGCGGAGGTCTGTAGTACCAGAGCTGCCTGCATTATTGTAGTCATCCTGGAGATGATAACGGTTCTGGTACATGGAGAGGCGGTTGGTCAGGCGGTCATTGATGCGCGCATTGTACTGGAGTGCGATGCGGTCACTGTCCTTCTTGCCAAAGTCTTTTGTCGGATCATTGGATCCATAGTCAGGACGGGTGTAGTCGGCATTGTATTTTTCATAGGATAATGTGACGGAAGAGTCATTGCCCAGGTCATAGCCGATCTTGCCTGCGAAGGATTCTGCATTGAGATGGTTGATGACATGGCGTCCCCAGCCGTCCTTGAAATTGCCCTGGATCTGTTTATTTGCTTCGATGGTCCAGAAGAAACCGTCCTTATTTCCTTCATTGTAAAGGCCGTACTTCTCGCCGTCAAAGCTTGCGCGGGAGAGGTCGAGGGTCGTATGGACTTTGCCGTCCGTCGGTTTCTTCGTGATGATGTTGATGACGCCGCCAGCAGCATCGGAGCCGTAGAGCGTGGAAGCAGAGCCCTTCAGGACTTCAATATGATCGACCGAATCCATATTGGTCAGAATGCCCAGCTGCGAATGAGTGCCCATGAGGCCGTTCGTGTTGACGCGCATGCCGTCGACCATGACGACGACGTTGGTCGATCCGTTGATTGTAATCGGATCGGAGAAATAGGTCTGGCTGGAAGAGCCTCTCGTCGCGATAACGACGCCCGGTACCTGCTTCACAGCATCGGCAACGGATTTGTAATGGTTAGCTTCAATGTCCTTGGCGGTGACGACGGAAATGTCGGCGTTCGAATCGATGACCTTTTCCGGCTCACGGTTGGCCGTGACGACGACCTGGTCCAAGGTGTAGACCGGCATGTCCTCTGCATGGACGGTCATGGCTCCTCCTGCTGCGCAAAGAGCGGCCAGTGATGCTGCGATGTACTTCTTTTTCATAAAATCCTCCCTGTGTTTCCCTGTTTTTAGGGGCTTGAAAATAGCCCGGCAGGATGCGCGTCTGTCGGTCGCAGAGAGACGCATCCCATCGGGATCTCACGCATGAAAAGGCAGTTCTTCTGACTTCGCTTCCTCGCTTTCCCCGCCTTCCCGGATTCATCCAGTGGCTTCTTGGGGTCGGCTCAGCGTCACAGCGGCGGGACCGTGGCGGAATCGGAGACCTTCCCGGATCTCCTCACCGCGCTTCTCTATTGCCCTTCGAAGGACCTTTTCCTGCGTACATATTGAAATTACTAAAAGTATTATACTCGCAATTCTTATAAAATAAAAGAATTAACAAATAAAATATTAATAAAAAGAAAGACACCCTTTAATAAAGAAAGCATGAATTCTCATTTTGTGTTATTCTGTGTACAATGAAAGGCAAATGAAGAGAGGAGGACTTATGAAGAAGAAAATCATGGCAGGGGCGGTGCTCCTTCTGGCGGCTTCAATTTTTATCGGCGGCTGCGGAATCAAGAGCGTCAGCACGGACACGGGCGCCGGATACACGGTGACGGATGCGACGGGCAGGGAAGTGAAGATCCCGAAGAAACCGGAGCGCATCATGGGCAACAGCGCTTCAATCGACACTATGCTCCTTGGCGTCGTCACGCCGGACAAGCTGATCGCTGCGACGGAAGCGGACAGGGATCCCGCCATTTCCTATATCGCCAATGACACGAAGAATATCAAGATGACGGTGCCGCTCATGGGGCTCTCGATGGAGCTTGTGACCGAGGCCAAGCCGGACCTCATCATCGCCTCCACGTACACGAAGGGCGAGCAGCTCGACCTCTACCGGAATATGGGCATCCCCGTCGTCGTCATCAAGGGGCCGCGCTCGATTGAAGAGGTGGAAAGCGACATCCGCATCATCGCCGCTGCTACGGGTGAAAAGGAAAGAGGCGAGAAGGTCGTCGCGAAGATGGATGAAATGCTCACAGAGTCGGACAAACGTCTGTCCGAGGAGAAAGGAAAGAAACCCGTCGTCTTCCTCGTTTCCCAGATGACGCGCTACGGCGGCCCTGGCTCGATGTTCAATGAGCTCCTCACCCGCGCCAGGCTCGAGAATGCGATCGGACTTGCCGGCGTTTCGAACGGACAGATGATTTCCCCCGAGCAGATCGTGAAGGTGGATCCGGACATGTTCTTCGTCTCGACGGACCGCGAGTCCGATACGACAGGGGCCTCCCGCTACCGCGACAGTTCCCTTGCAAACCCCGCCATCGCGCAGATGAGAGCGGCCAAGCATATCGTCCCGGTCGACGACCGCTACATTTATGCCGCGTCCCAGAACGCCGTCTATGCCGTGAGGGCGCTCGCGAATGCCGCCTACGGCCCGATTTTCGACATGTCAGGAGAAAAGCAGATCCGCGGCTACTGATGGGATTATAATGTAGGAAATGGGTCTTGAAAGAAGGGGACATTATGGAAAAATATAATAAGGAAAGGCTCGCCCGCGCATCTGAGGCCGTGAGGAAAGCAGGCCTTTCCCAGATCATCGTTTCAGATGCGGCAGCGCTCTGGTACCTGACGGAAGAGGAAATCCATCCCGGTGAGCGCCTGATCGTGCTCGTCATCCCGTCGGATTCTGATCCGTACTGGGTAAGGAACCGCCTTTTCCCGCTGAAGAGCAATGGCATCGCTGACCATCCTTTCGAGGACGGCGAGGACGGCATCGGACTTCTCGCCAGCCTTCTCGCAGATGGCAGGACAGGGGTCGATGGCGTATGGCACTCGGCCTTTCTCCTCGACCTGATGGGAAGGGGAGGAAATCGGACATTCGTGAACGGCTCGCCGCTCATCGACGCGCTCCGCGCTGTGAAGGATGAGGAGGAAATCCGCCGCATGAAGGCAGCTTCCCTCATCAATGACCGCGCTGTCCGACGCATCCGTGATTTCCTCTACCCGGGTGTCACGGAAAAGGAATGCGCCGAAGAGCTTCGGAAGATTTACAAGGAAGAGGGCGCTGAAGGATTCTCCTTCCCGCCGATCGTTTCCTTCGGTGCGCACGGCGCCGACCCGCACCATTCGCCCGACGACACGAAACTTGCCCCAGGCGACTCCGTCCTCTTTGACATCGGCTGCAAGAAGGACCATTACTGCTCCGACATGACAAGGACGTACTTCACGGGAGAACCAACGGAGGAGGAAAAGAAAGTCCATGACACCGTGAGGGAAGCGGGCCTTCGCGCCGAAGCGCTGATCCGCCCGGGCGTCCTTCTGAAGGACATCGACAAGGCGGCCAGGGACTGCATCGCAGAAGCCGGCTACGGTCTATACTTCACGCACCGCCTTGGCCATTTCATCGGTATCCGGGAGCATGAAGCAGGCGAAGTCAGCCCGAATTCTCCTCTTGCTGCCAAGCCCGGCATGATCTTTTCCATTGAACCGGGCATTTACCTTCCGGGCCGCTTCGGCGTCCGGATTGAAAACCTCGTCCTCGTCACGGAGGACGGATGTGAACTTTTGAACCACGAAGACCGCGGCTGGAAAGCCGGTCTCCGTCATGGAAAGTGAGGCGAAGTATGATAAAAATCAGAACAACTGCCATCGGGGAAGGACGACCGAAAATCTGCATTCCCCTCGTTTCAGACAGCACCGAGCTTCTCGCTCTGGAGTGCAAGGACCTTGCCGGTACCCCTTTCGACCTTCTCGAATGGCGCGTCGACTACCTGGCAGCGAGTCAAAATTTCCAGATGGAAAAGAATCTGAAGGAAGGGTATGAAGCCATCAGAAGCGTATTTCCCGATGCCCCGGTTCTCACGACCGTCAGAAGCGAACCGCAGGGAGGCGCCCGCGATTTCACAGAAGCCGAGTACATCGACCTCCTTTCCTTCATCACGAAGGAGCACCTGGGAGACGCCGTCGACATCGAATACGGCCAGGAAGTCTTCGACACGTACGAAATGATCCGCGAAGCTAAGCGCGCCGACATGCCTGTCGTCATGAGCTGGCACTCCTTCGGAAGAGTGATGGGCGTCCGTGAAATCATCGACGTCATTGAAAACATGCAGGCCATGGACGCCGACATCCTGAAGGTCGCCACCATCGTCGAGCATCCGAAGGAAGCTGCCCTTGTCATGTACGCCGCCGCTGAAGCGCAGGAAGAATTCCCGGACAATCCCGTCATCGTCATCGGCATGGGGAAAGACGGCGTCCTGACGCGCACCGCAGGCAATTTCCTCGGCGCACCGCTTACCTTCGCCTCCGGGAAAAAGCCCTCTGCGCCCGGCCAGATTTCCGCAGCCGACATGGACAAAGTGCTGGATATCTTCTACGGAAAGTACGGGAAATAGGAAATTCGAAGATTTCTAAGAAATTCGATTGTTCCTCCTCCTTTTTGGAGTATAATGAAAGAAAATTTCCCTGTAGTGTAGTAAGGAGGATGACCTATGTCCCTGAAAGAATTTAAACTCGCCTACGGCCACGGCACGCAGTCCGTCATGCTGCCGGAAGAACATATCTCTGACGTCCTCGAAGGCGTACCGACGCCCGCCTGCGACGTGAAAGAAGCCACCATCGAATGCATGCGTCATCCGATCGGCGCTGAGCCTCTCCACGACCTCGTGAAGAAAGGCGACAAGGTCTGCCTCGTCGTCGCTGACATCACCCGCGCATGGAACCGCGCTTCCGAATTCACCGTCCACGTCGTCAACGAACTGAACGACGCCGGCATCCCGGACGACGACATCTACATCGTCTTCGCACAGGGCACCCACCGCGTCCACACCGACGAGGAAAACGTCACCTGCGTGGGCGAGGAAGTCGCTTCCCGCATTAAAATGTACCAGCACGTCTCCACCGACAAATCCATGCTGACCCACGTCGGCACCACGACAAGAGGCACTGACGTATGGATCGACACCCGCGTCGTCGAAGCTGACAAAGTCATCCTCATCAACGCCATCTCCACCCACGACATGGCAGGCTTTGGCGGCGGAAGGAAACTCATCCTCCCGGGCGTAGCCGGCTTCGAAACCGTCCAGCAGAACCACTGCCACGCATTGGGACCCACAGTCGGAAGCGGCCTGAACCCGGACGCAGCCCTCCTCAAAATCGCAGGAAACCCCGTCTCCGAAGACATGCAGGAAGCCTGCGACATGATCGCACCATGCTTCCTCGTCCACTCCGTCATCAATGCAGAAGGGGAAATCTCCTCCATGGTTGGAGGCGACCCCTACAAAGCATGGCTCGAAGGTACCCGTGAAATCTACCGTATGCAGAAAGTACGGATGAAAGCCCAGACCGACGTCACCATCGTCTCCGCAGGCGGCTACCCGAAAGACACCAACCTCTACCAGGGCACCAAGTGCTACACCACCGCCGAAATCGCCACCAAAAAAGGCGGCATCATCATCACCATGATCGAAGCCGAAGACGTCCAGGAACCACCGGCCTACCTCGGCAGCTTCAAATACAAGAACCTCACAGAAATGGAAGAAGGCCTCAGAGCCTGCTTCACCATCCCCCTCTTCGTCGCCTTCGAAAACCTCATCACAGCCATGACACACACCGTCTACATCGTTACCAGGCCCGAGAACTTCGACATCCTCCGCGAAAGAACCCACCAGATCCCGGTTGCCACCGTGGAAGAAGCATGGGAACTCGCCAAGAAACAGCTCGCTGAAGAAGGAAAAGAAGACTACACCATCAACGTCATCCCCCAGGGAAGCGCCATCGTACCATACGTAGAAGAATAAAGAAAGAAAGCAAATAAATTAAAAAAAATTAAAAAAGGAGCCATTGGAAATGAGCAGTCATTCCAATGGCTCCTTTTTGGGTGGGTCTCGCCTTCCCAGACGGGGAAGGTGCCCGGCCCAAATACTGATGCCGGGCGGATAGGGTTGATTATTCATTGGGCTTTAAAATCTAAAAAGGTTCCGACGAGCGAAGCGAGGTTGTATGGTTTTGAACTTGACCTTGCCCTGGAAGGGAAGGTGTCGGCGGAGCCGACGGATGAGTTGTATTTCGGACAGACGTTAGTCTGGTTGTATGGTTTTCTTCACTCACTCCCTCAAATCTTTATCGTTTCTCTCTCGCATTTTCCCACGTAGTCATCGGTCCAGTCTTCTTCGAATTCGCTGATGGGGATGAATTGGTTTGTGAGAGGGGTTCCTTTGTGGATGGAGATCATTTCGGAGAACCATATGTTTTTCTCGAAGGAGATTTCCCCTCCGTTCTGCAGGAGGAAGATAATCCCGCGTGTGACTTGTACGTCGTAGGTTTTCACGCCCAGATGGAAAAGTTCCTGATGTTCGTTGACGATCTGGATTTCCTGAATCATTTCTTCGACGGGGATGTTTGTCATGTCTGTGTTCATGAGCCTGGAGGGCATATTACCGGTGGAGGGAAAGAGCCGGAACATGGCGACGTCTTCGAGGGCGCCGAAGTAATCGGCCACTTCGATGGTGCTGGTCAGTGCGTACGCGCCGCGGCTGGTGATGATTTCTGCGATGCCATAGGCGGAAGATGGCAGGGCCTCGGCATCGGAGCGGATGCTCTTGAGAACGCTGCCTTTCAGGTTCTGCAGCATGGCCATGGTCTCTGCGTCAAAGCGCATGTCGTATGTTTTCATGATTTTCCCTTCTTTCGCTTTTCCTTTACTATACACCATTCCCCCACAAAAAAATCCCGCAATCGCGGGATGATTTATTCGCTTACAGCATGTTCTTTTTCCAGAGGACGAAGGTGACGGCAACGGTGACGGCTACGCCCAGGAGGGTGACTTCCACGAAGCCGAAGGGCGAGCTCTCGAAGGGGACGGGGACGTTGATGCCCCAGAGGGAGTAGATCAAGGTCGGGGTCGCGAGGATGATCGTGACCGAGGTCAGGAATTTCATGATCTGGGACAGGCGGTTGGAGATGATGGAGGAGAATGAGTCCATCATGGACATCAGAATGTTCGTGTAGATCTCGGCCATTTCCAATGCCTGCTTATTTTCGATGATGACGTCTTCGAGGAGGTCTTCGTCTTCCTCATACATCTTGAGGAGGGAGTGAAGAGGGCTGTTCCTGAGGCGCATCAGGCGTTCCATGACGTTTTCATTCGCATGAAGGGCGAAGTTGAAGTACGTCAGAGATTTCTGGAGTTCGAGGAGGCGTAAGAGTTCCTTGTTCTGCAAAGATTTGCGGACCTGGGTCTCGATGACGTCGGTCTGTTTGTAGATCTGCTGCAGGTAGAACAGGAAGGAAGAAGATGCCTGGGAGAGGATCTGGAAGAGGAAACGTGTCTTCTTGTAGGTCTGGAAGCTGGTGAAGGAGTTATTCAGAAATTTCTGGATTACTGTGTTTGTTTCCAGGCATACGGTGACGAAGAACTGGGGGGTAATGAAGATGCCCAGCGGCAGGGCGTCGTAGGCGTCTGTTTCCAGGACCACCGGCGTATTGACAACGACGAAGATGTAGTCGTCTTCCAGTTCCACGTGGGACCGTTCTTCTCTATCCAGTGCGGTCTGCAGGGAGTCTACGGGAATGCCGGTGAGTTCGTTCAGTTTAGTCAGTTCCGCCGTATCGGGGGCGGCGCAGTTGATCCAGGAGCCCTTTTCCAGCTGCTCCAGCGGTATCTCGCAGAGTATGTGGTTTTCATTATGTTTGTAAGCTCGAAGCATGGCGTTCCCCTTTCTTATTTACACATTTTACTATAGTCAGAAATGGCGGTTCTGTCAATGAAAAACCGTGCTCCTCAAATACAAACAACTAACAACTACTTTAACAGGCAATCAGTTAAGAAAGAACTAAGGCTAGGCATTGTTGTTAGGATATGGCTGAATAACTTTAGCTCCGTATAATGTCTTGAATCTGGTAGGTGTATCGTCGTACTTATTGGACGTGAAATCATTTTTCTCTTCATATATGGGTGGGAATTTGATATTCATGACGCCTAAAATGGTATTAAAAATCAAGTCGTTTGTGAAGACAGCAGCTTGATGGAATTTTAGATTATTAAATGTTGTCTCATGCTCGGCTTTATAATCTGGCGAAAAGAACATATACATGGGAATGTAAGTCATAGGATACACAAAATTTCCGGAATCATGAGCCAGTCCCTGGTCTACCGCATCTGTATGGTCTGAGAAGTAAATTAAACTTTGGAAATACGGGAGTTTGGAGGCAGAGTCATAAATTTTTGAAACTACATAATCATTGTATAAGATACTGTTATCGTAAGCATCGATTTGTTTTCCTCTTCCTTGGAACTTTGCGAATTGGTGTGGATAGCGGTCTGCGTAGCTGCCATGATTGCCCATAAGATGAATGACAATAAGCATTTTGTCATATTTCTTTATATTTTGCAGCCCATTGACTACTTTTTCATCATAAAAATTTGTTTTTGTAGTTTCTCCCACATTTTTATTAAGCCATATCTGCTGTTCTGCTTCTGAAGCAATGACTGTAATCGGGGTATCCCAGGCACTATACTGCACCTGGTTAGAAATCCAGGCAGTATGGTAGCCGGCGGCTTTTGCCATTTCGATGATAGAGACTGCATTTTCCAAAGATATTTCATTGTACTGGTTTTTAGCAGTTAAGGCATAAGTTAAGGTTGGTACGGTATGGGTATGACAGGAATAGGCTTGAGTGAATAGTAAAAAATCAGGATTTTCATTATGTTGTTGGTTAAGCCATGGGGTTGTTTCCCTGCCATATCCATATACACTCATATGGAGACGATTCTGCGATTCTCCGATGACTAATACATAAATTCCTTTTTTATTATTTTCTGAAAAGGATAAATTCTGGTTAATCATGGATGCCCGTTTTTTCTTATTCTCTGCAAAGGCATTGTATCTGTTCATGTATCTGACCGTTCCTGCAAAAAGCTGACCTAAAGGATTTTGTTTTATATTATGAACAATCAAATATCCTGAGGATAAAGCAATGAGGCAGCACCCAATATAAAAATATTTGTTTTTTCTCTGTTTGATTATTGAGGGGAGAATCTGTTTATAAAAAGACCGGACAAATAATATAAAAAATAGTATAGAAACCAGTATGGAGAACATGGAAACTATACTTGTATGGTCTTTGAAGTAGCTCCATGCTTCATTGCTGTTTGTTTGAAGAAGTGCCATTAAGGTGTCCGGGTGTGGCCAGTTTCCTGATGCACTATAGTAAAACCAAATTAAGATGGTAGGAATTAAGTAAAGAAAGAATGTAACAGGTAGATATATTTTTCTAATAGTTGGTTTAGATATCCATTGATATATGAAAGTAATTATCCCATATATACCCATAAAAAGGCCAATATACTGATAACAGTCGGCAGGGGAAAGAGATTCACCAGATATGGATTTTACGGTAATGGAGGTAATTGCTAAAAGAGGAGGTATCCATAGGAATATAATTTTTCGGGGGGGGTACAATCCAGCTATAAGGGCAGCTGTAAGAGCAGATAGAATAATACTTTTGCGTTCCACAGGCAAAGACAGTTGGTTAGTCAGGAAGGTTGTAAACAAAAACTCAAAACAAATAAAAATCAAGGTATTTAATGTAATGAATTTAAATGGATTATTGAAAAGGCGATTCACAGTCATAGACCTCTCTGCTTTAAATAATTATATTAAAACGATGCTTAACCTATATATGATACATCTCGTTGCCTTACTTGAAAAGTGCAGGAATAAGTAAGAAAACAAGATATGCTAATTATATATTAATAAACATCTATCGATTTTTTTCAAAAAACATAAAAAGCAGGATGCCTGCGGGGTATCCTGCTTTTTATTCCGGATTTTGATTTCCCTTATTATTAGCCTTTCAGGTAGGGGACGATGGCGGCGCAGTGCGGCATGACGTTGATGGTGTAATCGGTCTTGCCTTCCTTCTCCAGCTGCTTCTGAGCGAGTGCCCATGCTTCTTCAACCGTTGCTACCGGGATCTGGTTCGTCTTGCGGATTGCTTCGAAGTTTTCCGGCTTCGTGACGAGGTAAATCGTGTAGCGGTGGGTCATGCAGAAGAGGTTGAATGCGACGAAGAATGGAATGGTGAAATGATGGCGCAGTGCTCTTTCCATGTCAGCTTCTGTTTCATACTGGAAACTGTTCAGGTATGCCGGCGGTTCCTGGATGTCGCTGGCTTCCATGATGGCGATGATGATGCCGCCGTCCTTGACAGCGACGTCAGCCGGATCATAGCACTTGCTGCCCTGGTAGAGGGATACGTCCTTCGGATATCCGCCAGCGCAAGCGAAGCCTACATCCGCTTCCTGCTTCATCGGGACCTTCTGGATGCGGTATACGAGCTTGGTGCCTTCGAGCCATGCTTCATAAGGATCGCCGCCGACCATGCGGCAGATCTGGCCGTCTGCATTCACGATGGAATGAACGAGGAAGCACGGTTTGATCATATCGGAAGCTTCCTGCATATCATCGGAAACCGGGTTGTGATCAAGGAGCGTGGAACGGGTAGCCGGGTTGATGCCGCTGCCGAATTCAGCGCCCAGCGCATTGCAGTGATTGATCTGAATGGATTCATCACCGGCAACGCCCGGGAGAATCAGCTTTCTGCCGCCGCCGTAGCCTGCGAAGAGGTGGGTGGTGATGCCGTCGACGACGATGACCTTGTCAGCATCGACTGCATGCTTATTGATCCAGACAGGAGTGCCCAGCTTCGTATCGCCGACATGGACGAGTTCGTCCTTGTTTTTGCAGTCATGCTGGTACAACTTGATACGGGAAGCGACTTCCTTGCCGACGACGCGGATATCTTCTTCCGGTGTCTGCGCTCTGTGAGTGCCCTGGGCAAAGAGGATGCAGATATCGCTGTCCGGGATCTCTGCGCGGTTCAGTTCATTGACGATATGGATGACGAACTGATCAGAATGGTTCCATGTACGGGTAATATCAGCGCATACAATGCAGACTTTGTCGCCCTTTCTGACGATTTCCTGCAGCGGGCGGCTGCCGATCGGATGGCGCATGCATTCCAGTGTGGCTTCTTCCACGTCGCAAGCGGGCGTGGGATTTCCTTCAAGAACATCGGAAATATGTTCTTCAGGGAGCATGACTTTCTGAGTAGTTTGGCCGAAGCCGAATTCGAATTCTTTTAATGCCATGGGGACTCCTCCTTTTTCTAAGCGCAGGGGTCCGGTTTCATACGAAAGGAGACTGCGCGTATGCGCGGCACATGCCGTAAAACATATAGATGTATAACAATTATAGCATGATTTCCGCTGAAATCATCTGCTTTTTCTTACTTTACTTTGGTAACGTGAAGAAACAGGACATATTGTCCATAAACCACGAAATACAAGGAGAAATCGCCAATAAAAGTGCAACACATTCGCGGAAAGAGCACCCGAACTCGTCCCTCGCTGTACAGAGCGCTGACTTTTGAAGGCGGTAACAGTCCGAGCATTGAAGCGCCGCTAACACTTGCCTTCCCAGACGGGGAAGGTGCCCGGCCCCAAAATCTGATGCCGGGCGGATAGGGTTGATTATTCATTGGGCTTTAAAATCTAAAAAGGTTCTTCGAGCGTTAGCGAGGTCGTCTATTGGTTTTAATTCTCCTTCCTATTTCCCAAGAGCATCTCCCATCTGCCCAGTTTCTATCATTTCCTTCTCTCATTTCCTTATTTTTTCCTTATATAAGTATACTTTCGGATAATATGCGAGCGGTCTGGCGCTTGGTATGATTAAAGAATAGAAGGTATGAAATTTGGGAGTTTTATATCGAGGTGGGAAAAATGAAAAAAGGGAAGATTTTACTCAGTCTGTCTATACTGGCAGCTTTGGGAAGTTTCAGTGCACCTTTATCATGGGCAGCGGATGTGACGAATCCGGCGAAAAAGGTCAATACGACGGTGGAAGGAAATGTTTCTGCCGGCGTGGCAGAGAACGAAGGGGATAATGCGGTAAGCAATATACTGACGCTTGACACCGGCGCAGATATTTCCGGAAACGCGACTGGCGGGGTTGCGGTAGAAGGCGCGGGAAATGCCCTGACAAATACAGTGGATGTGCTCGACACAGCTAAGGTCGCCGGCGCAGTCACGGGCGGTGTTTCCTACGACGGTAATGCGAAGGAAAACGTTGTCAATATGGCGGGCGGCACTGTAATCAGGGGCGTGACAGGGGGACGCACTTTGGGGACGGGCGAGGCTGCCCTGAATCAGGTGACAATCTACGGTGCTGCAATCGGTGAAGAAACAGAGCAGTTTGGTGCTGTCTTTGGCGGCGTTTCTGCAAAGGGTATGGCCAATAACAATGTTGTGAAAATCGTGGGCAGCACCACCACGTATGAAAATGTCATGGGCGGGTATGCCTGGGAGTCTTCCGCTTCAGGAAAGCAGGTGTTCCTGACGGGCACAAATACGATCGGAACGAGTGTCTTTGGCGGCGATGGAGAGACAGGCGCATCAAACAATGAACTCAGCATCCAAGACAATTCAACGATTGGAGAGAAGGATAACGAAGACACCGGTTATGCGATCGGCGGATTCACCCATACGGGCACCGCTTTGTCCAACAAGGTTAAAGTGGAAGGCGGCACGATGAACTATGCCGTCGGCGGATTATCGGATCAGGACGGCAGCAAGGTAGAAAGCAACGAGCTGACCATCACGGGCGGCACCATCTATATGGAAGCAGCCGGCGGCCTGATTGATGGAAAGGTTGAATATGAGGCAAATGGAGGAACCCGTGTCGAGACCGAAGGCGCCACAAAAAATATCGTAACGATGAACGGCGGTGAGGTGAGAAATCTGAGCGGCGGCAGGGTCAACTATTATGCCACAGGCGATGCCATCGCCAATGAAGTATACGTCAGCGATGAGGTCCAGATCGACTACCTCGTCAGAGGCGGCAGTACGTATTATGGAAATGCCAATAACAACATAGTAGAAATGACTGGCGGCACGGCAGGTATGGGAGTAGAAGGCGGGGAGTCTGGTGCGGATTTGTTAATACAGACAAATAAATATCATAAAAAAATCTAACTGTACCTTAATCTTAATCATGCAGCCATTGGAGCTGCGTTGAATACTTCCATTGGGGCTAAAAGATGTAATTTGCGCTGAATGCGTTTGTTGTTGTAGAAGTAGATGTAGCCGTTGATCATGCTTACCACTGCTTTGCGGCTGGTGAATTTACGTGTGTAGTAACGTTCGCGCTTCAGCATTCCCCAGAACCCTTCCATCAGACTGTTGTCTGCACAGCAGCCTACGCGGGACATGCTGTGAACCAGTCCTGCTTTTTCAACGATCTTATGGAATCCGTTGCTTGTATACTGGAATCCGCGGTCAGTATGAATCATTGGATGTGCTCCTGGATTCTCTTTAAGTGCCTTTTCCATTGTCTCAAAAGCCAGTGCAGTATTGTTTCTGTCGCCGATGACATAAGAGACAATCCGACGGTCATGGCCATCAATAATGGCGCTTAAATATAACTTATGCAAAACTCCATCAGCCGTTGTGTATTTGAATTCGGTGACATCCGTCATCCATCTTGCATTGGATACGCCTGCATCGAAATCACGGTTCAGCAGGTTTTCAAAAATGTACTTTGGATCCTTTGCGTTACGAGTGCAGCCATCGGTCTTGTATTTGATCACGGACTTAATATTAAGTATCCGCCTGACACGAAGAACCAGACTGTCACTTACCATAAGGTGGCTCTCGCTATACTTCTTGATCCAATCGTTCATCCGGCGGTATCCCATATCCGGATATTCCTGATGGATTTTCACGACCTCCTGTGCGACCTTTTCTCTCAGCAGTTCACGGCCGCTCTTAATATGATTCAGCCAGCCGTAATAAGCTGCCCTGGAGACCTTTGAGAGTCGGCAGAGACTTTCTATGGAGATGTTGGTTTCTTCATGGACTTCTTTTATGGCTTTAAAATCTCTGAGAAGGTGAGTAAGGCTGAATCCTTCGAGGAACGCAACCTTTCCTCTATCTCCATCTTTTTTTTTAGCAGGGCAATCTCTGCTATAAGATCCTTCTTCTCTTCAAGAAGTCTGGCATTCTCCTGACGCAGCCGTTCTTCTTCGGTCCGGGGCGTTTGGAGCCTGATTGGCTTTCCTCTGTAATCCTCAAGACCAACTTCTCCCATCTCCTTGAACTTTTTTACCCATGTGTAGAGTGTTTGGTAGGACATGTTGTACTTCTTGGCTATCTTGTTGTAATCGCATCCACTGGCGATGCACTCCTGAACGATTCTGACTCGCTCTTCCTTGACCGATTGCTGGCGTTTGCCCATAAGATCTCCTCCTTCAGGAACGAGGTCTGTCAACTTATGCTCATTATACGCCTCAATCCATGTTTTAAGGGAGAGAGTGCCGGAAATTCTGTATTTGGCACAGACGGAAAGCATGGAAACGCCGCCTTTAAGATATTCCTTTACGGCCTGGATCTTCATCTGATTGGAGTAGTAAGACAAATGCTGCCTGGGCCGCAATCCCTTAAAGCCCTCCTCTTTATACCGGAGAACCCATTTTCTGAATGTTATGCGGCTCATATGAAGATTTTCAGCTGCCTGGGTAATCGTAACACCCTGATAGAGATATGAAGCAATCTGGTCTAACATTTCCTCCGGGGACGCTTTGGTTTTACATGGCATAAGAATGACCTCCTAATATATTTATGATATTATTCTGTCTTTCTTGTTGAATCATACCAAGGTCCCGGCGAAGCCGGGGAATACAGTAGTTCTCGAGCGCAGCTATATAAGTTCAAAACAAATAAGAACTGATTTCTTTTGTTTCTCATCGCCGAGCTTCCCCCAACGGAGGGAAGTGCCCGAAGGGCGATAGGGGTGCAGTTCCTAAGAAGGCGAAGCATCCTTTGAGGTTTTCAGATAGAGTTGATAAATACATTTGTTAGATAATCCTCTAATCGAATATACCCACTATACCCACGCAAAAGGGGCTGTGACGAAATGATTGCACATTTTGTCACAGCTCCTTTTGCCATATCTGAAACAGATTTAATTTCCTTATCGCTCCCTCATCAGGCAGGTTAGAACCAGCTGCGTACGATGAACCAGGCGAGGGTCATGATGACGATGGAGCAGAAGACGGCTCCAGTCAGGGGACGGACGCCTTCGCGCAGGATGACGCCGAAGTTTACGTTGAGACCCAGAGCAGCCATGGCCATGCCGAGTATGATGTAGGCTGCCTTGACGAGGACGGGGACGGCCAGGCTGACGGCAGGGATGTAAGAGCCGATGGCGCTGGCTATGATGAACCCGCCCATGAACCAGGGGATGGGGATCTTGAATTTCGTGTTCGTATCGCCGGATCTGCGGCGTTCACGCCATGCTTCGAAGGTCCCGAGGATGAGAGCGACGGGAGCGAGGAGAAGTACGCGGGAGAGCTTGGCGATGATGGCACTGTCCGTACCGACGGCGCCGGCACTGCCTCCTGCGGCCACAGCGTGCGCAATTTCATGAAGACTCAGACCTGCCATCACGCCAAACTGGGCGTTGGAGAATCCCAGGAACGGCTGCAGGAAGACGATGATCAGGGTAAAGACCGTGCCGAGGATCGCAACAATGGCGACGGCGAGGACAGACTGATCGGCCTTCGCCTTGATGGCACCGGAAATGCCCATGACAGCGGCAGCGCCGCAGATGCTGTCACCGCAGGCCGTCAGGAGAGCCAGCGTGTGATCGACGCGCAGCAGGCGGGCGACCACATAATTGAGCGTGATCATAATAGTGACGACGAAGACGGCCGCTTCGAGACTCTTCAAACCGGCGCTCATGAGGATGACCAGGTTCAGCATGAACCCCAGGAGAATAATGCCGGCGCGGAGGAATTTGTTCGCGATGAATCCCGTGCTTTCCCGCGCCATTTTAGTGACGGACTGACTAAACTGGATGACCATGCCCAGAATGAGAGCCAGGACAAGATGACCGATCAGAGAAAGACCGGGCAGACCGGCCAGTGCCTGACCGATGAAAGAACAGGCCAGCGTGAGAACGAGGCCGATGACAGCATTACGCTTATTGGCAAAAGGGAATACGTGCATATGAAAGCTCCTTACATGAAATTTTGACATGAGTTAAGAATACCCTATGACTTTCCCTTCATAAAATACTAAGATATAATGAAACCAATAAGCTTTTACCTATGGAAGAAGGGAGCCCGCACCATGACCTTTCGACACCTCAAAATTTTTCTGACAGTCTGCGAAACGATGAACATGACAAAAGCGGCCGGAGAGCTGCACATCAGCCAGCCATCCATCACACAGGCCATCCACGAGCTGGAAGACCACTATGGCATCCTCCTATTCAAACGCACGGGACGGAAAATCCTCCTGACACCGGCAGGCCGCCATCTGGAAAAATTTGCCAGCGGAATCCTTTCCCTGCAGCAGCAGGCAGAATCAAGCATGCATGCCTTGCAAAAGCAAATGCCTATATGGATCGGCGCCAGTATCACCATTGGCGACGTATTCCTCGTCGACCTCCTGCAGCACGCACGCCAGCTCTGGCCCGATCTGGAAATCCTCTCCGCTGTCCATAATACCGAAGAACTCGAGCAGATGCTCCTCGAAGACAAGATCGACCTCGCCCTCGTCGAAGGCCGCCTTACCTCGACCCAGCTCACGACAGAACCCATCCTGACAGATACCATGACACTCATTGCAGCCCCCGAAAGCGAATGGGCCGGCAAAGATATCAAAACCGCAAGAGATACCGATTACCTCCCCTTTTTCGTCCGAGAAAAAGGAAGCGGCACGCGTGAACTGTTCGAGCAAGTCATGCGCGAGCACCACATACCCTACCACGTCATCGGCGTATACAACAACTCGACGGCCATCAAGAACGCCGTCATGGCTAACCTGGGCCTTTCCTTCCTCTCCAGAACCCTCGTACGTCAGGAAGTAGCCGGCGGCCAGCTCGTAGAAGTACCCTTAGATGGACTCGAATGCAAACGCATCTTCCGCATCGCCTACCGCAAAGACAAAGACCTCACACCCTCCATGCAGGCCCTGATCGAAGAATGCAAACACAGCCAGGAATGGCTGCATAAAAAGATATAAGGAAATAAAGAAATCCAGCGCCTTCCATCTCCGCCCCTCACGGGGTTCTTTTTGCGTGCGGAAGCAGAACTCGCTTCGCTCGCCGTACAGAGTCCTAACTTTTGAGAGTACCGCTAACACTTGTCTTCCCACGCAAAAATCCCCGTTGCATTATATTTCTCTCTGCAGCGAGGATTTTTCTTTTATATTTCTACATATTATCCACGATTTGCTTAACGGCGGATGGTTTAGCGTATTTCATGAGAGCGTCGCTTATGTAGATGGTATTGCGGTCATGGGGAACGGCCCACATGGCGGGATAGATGATGATTTGTTTTTCTCTCGTATTGCTCTTGGCGTGGATTTCGTCTCCGGATATGGTGATTTTGCAACCGGATTCCCTGAGGATGTTTTCCAAGGGCTGAATCAGTTTGATCTGATCTTCTGGCGTAATTTCTGGAACGGTTATCCCGAATTCGCCCCATTCAAGAAGCTGAAGGGCAGCGAAGCGGTCGAGGAGACCATGAACGTTCTGATTTCTGTAATGCTTGAGGCAGTTGGGGCATGCGGACCGGCAGTCACAGTCTTCCAGGAGAGCCTTCATATCATGAAGTAGTTCGTCCATGGCATCAGCGACGCTGACGGCATAGCCTGCACCACTGGAAAGGCTGTCGTACAAGTAGATGTCGATGTATGCTGTGTTGCTGGCGCCTGATCTTAAGCGGTAGCCAGTGACAAGTTCAGTGAAATCGACGTCGAGGCGTTTGCTGGCTGCCAGACGCAGGGCCTCGGCCAGGGACTGGGCTGCGCGGCTGAGCCATGGATTGTCCGTCCTAGTGTCGATTTTCTTGCGGTCGATCTTGAATTCAAGGACGAGCATATCTGTGATGAAATCAAAGCCGAGGTTGACGTTCTGTGCATTGATATGGCTGCACTTCCCTAGCTTGAGTCCGGATTTATAAGGCCTTTCTATATTCTTTAAGACGGAAATGTCGTCTCCAGGCATGGAGGCACCGCAGTCCGGGCATACCATGAATCCTTGGTCTCCAATGCCTCTGTTCAGCATAAGGATTCGCTGGTTGGTACGCTTGGCGGATCTTATATTTTTACAACCCGGGATAAGCTCCATATCCTCTGCGTCTGGAAGTGTGGAGTAGAGAGGCTGCTGTATCGCTGTGTATTCTTCGGATAACTGGACATCAGGGATCGATTCCCCATTCTTAGGAGCAAAGCCCCAGGGACGCATCATATCACGGGTGGTCTTGAGATCAGTATTTCCACAGAAGGGGCAGCAATCCGGGTGACCGTGGCTGGAACTTGGATCATACAGATCAAACCAGCCGCATGCATCACAGGAAATGATGTGTTTCATGTAATTGGGATCGTCTGTATAGGATCGTGCAGGTGTTTTGAGCTGACCCTTTTTCCTTTCACTTCCCGGATAATAGAATCCGCCGATCTGGTAGGTCTGCTTATCGACTACGATGGCTCTGCCCGGCGCGTATTCACCGATAGCCACATCAAGTCCGCGGGATACTTCGTAAAGGATTTTCCCGTTCCGGTCCGGAATGTAGGTGCTGACGACATTCTTCGGGAAGGAATAGGTAGGAATGATGCCTTCTTCATAAAGCGCATCAAGGAGGGATTTCAGGTTCCGTTTGTCTTCATTGTTTTCTTCAACGCCAAATAATTCAGGATGAGCTTCACACTTATCGTGGAGTGTATCCAGAGATTCCTCTAATTCATTTACGAAAGCGTCATGATTAATGGCCGCTCCGGGCGGCAGAAGATGTTTGTCTTTCTTGATGTCGTAAGCTTCCATATATTTCCCCGAATTGCAATAATAAGTTGAACACCCGGCGAACCTTTATGCAGTAAGTGCTGCAAGCATTTCTTCCCTAAAGCACTCCTCGGGTGTCTTATAGCCGAGTATTTTTCTTGGCAGGGTGTTGGCCCAGCACTCTACTCTGGAAATGTGTTCCACTGGGGAATCCTGGATTTTCTTCCCTTTGGGAAGAAATCGACGGAATAAGCCGTTGTGATTCTCATTCGTACCTTTGTCGCTGGAGCAGTACGGATGCGCATAATAGATCCGTGTGTGACTTAGTTTCTCTAGCTCCGACAGGCTAGAAAACTCACTGCCATTGTCTGTCGTAATGCTGAGGAACACTCGGCTGAAACAGCCGCGGAACATTCCATCCTTCAATTTTCTGAAGGCTGCTATTACAGAGGCACTTTCCTTGTTGGGCAGTTTTCTGATGAGGGAACAGCGTGTCTTGCGCTCAACCAGAGTCAGCAGTACTTCGTCCTTTGAGCGAGATCCCAGTACAAGGTCACACTCCCAATGCCCGAAATCCTGACGCTCATCCACAGAAGGATCGCGCTCATCTATACTGCGGCCGAACTTCTTCTTACGCTCACGAACCCGCTTCCTGGCGTTTTTTCGCTTGACGCGCAAGGGCAGGTCAATACTCTTGATTTTTCCTAGGAGCCCCAGCGTGACATAGTTGTACAGGGTTTTCGTACAGACCATCTCGCCACGTTGAAATTCTCCCGTAACCAGTGCCCTGCCAAAGCAGGCATCGAGCGACCAGTGATGTTCCTGAAGTCTCTTCTGCACATAGTCGAGGAATGCTCCCTTTGCTATGGCGTCGCATTTGCGACCACAGTTTTCGCGATGCGCCTCATAGGTGCTTTGCCCGTCTGCTGCGCGATAGCGTTCCACCTTGCCGTTATAGCAAAGAACCTTGCCACGCTTCACCTCGTTGCGTACCGTATTGACACAGCACCCAATCTCACGGGCTATGCTCCGATACGATTGCTTGTCGCGGAGACGCGTTTGGATAATGACTCGTTCCTCAAAAGTTAAATGAGCCCCTTTTTTGCGTAACGTATCCGTGGTAAAATGATTTTGATCCATAGCGATTCTCCTTTGTGGTTGTGTTTTTTGTGCAACTACATTTTACCACAAGGGTTCGCTATGGATTTTTAAGTGTTCAACTTAATTATACAATCCGCCTTCCATATATTTCTTGAAATCCGGGAGGAACTCCTTCAGAAATTCATGGGCGGGCAGGGTGTCAAGACTCTTGCCGCATGTATCCAGATATGTCTGAAGAATAACCATGGACAGATGACGCTGAAGCAGTTTTTCACTCTGTACATCGATCCAAGGCCTCCGTGGATCACCGCGGAGCATAGGCGTCGGGTCCTTGAAATACATGGTGTCATGCGGGCCGTTTTCACAGAAAGTAATAATGGTAGACAAGCTGGATCCGCGGCGGCCCGCACGGCCGGCACGCTGCTGATAGTTTTCGCGTGTCGGAGGAATGTTTCTAAGCCCTACGGCGACGAGGGATCCGATATCGATGCCGACTTCCATGGTTGTCGTACTGCTGAGGATATCGACAGGAGTTTCATTATCCTGAACCAGGTCCTGGAAACGGAGTTCATACTGTTCCGTTTTACTCCAGAGGTCATCACGTTGGTCTTTATGAGAAAGCTGTGCGGTATGCTCTTCCGTATCAATGACCTGGATAGGTTTGCCATCGAGCGCATCTTGAAGCGGTTTTCTCCAGAAGCTGAGCGCATCGTACTCTTCCGGCCTCATTTCATGGATGTGTTCAGCGCCGCATGAGGGGCATCTTCCTTTCAGGAGGAAAGGCGTCAGCTCGGAGCACTGCTCGCATTTGTACCATACATGGTCAGGATCGAAACGTGCTTTGACTCTGGTAAGATCCACATAAAGTCTGCCATTATCCGGCTGGGCATGGTCAAGGAACTGTTCCTTCAAAACCTGCTTCCAGACCAGTTCTTCTTTACTCTCTTGAACTTTAGTTCCTATTTTCTTCCCGCTTTCCTGCCATCCTGCTGCTTCCCGGATAATTGCTGAAAGGGCCCAATCATCTTTAAGGCCATAGCCATCAAAGTTTGGGCGGACTTCCATGCGGATGGTATCGCTGATTGTGTGTCCGAGAGCTGTATATCTGTCAGAAATATAGAGCATCCAGGCATTAAAGAAATCTTTGAATTCCTCTTCCGAAATCTCTATCCCTTGGTCACTTAGTTCATCAACGGCAGCCTCAAGTGCTTTCTCTGTGGGCTCAATCCAGCTTGTGGCAGAGTCATAGAGCGTATTGTAACCACCCGCAAATAAGCGGAGGACATATTCCTGCATCCTCAAAGGTGCATTTGTTATTTTGTATCTTGGATCATAATCTCTGTTTCGCTTTGTATAGCGTTCGTAATTCCGTAATGCGGAGCGGCAGTTTTCTTCAAATTTATTTCGTTCTTCTCCGTGGAAAAGCTGCAAATGATGACGCCCTGCTGCAAGGCAGAAGTAATCATAAAGAGAATCCATGGACTGTTTAGAGCCCTGCTTTTCCATTTCTGCCAAAGCAAGGACAAATAATTGTCTTGCCGCTTCAATGTCAGAAGCATTCGACATGTCCCGTGCCAGTTTTGCTGCGCGCTGACGGCTGTCCGAAAAGAGCAGAACCTTGCGGCCCTGATTGGGAAAATGATACGGATCTTTATCCTTCCCGGGAACAGCAGGCTGCAGTTTAAATTGAGACTGGATTAAATTGAAGAATGATAAGTTGCCCTGTGTACTGAATGATACAAGCTGAGTCGAAGGAAGTTTGTGGGTGCAGTGCGGGCAGTCCGCGAATGTAATAACCCCGGGCTGATCTTTGACAGAGTGGTTACAGTAATAGAGTTTTCGAATTCCTTCTTTGCCTGCCAGCGAGTCATCGGCAAAGTTAATAAATCCGCTCTTGATGTCCAAATAGCATGGTTTGATGGCACTTTTGCCGCTGCTTTTAGGGGGCAGATAATCATCCTCCGGAATGAATAAATGGATTTCCTTCATATTCTTATCCATGAGCTGACCGGGATAGTGCCAAAGGTAGACATGGCTTTCATGGGTAAAGAAACCACCATCCAGAATATAGCCTTTGAAGAACAGCGCGCCGCAGCCTCTGTCCTTATAGAGCTCGTATACGACACTGCCGCAGTGTGGGCAGGTCAGGCCACTGTCAGACAAGTAAATTTCCCCTAAAGTAAGGCCGCCATCTGAATGAGAGTGGCTGCATTCTGGGTTGGTGCAGGCGTAGACCCCGGAAATACCTCTGAAGAGCATGTGCATACGGGCAGGGAAAAGGACGGAATCTTTCGCATTTTTTGCCAGTGGTGCAATCGCTAAAAGGACGCTTATTGCTTTCAGTGCATCATCCGAATTGAGCGTGGGGAAAATGTTTGAAGAAAGTTCGCCCAGAGAAACGGCGTTTCCACGGCAAGCCTTGATCAGATTATGGAAGGGACGGTAATCGATCAGGTGATCGTACATCCAGTTGTAAAGAGGTTCCAAGGAATTGATGGAAGTATCAAAATGACCGGCATTCTTCCAGAGATCCAGAAGGGCGGAGAGATCTCGGTTCTCAAATTTTCCTGGATCTGAATGTAAGAGAAGATCGGCGGGAATATCATACTTTGCATTATTATCGATGATTTCCTGACGGCCTTTAAGATAGCGGAACTCCGTCTTTTCATCGGAAGCTGTCAATTCATTGGCAAATGTCATGACAGCATCCCTGTCGCTCAGGCTCTGGTTCGGCATACTTGCTGTCGTCAGGATGAACTGCACACGATCCCGGCCGATGCCGAGTTTATGGAAAAGGCGGCGGATCAATAAGGAAACTTCTCCGCCGGATGAGCCGCGGTACATGTGTGCTTCATCGATGACGAAGAGAAGTTTGTTCTCTTTGCTGGAGGCGAGCCATTCGCGGGTGTCACTCCAGATTTTTCTTTCTCTGGGGCGCAGGAGCATGTATTCCAGCATGGAATAGTTGGTAATCAGTATATCCGGGCAGAATTGCTGCATCTCGAAACGGGTGATCAGCTCTGCGTCTTCCGGATCTGGGGTATGATCGCTATCATGAAGCCGATCAAGGAAATCAGCCATGTCTGCTTTGGCTGGAATCTTTCCTTCTTCCTGCAGATGTTGGAAGAATTCTTTCTCTGAATCATCTTCCGGGAAAGACATTCGGCGAAGAGTCCGTTCAAGTTTGCGGTCCGGATCCTTCGATGGTTGTTCTCCCGGATATGGCGTACGCCCGGTGTACATGCCAAATTGAGGGCGGCGGACGCTGCCGCAAGTTTTCCTGAATGCGGTAATGAATTTCTTTTTGGGATCTCCAATCATCTTCCGAAGGCGGCTGACTTGGTCAGAGACGAGCGCATTCATCGGATACATGATGATGGTGCGGATTCCGCGCTTTTCCCATGTTTTCTTTGAGGATCTTGCTTCAGAAGCCATCTTGGCCAGAAGAGGCCACATGAAACATTCCGTTTTACCGGAACCAGTGCCCGTCGAAACGAATAGATTTTCACCTCTGGCGGCTGCTTCAAGCGCTTGTATCTGATGCTCGTAAGGCGATGGGAAAATGCCGATGCCGGCTTTTGCCAGATCGGAGAAATAGTCTTTCATCCATGGAGCAAGATCTGCTTTTGCCAGACCGTTTTCTACAGTGACATAAGCAGGTGAAGACTCAATGTAAGGCTTCTGGTAAAGCAGGCCTTCATCATCAATATGTGCGTTGAGCGATGATAGTAAAACCGGGGATTTTCCGAATAATTGCGATTTAATATAATTCTCCAGCTCCGTTCGAAGCTGCTTATGAATGGAACTTGCTCCGTTGGGCATCAGGTAGTGCCTCCTTTATTTCTCTTTAAATGCATAGCCTTCCTCAGTCAGTATTTTCCGCATGACAGTGAATACGACCTTTGTCAGTTTTCTGTGAAAGTTGCTAGGGAGAATATTCGCTCTTTCCGGCCAACTGTAAAGCTTCAGGAAGTGAAGTTCCCTGGGCGGCAGGAGGTAATTTAAATGGACATGAACCAAGGATCCATCTACAGAATATTCAATAGGAGGCAGCGTCTGGTTCTCGGAAAGAAGAGCGCAGGAAAGAGCTCTGTAATTATGAGACTCCACCTGCCAGGGAGGCAGCGGACTTACCTTGAGCTTGTTATTTTCATACCGATAAAGATAGTACAGAAGAGCCCCTTCCTGGCCCGTTCGAAGAATAGAGACCTGCCCGGTTTTATCGGGCTTATTGGTCCAATATCCATAAGAAAAAGGTGGATTCAGAAGAAGGTACTTGGTGGGCGTTTCAAATGGCTTTACGGATTTCCAGGAAGCCGCAGATAGTGTCTTTTCCCATACAGTCTTTAGATTATCCTGTGACAGGCCGAACATATCCCTGATGTCCTTCATTTCTTTGGCTTCCTCTGCCAGAGAGGAAGCCTCCTTGACCAGAGAATAGAAGCCCAGTCCGGATACGCAGGAAATGCTTTCCGGTGCAAGACCTCGCTGGAAGCAAATATTGTCAATCTTTTCCTCGTGCTTCATGGCGGGGACAATTCTGTAAGGTTTATGATAAACGACGCCCGTCTTTAAGAACAGGTCTGCAATCTCATCTTCAATTGTCGTTGGATACGGACTGACTTTCTCGGCCTCCTCATCAGCGGTGAAAGCAGGGAATTCATTGGAAACACTGGGATATAGGGAAAGATAATCCTTGAGTATGCGGCGGACACGTCTTTTCAGATGCACAATGGAAATCGATTTCTCGTCATCCCAGAGCGATGTGTACGCCATCATGCCGCAAATGCTGTAAATTACACGGGCTTTCCAGTCATTTTCAGGTTCTTTAGCTCCCCGGTAGATGTGATACTTGTCAGATACATTTTCCAGAAGCTTCTCATACTCGTTCATTGGATATCTCCTAATACATATTCCATGCGGCTTTTCAAATCCTTAGAAAGAGCTATATCTGAGGAATCCAGTGATTCAGTCAATTTGTCCATCTTCATCGTGGCATAGGCAATCGGAAGGAGTGCAAGCAGGAAATCATCATCTCCGCTGACTTCCGGATAGATACCATGCATTGAAGCAGCCAGAGAAGTGATTTGATTTTTTACCAAAGCAGGCAGTCCAAGTTTTGGAAGTGATTTTAACCGTACATGGTTATCTTCAGGAGCTTTATTAGGATCCAGGACTTCGGTGAAGTAACCGCCACGGTAACCACCTTCTGCCTTTTTATCAACAAGGAATTCCGTAAAAACGGGTAGTATAAAGTTATAGAGGCTTCTTGGTTCAATTTGGATATCTTCTGCATAGGGATGTTCAACGATGTAGAAAATATCTTTCTTGGAGAGAATCTCAGGAAGTCCGTTCATCCATCTGCTGCCCAGAAGATTATGAATGATGACAATGTCCTCATTATGAGTACCTATTTCAGCGATTACCTGATGGTTGAATTCTCCTTCGCAATGGAGAATTCCGTGTATATGATCAAGATGAGTTACAGAAGCACAGAATGCCTGAATGATATCATTGGTATTTGGACCCACAAGGAGAATCGGCTGCTTCTTGCTGTAAGCAGCGCAGAGGAAAGAAGCAAGGCCACTGGAATACTTCCCTGAAACTCCAGCCAGTTCAAGTTCAAAAGCAGTCGTATCTATAACGTGTGTCCAGGAATGATACACTTCAAGATCATTAATATCACCTCTGGCGGGCAATGTGTGGTAGAGGGCAGGGACTTTCGCCGTTTCCACTGCTTTTTCAGTCTTCTCCGGCAGGGCGGTAGTGAATGCCATGGTTGCAAGAAACTCAGCAGCATTTTCACGTGCGTTTTGAATTTTTTCAGCGACAGCTTTTTCTACATCCTCAGCTAATTTTTTTCTGTTTGCAAGACTCTGTTCAAATTGTTCATTATCTGCCTTTGCCTTCTCAAGAGTGCTTTTTGAAGCCTTGATTTCATTTTTGATGGTGCCTAAATCGTCATTGAGGGAATTATATTCAGCAATAAGGTCTTCATTCTCTTTAACCAATTCTTCCCGAATCGAATTTTTGCCTTTTTCCCAAAGTTCATCATTGGCTGAAATGGCGGAACCGAGTACATCATCTTCTATGCTGCTGCCGTCAATATAGCTGACAGCGTTATCCAAGAATTCATCCAGATAGTTTTGGGCTTCAGTAAGAGAGCAATGTAATTCAGATACAATTTTTTCTGTGACATCAGAGTCGGGGATGGTTCCGATAAAATTCTTCAGACTCTTATGCTGGTCATGGGTCAAACCTCGTGCCTTGCAGGCGTTCCAGGAAAGGGAATCAAAGATGATATCTTTAACGATTTCTCGAGGTCCTCTTACCGGATAAAGGTCGATGGGGATACCAGCAAAAGGCTTTCTATAGAAGAGGAACCCATTGTGCAAGTTTAAAATGTCGTTCCCTCCAAACCGATAGACAGGGGCTATTGTGTAATTTTTACTAAAGACGGCCACTCCATTATTAATATCGAGATCTTTTGCCTTGCATAAAATGCCTGTATATTGGCTTCCAGACTTGATGGCAAACATGACCTTGCCACTGTTAAGGTTAAAATCGACTCCCTTTTTCAAAAGCCTAATCAGCTCATCGAGAGAGAAGGAATCTTCCATGATTTTAACTTCGATAGCATCAATTTCCGGGGTATAATTTACAACGAGAAAATCCTTTGTTTCATCCGTGTCTCTGCGCGTCGCAGACCAGGTCCATATGCCATAGAATCCAGCATCAGAAGTTGTATTACTATTTTCAAAGAAATTGTAGTAAAGTTTGCTTCTGTTTCTAAAGTAGGGCGGTTCGTTCTTATCCTGATAGAAAATCTCATAATTTCCATAAGTGTTCAGATCGGCGCAGCGGGATAGCCAACGGTTTTCGAATTTGTCCGTAAAGATACGGCATAAGGAGATAATCTCACCACTATCATCGTTACCATAGTCATAACCAGGCAGAGCAGCAAGGTTGGTATCGTCATACTCCGCAAGATGGTTTGAATTGTTAGGATTAGCCATAATTATATTCCCCTCTTTATAAAAGTTAGTAAGGCCGGATTGGTTGATTCATATGCATGCTGCGATACATGTGCTGCAGTTTTCGGTAAGACTGTTCTTTGATGCTGCCCTTCTTGATGCATCTTCGAATCCATAGGCAGACCTGTGGATAGCAGCTCATGCCAAGAAGAATATTTGAAAGAGCGTGCGGGACAGGGATGGAAGGACCCGGCATATGAATCAGTTCGTCTAAAATTTCCATTTCATTGCTAGAAACGGCGGATACCTGCCTCTTGAACTCAATCTGCCAGACAACATCAAGTCCGATCATGACATGAATGGAAGTATCATACGTGATTCCATCAATCATGGCAGATTCGTCTGCTTTAATATCTCTCTTATCTATACGTCCTGCATGATTGATAACGATTTCACCATCATAGGGGGACTTAAATAGCAAGGTCTTTTTATTGGGGAGCACATCTGTCTCCCCAGGTTGTATCACGGTATCTTTGAAATCAGTGACGGAAATTTCCGGACAAGTTCCTTCCTGATTGAGAGCTTCTCTCCAGAAATAGGTGTACTGCAGAGCCTGCGAACGGCCTACCGATATTAAGTGCTGCCGGTCAGAACACTTCACCTTAAAAAGCTTCAGCTGTTCTGCTTTAACATGCAATGGATCTACCTTTGTAAAAGGAGATGTCTGGAATGCGGTCGTATTCCCTTCGACAAGCATGTACATGGTTGTCTGATTGTGCTTGATATTCGACTCGCCTTCCACAAACAGCGGCCAAATGGGGCGAAGGGAAATCGGCTTATCCGTCAGGCGGTAATGGAAATCAAGAAAGAAACGGGCTGCATCCTCATTAAATTCAGAAGCGATAACAGAAGCTAAAATCCACGATTCTCCTCCATACCTCTGCTGCATGAGCTTTGTGACCTTTACCGTCCTGGAACTATGGGGAAGAAAACTCCGCTTCAGCAGATAGTATTCCTTTCCAATTTCCACATCAGCATCATTGGAGAGCATTCGACCAGAGGCTTTATCAAATAACGTTCCTCTCGGATTAATGCCTTTGACCATTGATGGCCAGAATTTATATAACTCATTGCTCCCGTTTTCGAAATGAAGCGTATAAGTCTCATATGGATGATCCCATAAAGGAAGATACATGATGCGGTCGTTATTGAGGCGCTCTTTTGTGAAAGAAAACGATCTGATTTCGCCCTTGGGGTAAATTGTCAGTTTAAAATTTTTCTCCAATAAATTCTCAGGAACACGAACTAAACCCATCTCCAGACTAAACGAAGAAGGTGGATTGCCAGAAACACAAATACGGATTGGCAAGTCATGATCCGTTGAACTATATGTAGGATAAGCGCCGGGGCCGAAGGTACGCTCCGGGCAGGTCTTTTCATCCTCCGCGCGGCTGTGCTTAAAATAACGCACCCGTATGGAGCCATTCGTCAGACTGACATACTGACCGCATAATTCGCACATGAAAAGCCCGCTGTCAGCATGGATTGTCCCATAGGGATATCGCTTAGCAGCCTCCTCAGCCGTAATCCGCTTCCAACCATGCCCCTCCCACATACAGACATGATTTAAAGAAGCCATACACATCCCTCCCTACTAAAACTTCCTTCCCAATGCAGATTTCCCAGATCTGCAAAATAAGTAAGTATTCCAGATGTATGGAATATTAATATTTGATATTCCAATACTTGCAGAATGCATAAAGTATCTTATTTTGTAAATATAACTAACAAAATTATATTTTATAACCGAAAGAATAGCAATCAAAACAGGCATAAGCCATGCTCACTTTTACTTATCTGCAAGAAGAAATTGAGAAGAAGGGGAAAGTGAATAAAACTATCGCGAAAAAAACACCGTACGACTGGAATTCGTTCTATGGAATGCAATCGTAGAGCTGGCCTCGAAACATACACGGTACAAGATTGATCTTGGTATAATAAAAAAAGAAATCTGGCGGAAATGGTATTCATGAGAAAGAGGTGGCATGGATGAGCGATGAACAGGCGCCAAATGCGGGAGAGGAATATGCTCTGAAAGAGTACTTCATTAAGTACATGGAAGAAATAAAAGGATTGTCTGAAGCCTCGATTAAGCATTATATGGGTGCGCTCGACACGGTAATCAGTAGGTATTTGAAAGAAAAAGGGCTTGTCAATCATTCCATCTTTGAAATTAAATCCTTGAAACATTTACTTGATGTGCAAGAAATTCTGAAAAAAGATCCTGACTTTGTAGCGCTTAATGAAAAAGGTCATAGGATGTATCGCAGCGGGCTCCAGAGTTATATAGATTTTGCCCGTGGTCAATGGTCTGATTCACATAAAGATGAAGATACAAAAGTGGAGCTTTCAAAACTTGACGAGCCCATACCAAGAGAAAAATATCACTATGAGATAACCAGCGAAAGGTACAGAAGATCCCCTATTATTAAGCATCAGGTCCTTAAAGCAGAACACTACCTTTGCGAAGTCGATCATCATCATGAGACATTCATCGTAAACAATACAAATCACGCGTACATGGAAGGCCATCATGTAATTCCGCTGAGCCATCAAAAGCAATTCAAGTACAGTCTTGATATTTATGCCAACGTCATCTGCCTTTGTCCAATCTGCCACAGGCTCCTTCATTATGGAAGAATCAGTGACAGAGAAAAGATATTAGATCAGATTTATAGAGAGAAGTGAACGCCTGGCAAAGAGCGGCCTGGATATCAGCAGGAAAGATTTCTTCGATCTGGCAGAGAGCAGATGAATAAGAGTTTCAAAGTGGTTCATGAAAATAGAAATGTAATAGTGATTCCTTATTCCCTGCTATAATGAGAATAAATAAGTCTTTCGGAGATATCGAGTGCTTTTATTGGTGGAACGGCATCGGGAGTGATAGGAATGGCAGCTCATGGAAAAACAATACAATTATTTCTAATGGACGGCGAAGCGACGGGACGTACTAAATGTACGCTGGCAAACTGGACTGGCATCGCATATAAGATTCCAAGAATCATGCTTGAGCAGTGCAAAGACCGCAAGAATCTCAAGCAGAGCGGCGTCTATTTCTTGTTTGGCGACTCAGAGAAAGAAGATAAAGAAAAGGCGGTTTACGTTGGCCAGGCGATAGTACGACAAACCGGAGAAGGACTTCTCAATCGGATATCGGAACATATAGGTAAGGAAGAGGAAGATTATTGGAATGAAGCTGTAGCATTTACCACCTCTAACGATATACTGGGGGCAACGGAAATCAGTTACCTTGAGCATCGATTCTGTGAACCTGCCACTAAAGCTAAACGGTACGAAGTGAAAAATAAAGATACTCCTAATATTGGCAATCCTACGGAAGAGAAAGAAAACGAAATGGAAGAATTTATCGATTACGCCAAAATCGTTATGGGTGCATTAGGATATAAATTATTCGAGCCTTACGATAAACAGGAGAATGAACAGGAAGATCCAGAACCAAAACCAGATGAAGAACCGTTGCTGTATTTGGACAGGAAGATTACGGATGTGGGATCAGTACATGCTACGGGCCGGCAGACGAATGAAGGCTTCATCGTCTATAAAGGCAGCCACATTTCGCTCGTGAATGATGGTACAGTTTTGGAATCCATTAAAAGACGCAAAGAAAAAGTCTCTCTTGATGAAAACGGGAATATAACAGAGGACCAGTTCTCCACCAGCCCGTCTGCTGCAGCCATGTTTGTTGTTGGAAAGAATGCAAATGGACTGACAAGCTGGAGAAACAAAGATAAAGTTACACTTAGGGATCTCGAGGAAAAGGCATCGGAAGAAGCAACAGAGTAATAAAAGAATAATAAAAAGAAAGAGCAGCATCTCAGAAAATCGAGGTGCTGCTCTTTTTGCGTGTGGTTGTATGGTTTATACTCCCTCATCTTTCTCCAGCATTCTCATGAATTTCTCATCTATTACTCATTACTCCCTGGTATAATTAGATCTAGGAAAGATTTTTACGGTTTTCTGGGAAGGTTTGGTGGTTTGATGTTGAGGCAGGGGTTGTATGAGCAGCTGATCAATCAGGAGCTCAAGGAGGAGATTCGCTCGGCGGAGGCGGCGGAGCGGCAGCGGGTGGAGACCGGGGCTGTGGATGCTGCTGAGTCGGCGCGGGTTCTGGCGGAGTATGTGGCAAAGCTTCTTGAGAAGCGGCTGACGGCTGTGGCAGAGGAGTCCGGGAAGGATGAGGCAGAAGAAGAGCAGGTCCGTCTGATCAATCAGATGCTCAGCACACTCGGCAGTGAAAGCGGGAAGGATCTACTTCCGCTCACGCAGGAGCGCAGGGTGGATCAGCTCTTGTCGGTCGTGAATACGAAGAATTCCGCGTTCGCGTTCCAGGAGCATGGGAGTTTCTCGCGTCCGGGCACGTCTTTGGCGCAGAGTTCGCTCTTTACGGGTTCGGATCATGAACCGCCGATGTTTGTGGAGCTCGCGAAGGAAATTGAGTCCGCTGACAGGATCGATCTTCTTGTTTCCTTTGTGAAATGGAGCGGGATTCGTCTTATTCTCGAACCTTTGAAGAAGTTCACTGAGCGGGGTCATCTTCGCATCATTACGACGTCCTACATGGGCGCGACAGATGTGAAGGCAATCGAGGAGCTCGCCAAGCTCAGCAATACGGAAATCAAAGTTTCCTATGATACAGCGAGGACACGTCTCCATGCGAAGTCCTACATGTTCTACCGCGAGAGCGGTTTCTCGACGGCGTATATCGGCTCGTCAAATCTTTCCCGCGCGGCCATTTCGAGCGGGCTGGAATGGAATGTGAAGATTACCTCTCAGGACCAGCCGTCCACGATGGACAAGATGGAAGCGACGTTTGAAAGTTACTGGAACTCCAGCGAGTTTGAAACGTACCAGGAAGGCGACAGCAAGAAACTGCAGGAGGCCATTTACAGGGAAAGATATAAGGATGATCCGAATTTCAATAACTTCGGCACGAATCCTTACATCATGGAAATCCAGCCGTACCCGTACCAGCAGGCGATCCTCGACAAACTCGCAGCGGAAAGGGAAATCCATCATCGCTATAAGAATCTCGTTGTCGCAGCAACAGGGACGGGAAAGACCGTCGTCGCTGCGCTCGACTATCGTCGTTTCTGCCAGAAGTTCGGCCATGAGAGAAAACCCAGACTTCTTTTCGTTGCGCACAGGGAAGAGCTGCTGCAGCAGAGCCTTGCGACCTTCCGCAGCGTCATGAGAGATCCGACCTTCGGCAGCCTTCTCGTCGGACGTGAGAATCATCCGGAAACTATCGACCAGCTCTTCGTTTCCATCCAGAGTTTCCAGTCCAAAGATTTCACGAAACATGTCCCGGACAAGAATTACTATGATTTCATCATCATCGACGAATTCCACCATGCGGCTGCGCCTTCTTACCAGTCACTCCTCAGCTACTATGAGCCGAAGATTCTTCTAGGCATGACGGCAACTCCGGAACGAATGGATGGAAAGAGCGTCCTGCCGTACTTTGACGGACGCATTGCCGTGGAAATCCGCTTGCCCGATGCTATCGACAGGAAACTCCTCTGTCCCTTCCAGTATTTCGGCGTCGACGACACGACCGACCTCAGCCAGATCCGCTGGACGAGAGGCGGCTACGATGCCTCCGAGCTTTCCAACGTCTACTCCATGGAACAGTACGGCGCGAAGAAAAGAGCCGAATGGGTCCTTGAAGAAACAGATCGTTACGTGACCGACTGGAACGATGTCACTGGCCTTGGGTTCTGCGTTTCCAAAGCCCATGCAAAGTTCATGTCCGACTATTTCAACGACCATGACGTGCCATCCATGTACCTGACGAGCGATACGTCCTATGCAGACAGGAAATCCGCCGAGCAGAAACTCGTCTCCGGTCAGGTGAAATTCATCTTTGTCGTCGACCTTTACAACGAAGGCGTCGACATCAAATCCGTCAATACCATCCTCTTCCTGAGGCCGACCGAATCCCTGACCATTTTCCTCCAGCAGCTCGGACGCGGACTGCGTCTCTCTGAAGGAAAAGAATGCCTCACCGTCCTCGATTTCATAGGACAGGCCAATAAGAAATACGACTTTGAATTAAAATTCACAGCCCTTCTGAATAAAGCTCACGGAAGTCTGGCGGATGAGATCAAGAGAGGTTTCATCTCCGTCCCGCGCGGCTGCTATATCCACCTCGAGAAAAAGGCAGCCAAAAACATCCTTAGAAATATCAACGCATCTCTTGGCGCACAGGGCAGACTCATCCAGGGAATTAGTACCTTTGAAGAAGACAGCGGAAGACCGCTCACCCTGGACAATTTCCTTTCCTACTACAGCATGGATATCAAAGACCTCTACACCGATAGAGAAACGAAAGGGACCAATGCTGCCGGCTTCTACCGCCTCTGCGTGAAGGCGGACAAGCGGGAGGACTTCGAAGAACCGCTCGAGGATACCATTACCAAAGCGATGGGTAAAATCTGTGCCATCGACTCCCGGAGATGGATCCAGACCATCCTTTCAGAATTCATGCCGGGTACCGTCAGTGATGCAACAGAAGAAGAAAGACGCCTCATGCTCGAAATGTTCCAGTATACCGTCTGGCCGACAAACAGCACTAAAGATCCTCACGATTACAGCGACCTGGAAGGTGACATGGCCTCTATCCGGGAAAATCCCGTCATGTGCCAGGAAATTTGCAATATTCTGCAATACAACCTCGACCACCTCGACTTCGTCGATGAGAATGTCGATCTTGGCTTCACCTGTCCGCTCGACCTCCATTGCCACTACACCAAGGACCAGATTCTCGTCGCACTCGGCCATCCAGAAAGAGCGAAATCCATGCGTCAGGGCGTCCTCTACCTGAAAGACAGAAACCTCGACTTTTTCATCAATACGCTGAACAAAGCCGACAAAGACTATTCCCCGACGACCATGTATGCCGACTACTCCATCAATGAGCATCTCTTCCACTGGCAGAGCCAGAGCACCACATCCGAAGCATCCAATACTGGACAGCGTTACATCCACCATAAGGAAATGGGATCCCAAATTCTCCTCTTCGTCAGAGAATACAACAAAGACCAGACCGGTACTGCGCCTTTCGTCTACCTCGGCAAGGCCGAATACGTGAGCCACCAAGGCAGCAGTCCTATGAATATCATCTGGCACCTTGAACGCCCCATCCCGGCCAAATTCATTCGCCAGACAGGAAAGCTTCTGGCACAGTAAGGAGGCTCTATGAAAACGATCAGAGTCGTAGCCGCTGTCATTGCTGATGACCTCGACCATCCCACCAAAATCCTCGCCACGGAAAGAGGATACGGAGAATTTAAAGGGCAGTGGGAATTCCCCGGAGGGAAAATAGAAAAAGGCGAAACACCTGAAGAAGCGATTCGCCGGGAAATTCGGGAAGAACTCGAAGTGGAAATAGAAGTCGGTCCACTTCTTGGCACTATCGAATACGACTATCCAAACTTCCACCTCAGCATGGATACCTTCCTTGCCAAAGTCAGGGAAGGTACCATTGTTCTCAAAGAAGCGGAAGCTGCAAAATGGCTGACTAAGAGCAGTCTGGATACCGTTGGTTGGCTTCCTGCTGACCAGACCATCATCAAAAAGATACACGAAATCATGGAGTAGAGGGAAAGCCACGCGGTTTCCATGTTTTCCTCCGTTCCCCCACCCCGTATGCTACAATCAAGCTAAGGGAAGGTCTTCGGCCGTGCGGAACGGCTCTTGCTGCTTACTTTTCGAGTACGGGGAGAAAAGGAGGATTTTCTATGACACTTGTCAGCCAGCTGAGTTTCAGAGACATGTATCACCGGGTTTGTTTCTTTGCCATGAATGATTACCTGGCGGAGTTACTTGAGGCTGCGAAGATCGGCGCCGATGGGGCCGATGGGGCTTTGGGGTATGGCTATATTGATAACGAAGCAGGCTTCACGTTTGAAATCCTCGCTTCTGCGAAAAGGGAAGGGGACAGGTTCATTCCTCTTCCGAATGACGGAACGATTTCCCTGAAGGTCCGCAGGGGCAGCGCCGCTCACTGGAATATCATCCTTCATCCCGATGTCGATACGACGCCGTTTGAGGAAACGATCCGGTTCATCAACGAAGGCTATTTCAAAAATGAAGGTCTGGAATTCTTCCGATCCATGGATGCCATAGATGAACTCCGCCATCCCGATTTCCCCGACGATCTCCGCGTCCTCTTCATGAAGGAAGGCTAGGAAGGCGTCGAAATATGCTGGGTGCGAAGCATGGATGTGGCAGAAGACCATGTCATCGGAAAACTCCTGAATGAACCTTACAAAGACTTCGGCGTTCACGAAGGCGATACCATTCCTTTCGGCATCGTCAAAGACGGCGAAGACTATGTCTGCGTATATATAGGAGAAGAATAAATAGAATAGAAATTGAAAAAGTCCTCCCATCCGGGGGACTTTTTTGCTGAAAACGTTGTTGTACAGTTGCAAAGCGTAGGTCATTTTGATAGGTAAATTTAAAAATGACTTTTATACATTGGCAACTTATAATAAAAAGAAGAAGTGTAACTAAAAAAGGCACCAAGTTCGGCAGGAAAAAGATAAAAGATTATGTTGATGAAGGGAGGACAGGCATATGACGAGTTATTCAAGAAGTTTTAATGAGGCAACACGTGTACAAATGCCTGCGCTAGTCCATCTAACCAGACTGGGATACAAATATTTTGGGAAAATTACTGAGGACATGGCGGGAATAGAATATGATCCGGATGACAGTATTTTAATAAATGTATTTAGAGATCAAATGGATCGATTAAATCCAGAGCATAAAGGAATCGGAGACCAGCTGCTAAGAGAAATAAGGCAGGAATTGGATAACGATGATTTAGGACGCAGTTTTTATAAAAGGCTTAGATCTTTGTCTCCAGTTAAATTGATAGACTATGATAATCCGCAAAATAACGTATATCACTTTACTGCTGAATTTACCTATAAAAGAGATGATGATAATTTCAGACCGGATATAACATTATTTATCAATGGTCTGCCACTAGTTTTTATTGAAGTAAAAAAACCAAATAATGCTGGCGGTATGGTTGCTGAAAGTAAAAGAATGAACCAAGTTAGATTTCCAAATAGGAAATTCAGAAGGTTTATTAACATTACGCAACTGATGATTTTTTCTAATAACATGGAATATGATGCTGAAGGCGGGATAGTTCCTATTCAGGGAGCTTTCTATTGTACGGCTTCGCGTGAGAATGCTCCATTTAACTGCTTTAGGGAAGAAAATCCTGGGAACTTAGAGGTGGCGCCGTTTATTCGTGACTATCCTTATAGAGACATAGATAGGCGCATAGAAAAGAAAATTTTAACGGATTTCAACTGTCAGGTTATTCATTCGACACCGGAATATAAGACAAATTTAAATATAAATACACCGACCAATAGAATTATTACGTCGATGTGCTCGCCGGAAAGATTACTCTTTTTACTGAAGTACGGTATTGCTTACGTTAGGATTGATCGAGAAGTAGATGGAAAAATTGAATCAATCGATCAGAAAAATATTATGAGATATCAGCAATTCTTCGCGTCACTTGCAGTAAGAGACAAAATTGATAAAGGGAAGAAAGCAGGCGTCATTTGGCACACACAGGGGAGTGGAAAAACGGCACTTTCCTTCCATTTAACATACGTTCTTTCAGATTACTTTGCAAAACATAATAAAGTCGCAAAATTTTATTTCATTGTAGACCGACTTGATCTGCTTGAACAGGCTGCTCAAGAATTTGAGGCCCGAGGCTTAGAAATTAAAACAGCGAATTCAAGAAATGAATTAATGGAGCAATTCAGGAAAAATCAAGCATTGGAAGGATATACTGGGAAACCTGAAATTACGGTTGTAAATATCCAGCGATTCGCTGAAGATAAAGCAAAGGTGGACCTACCTCCGTATGCTACTAACCTTCAAAGAGTATTTATTATAGATGAAGCCCATAGAGGATATAACCCTAAAGGTTCATTTTTAAATAATTTATTTGAGGCGGATCCGAATTCCATAAAAATAGCACTTACGGGAACGCCTCTGCTGAAAGAGGAAAGAGCATCGTGGAAGGTATTTGGGGAGTATCTGCATACCTATTATTACGATAAGTCCATACAAGACGGCTATACACTAAAAATTATCCGAGAAGATATCGAAACCTCATATAGGGAAAGACTTACCCAGATATATGGGAAGCTTGAAGCTCTAGTGAATAAAAGGGATGTAAATAAAGCAGCAATTGTAGAGCATGAGAATTACGTAAAAGAATTGCTCCGGTTTATTATCAGTGATATGAAGACTTTCCGTCTGGTACACGGTGATGATACGTTAGGTGGCATGATTATATGTGAAACTAGTGGCCAGGCCAGGAAACTATACTCGTATTTTAATGAGATTCAAAATGAGTTAAATCAAGTTTCACCAAGGAAAAGTCATTTTAAAGCAGCTTTAATCTTATACGATAGCAATGATAAAGAGACACAAAAGCAGATAATTAAAGACTTTAAGAAGAATATGACCATAGATTTCTTAATTGTTTTTAACATGTTATTGACCGGATTTGATGCACCAAGACTTAAAAGACTGTATTTAGGTAGAAAGTTAAAAGATCATAATTTACTTCAGGCAATTACAAGAGTCAATAGGCCATATAAAGATAATCGTTATGGTTATGTCGTCGATTTCGCAGATATAAAAAAGAATTTCGAGGAGACAAATGCGGCCTATTTAAAGGAGTTAAATAGATTTAATGATCCTGACGAAGTTGGACCGGAGAATGCAACTGATACATTCCGTGCCGTGCTTGAAAATAAAGATGCTCTTATCAAGCAAATGCATGAAGTTAAACAGGAGCTGTTTAAGTACACTACAAGTGATTTAGAGGTGTTTAGTTCTGAAATTTCAATGATAGACAATAAAAAAGAATTGTTGAATTTAAAGAAATCTCTGTTATCAGCACGAGATTGCTATAATATCGTGCGTACTTTCGGTGATGATGAATTAAAAGAAGCTTTCTCAAAGTATAAAATAGAAAATCTTCCTGAAATGATTAAAGAAGTTGATCACCATATCAAAATCATTAATGAGAAAGCCGCTTTTGCGAAAGAAGATAGCACAAAACTAATCATTAATGAAGCAATGATGGATATCACGTTTTCGTTTAGAAACCTTGGGTCAGAAGAGCTTAAAATCATTTCTGGTGGGGAAGAATTAAAAGAAAAATGGAATAAAGCTGTAAGAGCTTTTTCTGAAAATTTTGATCAGGAAGATCCAGAATATATCACACTAAGAGAAGCTTTTATGAAGCGGTTTAAAGAGCATGGCTTTGTGGTAGATAGTGTTGATGAGTTCAATGAAGATACAAAAAATCTGGATGAGATACTGAAAAAACTTAATGAACTGAAACAACGTAATAATGCACTTTTACGTAAGTATCATGGGGATTACAAATTTGCTCGTGTTCATAAACGTATCAATGAGGAAAACAAATTACGATTAGCCGAACACAAGGAACCTCTGATATCGGAATATGATGAACGAGTTATGATGGCTCTTTTGTACATCAAAGATGTCATAGACGATAAAGTTTATGATAGGAATGATATTTTGAAGAAAGATGCTTATTTTGCGAAGACTGTTATGGTAGAGACTAAGCGTGGATTAGATAAGTTACATTTATCAAATACTAGAGAAGACAGAGAATTTATCCAAAAAAGTATCTCACGTCAGTATTTAGAACAGTATAACAGTATGTATAGTGTGAATTAAAAAGGATATTCTAATAATATGGAAATAAAAGAGAAAACATATGCCCTGATTGATGGACTAAAAGCTACGTGTCAGACATTTGGGTTGGGGAATGATGGTAATGAATTTAAAATTATTACACAAGTATTTCTTTACAAATATTTGAATGACAAGTTTGGGTATGAAATTAGAAAAATTGATACTAACTTAGCGACAGCGGAAAAGTGGGAAACTGCTTATGCCAATATGTCCGAAAGTGAGCGAGAGGATTTACTTGACCAGCTTTCTCCAGATGTGCCGGTCCTTTATCCAGAACATCTAATATCTAATCTCTGGAATCAGCAATCGAAAGGCGATTTCGATCTTATTTTTGATGCGACTATGATTAACATTTCGGATATTAATTCTGAAATCTTTTCAACAAAAACCTCTCAGAGAACACAAGTCCCGTTGTTTGAGAAATTAACCCCTTTTGTAACAGATGAATCACAAAGGGCAGACTTTGCAAGAGCACTTGTGGATAAATTAGTTAATTTCTCGTTTGATGAAGCCTTTTCTAAGAACTATGATTTTTTTGCCCAGATTTTTGAATATCTGATCAAGGATTACAATACTTCTGGCGGCGGAAAGTACGCGGAATATTATACGCCGCATTCGATTGCAGCCATTATGGCGGAACTATTAGTTGGAGATAATGAAGATCTCCATAGCGTTGAATGTTATGATCCTTCCGCGGGAACCGGTACATTATTAATGGCACTTGCTCATCAGATTGGCGAAGATAAGTGTACGATCTTCTCACAGGATATTTCTCAACGTAGTAATAAAATGTTGAAACTGAACTTAATACTGAATGGATTAGTTTCCTCTATGGACAATGTAATTCAAGGGGATACATTGTCCGAACCATATCATAAATCTGATGATGGACAGAATCTTCGCCAATTTGATTACGTGGTTTCAAATCCTCCGTTTAAGATGGATTTTTCAGATACAAGAGAGAAACTTGCTAAGATGCCAGTTAGATTTTGGGCGGGAGTTCCAACTGTGCCTAAAAAAGATAAATCTAAAATGGCAATATACCCCCTCTTTATTCAGCACGTTGTAAATTCGTTAAAGAAAAATGGTAAAGGCGCAATTGTCGTTCCTACCGGATTTCTAACGTCTAAAAGTGGTGTCGAAAAGAAAGTTTTACATCATCTTGTTGATGAAAAAATTGTTAGTGGTGTAATCAGCATGCCATCAAATGTTTTTGCTACAACAGGTACGAATGTTTCTGTATTGTTTTTTGATAATTCAAAGAAAACAGAAAAAGTTTGCTTAATTGATGCATCTAAAATGGGTGAGGAGTATAAAGACGGGAAAAATAAAAAACGGAGATTAAGAGATGAAGAAATAGAACAAATAGTTAAAGTATTTAGAAATAAAGAGACGGTAGACGATCTTTCTGTAGCCGTAACTTATGATGAGATTAAGAAGAAGCGGTATTCATTAGCTGCAGGACAATATTTTGATGTAAAAATTGAATATATTCCCCTTACTCCAGAAGAATTCAAAGTAAAGATGGATGAATATAAAAAGGATTTGTTGAAATATTTTGAAGAAAATACGAAATTAGAAAATGAAATTATTGAACAATTGAATAAGGTGAAGTATGAGTAAAGTTGTGCAGCTAGGGGATGTGGCAGATATTATTACGGGGCCATTTGGCTCTCAATTACATGAAAGTGATTATAAGATGGAAGGCATCCCTGTAATAATGCCCCAAGATATTAAAGATGGGAAATTGAATTTTGAGGATGTCGCCCGTATATCGGAGAATGATTTTCAAAGATTAATTCGATATTCGGTACAGAATGGAGATATAATATTTCCACGAAGAGGGGATATCGAAAAGCACGCTTATATTGATTCTGATGAAGATTTTTTGTGTGGAACAGGGTGCTTTAGAGTTAGGGTAAAAACAACAGAAATTAATTCCAAATATCTATCGTATTATCTGGATAATGTGCATGTAAGAAAGTGGATTACAAATCATGCAGTGGGTTCTAACATGCCTAATTTAAATACGGGTATTTTATCTGAAATTCCAGTTATGATTCCCACGTATTCTGTACAAATTAAAATAGCCCGATTGCTATCAGTAATAGAGGCTAAAATACAAAACAATGTAAAGATAAATGATAATTTAGAGGCGCTGGCAAAGCTAATCTACATGAATTTTTTCTTTAACAGAACTCCTAATGGATTATTAAGCGATATTATCCACGAATATCCTAAATCACAAGTACAAGTAAATGAAGCAAAGTGCTCTAACGGTAGGTTTCCTTTTTTTACAAGTGGGAATGGTATTTTAGCATGGGATTCATTTTTTGTTGACGATCGTAATTGTTATATCAACACCGGCGGGAACGTTGGTATTAGGTTTTATGTGGGGAAAGCAGCATATTCAACTGATACCTGGTGTATAACAGCCAAATATAATCTTGCTGATTATCTATACTTATTATTAAAAGCCATCCAACATGAAATAGACATTAAGTATTTTACTGGAACTGGTTTAAAACATCTTCAAAAACCAATACTTAAAGAGCGGCCTATATATGTTCCTGTTGAAGATGAAATAATTTTGTTTAACAAATTAATTCAACCATATTTTGATATGATTTCACGAAATACTTGTGAATCACAACGATTGCAAGATGTCCGAAATAGTCTTTTACCGTTATTAATTAATGGACAGGCGGTTATTGGAGACTAGGCCACTAAATTATCATTTATGTAAGTTATATTTTCTCCCTCAACGGCGGGAGTTATTTAAAATAGGGACTGCCGTTGTTAATCGTTCTCTAGTGAGGAGAATGATTATGAGCTCACCGATTATTAAAGAAGTTGTAGAGAGAATGTTACCATATTTAAATAATGTCCAGTGTGGTCAGTTAGAGGATGTACTACAAAATGTTTTATCGAAGTATGATTTATTTATAAGAAGAGGATTTATAGAGGAAGAACCGGATTTTTTAAATATGTTTCTTTCTGCGAAGAAGTTGGAAGGATGTTCTGAAAAATCACTTAGGTATTATGGAAGTACACTCCAAAAATTTCTAATGGAGATTGGAATGGCTGTGAGAGAAATTGATACGGATTCTATAAGAAGATATCTTACTGCTTATCAAAAGAGAAATGATTCGGGAAAGACCACTATAGATAATATTAGACGTATCCTCTCAAGTTTCTTTTCTTGGTTGGAAGATGAAAATTATATTCTGAAAAGCCCAGTTAGGAGAATTCACAAAATAAAGACGGGGTTTACAGTTAAGGAAACATTCTCAGATGAAGAGTTAGAAATTATGAGAGATAGTTGTGTTGAAAATCGCGATTTGGCAATTATAGATTTACTTGCTTCTTCAGGAATGAGAATTGGAGAGATGGTATCTTTAAATAGACAAGATGGGTGTGTCAAGAGTTTTGTGTAAATCGATTCAATAAGCAACATCGTATTGCTGCATAAGCTGAGACATCCTGTCGTCCATGAGCAGCTGGTTCCGGACCATCGCCCAGCTTGCGACGTGACGACCTTTCCATTTTTTATAGAGCTCTTGGATGCGTAGGTAGAAAATCTTGAAGACTGCATCCTCGTTGGGGAAAGCGCCTTTCTTGGTCACCTTGCGGAAGCTAGAGTTGACGCTCTCGATGGCATTGGTCGTGTACATGATCTTGCGCACGGCACTGCCATAGTTATAGAGCTGCTCGACGTGTGAGAAATTGTTTTCCCATACGCTGACCGCGCCTGGATAAGCCTGCCAGTCGGTCTTGAACTTCTCGAATTCCTGACGGGCCTGCTTGACGTTGATGGCACCATAGATGAGCTTCAGCTGCTTCGTGAATGCACTCCACTGCTTGCGTGGGATGTAGCGGATGGAATTGCGGATGAGGTGTACGATGCAGCGCTGAACCGTGGCATGCGGGAATACAGCCTTGGCGCCTTCCTCCAATCCGCTCACGCCATCCATGGACAGGATGCCAAGATCCTTAACGCCGCGAGCCCGCAGCTCGTCGAAGATCTGCATCCAGTCATGCTTGCTCTCCGTCTCGTTGATCCAGAGGCCAAGGACATCCTTGCAGCCGTTGACGTCATAGGCAAGCATGACATAGACGGCCACCTGCTGGACGCCATACTCCGTGCGCAGCGATACGTAGATGCAGTCGACGAAAGCAAATGGATAGAACGACTGGAGCGGACGATTCCGCCATGCCTCGACCTCTTCCATGACGCAGCCTGTGATGGTGGAGATCTGTTCATGTGACATCTGGAAGCCGTAGATGTCTTCGATGGTTGCAGCGATGTCGCGTTGGCTCATGCCACGGGCATACATCGCCAGTACCTTGCCCTCGATGGACGAAACGTCGCGCTGGTGCTTCTTGATGATCTGCGGTTCAAACGTACTCTGGCGATCCCTAGGGACGCGGATAGGAACCTCGCCCAGAGAGGTCTTGAGCGTCTTGGATGAATAGCCGTTCCGGACATTGTCACCGTCTTCGGAGCGCTCATGCTTCTTATGGCCGAGATGATTTTCCATCTCACCTTTGAGCATGGACTCAAAAATGGGGCCAAAAATCTGCTTCAGGACGTCCTGTACGTCTTCCGCGCTCTTGATGTCGTAGTTGTTGAGGATTTGCTGAGCAATCTGCTCGCCTGGGGTAGTTGGTGGAGTTTTACACTTTGCCATTCTGTTACCGTCCTTATCTTTGTTTACCCCAGTATGGGGCATAAAGTAGATTCATGCAATACCGATTTACACAAACTATTTTACACTCCCGACAAGATATTGATTTTTATAATCGAGAGTGTATTGTCTGTGGAAAAGGAGAAAAAGAACGGACAGTTTATTTTGATGCGAGAACAAAGATTCATCTTCAAAAATATTTAGATCAAAGAAGTGATAATGACCCCGCACTATTTGTTAGTTTAAGAGCTCCTTATCACAGAATATCAATTGGTGGTATAGAAACACGTTTGCGCTCTTACGGATTGAGACTGAATATTAACAAGGTACATCCACATAAATTTAGAAGGACGTTAGCGACTCATGCAATTGATAAAGGTATGCCAATCGAACAACTGCAGCAACTCTTAGGGCATAAAAGGATAGATACGACGTTACATTATGCAATGGTTAAACAAAGTAATGTAAAAAGTGCACATAAAAAGTATATAAGTTAATGGGTGGCTTTATGAAAAATATTAATCATCTAAAATTAGGGGATTTAGTGAATTTCCAAACAGGACCTTTTGGCACCCAATTTAGTGCAAGTGAATATACTAAAGAGGGTATTCCTGTTATTAATGTAAAAGATATTGGATTTGGTAATATCCTGACTGCTAATATAGAACATGTATCGGAACAAACGAGAGATCGATTATCTCAGCATATACTAAAAGAGGAAGATATAGTATTTGGCAGGAAGGGATCTATTGATAGACACGCATTTATAACGAATAAAGAGACTGGTTGGGTACAGGGATCGGATTGTATAAGAGCTAGAGCTAAAACAAATATAGATATGCTATTCTTGTCCCAATATCTAGAAAGTAAGCACGTGAAGAAACAACTTATGAATTCTGCAGTAGGTTCAACGATGGCTTCCCTAAATACAGATATATTAAAAGATATAGTTGTTTTTTTACCGGATATTAGTGAGCAGCATAAAATATCACGAGTGCTAAAAACTCTAGATGATAAAATTCTCTTGAATAATCAGATAAATGATAATTTAATTGCTTAATCTTCTATAATAGCTTGCCCATTCATTAACATTGGTAATAACCAGTTACGAAGTCGTATAAGCTCTTTTTTCTCTTGTTCCAATTTGATAATTTTATGAAACAGTGGATTAGCACAAAGACAAAATTTTTTGACAATTTCTTCGGAGTATGGAAAATTGAAATCATCTACGTTTGTGTCGCTTATAACTTTCTGTATTGATCCAGTCGAGACTGTTACAATCTTTTTATTCAACGACTTTAATGTCATATATATATATGGAATTATCTCTTGATCCTTTGCCGTAAATGCTAATGCTGCACGTCCCAGCGATATTTTATGGTCCACGAGACACATATTTCCGATTTTTCCGGCAATAGAAATTAAAATATCATTAGGGTATGCAAAACGCTTACTATCATCAGTTTTACCCTGACAATCTACCAAAAGACCTCCATTCATATCTCCAGCACCTGAACAGTAGTCAAAGAGATTGTCTGCAGTCATATTATCTGGAAAAATGTGTTCTCCCTGTGGACATTGTCCCCAGGTAAGATTTGTAATATCTCTAATATTTTTGACTTCCCAGGATTTTGGAATTTGTCTTTTTATATGTGAGTTCCATTTAGTAAAACCATTACTATCAGAATAAGGAGCACCATTTTCATTAGGAAAATTAAATTGATTAAACCAATAGCTATATAATGTCTCAATTTGTTTTCCTAAATTATCATTTACATCAATTAAATTTTGAAAAATTATCTTTTCAAGAATTCTTCTTGTTATGGAAAATAAAAAAGGCCTCCCATGCGGGGGCTTTTCGTTCTGTGTTATCATAGGTCCTAAAGCATTATTTCTAGTGATTATCGCAGGAAAGGGGAATCGGGATGAAGCTGACGGCGCGGAAGGTGGATGGGAGTCTTCGGGATCTTTCACGGGTGAAGGGGCTCCTGGAGAGGGCTTTTCCAAAGAATGAGCAGTTCCCGATGTTCCTGCTGCGGCTTCGGGCGTGGAGCAGTTATGTGCATTTCCTGGCTTATTATGATGGCGATGATTTCTGTGGTTTCACGTACACGGTCGAGAATGAGGATATGGTTTTCGTCTTGTACCTGGCGGTGAATGATGAAATCCGTTCCAAAGGATACGGGACGGCGATTCTGACGGATTTGAAGGCGAGGGCCTCGGGCAGGGGCGTTGCCTTGAATATTGAGCCGCTGGATCCTCATGCGGCGAATTCTGAGCAGAGGGTGAGAAGGCTTGATTTTTACCGCAGGAATGGGTTTTTCAGTACGGATTACAACCTGATCGACGGCGGCGACAGGTATCTTATCTTGTGCACGAAGGAAGATTTTCCGGTGGAGGATTATATCCGAGTGATCAAGAGAATTTCCTTTGGCCTTCATGTGCCGAATGTGGAACGAGTGAAATAAGGAAAACAGCGGGGCTAAAAAAAAGCGGTATCAAAATGACTGAGCATTTTGATACCGCTGTTTTTTGATGGGTGAGGAGAAACCGTACAACCTCGCTACGCTCGAGGTAATCACCCCTATCCACCGCGAGGCGGTCCCCCTTCCCCGTCTGGGAAGGCGAGTTTAAAACCATACAACCGGCTTGCGGCCTGGGAAATGAACCTCCTCAGTCGCCTCCGGCGCCAGCTCCCCCTACGGGGCGAGCTCTGACACCCTTAAACCGAGCTTCGCTCGAGGAAAAACAGCTAAATCTCGCGGTGTTAGGCATTATTCCGTCACTTTGGGCGGGTATTTTTGCTCGAAGGTTTTGAGGATTTTGGTGAGTCTTTGGTCGAGGAATTGTCCGGCTTTTTCGCGGATGTCTTTGGGGACGCCGTAGTAGGCTTCTGCCATGCCGCCTGTGATGGCGGCGAGGGTATCGCTGTCGCCTCCTACGGAGACGGCGGTGCGGATGGCGTCTTCAAAGGATTCGGATTCGAGGAAGGCTTCGATGGCCTGGGGGACGGTGTCCTGGCAGGTTTCGTTGAATTCGTAGGTGGGGCGGATTTCATCGATGGTAAAGTTCAGTTTGTAGTATTTCTCTTCGATGTATTTCCGGATGTCTTCTTTTGTTTCGCCGGTTCTGGCAAGGTAGACGGCAGAGGCGGCAGCTTCGGCGCCTTTGATGCCTTCGGGGTGGTTATGGCTGACTTTGGTGACTTCTTTGGAGAGTTTCCTGACTTCGGAGAGGGATTCTCCTGCCCAGCCGCAGGCGCTGACTCTCATGGCTGCGCCGTTTCCAAAGCTGCCGTAGGGTTCGGGGTCATCGGAGTAGATCCAGTGGTAGAAGGATCCGCCGTAGCCGCTCTGGGGATAGGGGCGTCCTATTTTCTGCATGGAGAGGACGGCTTGTCTGGAGAGGCCTTTGTAGGACGGGACGGTCTTGAGGAGGGCGTCGCAGACGGCGAGGCTCATGATGGAGTCGTCGGTGAAGAAGCATTTATCTGAGAGGAGGTCAAAGTCTTTGGCGCGGTAGTTGTCCCATTCGAACCGCGATCCGGCAATGTCTCCTATAATGGCACCTATCATATGTATCCTTCCTTTCGTGTGTTGTTATCTTTCACTCTAAGACGGAGGGAGGGGATTGTCAAATGAGGAGGATGTGGTTTATTAGCGGGGAGAGTGTGCTTGGAGATTAAAACCATACAACCTCGCTGCGCTAGTGGTAATCAACCCTATCCACCGCGAAGCGGTCCCCCTTCCCCGTCTGGGAAGGCGAGTTTAAAAAAAATACAACCGCAGCTCTGCTGCGGGGAAATGCAACTCATCCGTCGGCTCCGCCGACACCTTCCCTTCCAGGGCAAGGTTAAGACCGGCCTGCGGCCCACTTCCCGGGAAGGCGAGCACGGCGAGTTTGCGAGTTGTTTTTTCTTGGGTTCTACAGTGTATAATTAATATATACATATATAGAATGGAGTGGGATGGATGTTTATTGCTAAGGGTTTTGATGAGCTGACGCGTGAGGAGTTGTATGAGATTCTTCGGGCGCGGGTGGATGTGTTTGTGGTGGAGCAGCATTGTCCGTATCCGGAGCTGGATGGGGTGGATTATGACAGTCTTCATGTGTTCTGTGTGAAGGATGGAGCGGTGGCTGCGTATCTTCGTGCGTTTCCTCGTGAGGGAGAGCCCGGGGTGATCCAGGTGGGCCGTGTGCTGACGCGTGAGCGCGGGACGGGGCTTGGGGGCGAGCTTCTTCATGCAGGGCTTGAGGAGATCAAGAAGCGGTATTCGCCGAAGGAAATTTTCCTTGAGGCGCAGACGTATGCGATGGGGTTCTATGCGCGCGAGGGTTTCGTGAAGGCTTCGGAGGAGTTCTTAGAGGATGGGATCCCGCATACGGCGATGCGTCTTCGTTTGGAGGAGTAAGGAGGTCTTATGGACTTCAGCAGTGTGTTCAGGACGCATGATTTCCTGGAGGATGCGGCGGTTTCTTATGGCTTCAAGAAGAAGGGCGGCGTTTTCACGCTGGAGCGCGCTCTTCCGGAGACGGATGGACTGGCGGCGGTTGTCACTGTCCATGGCAGGGAAATGACGGTGTCGGTGGTGGAGCTGCCGGACCGTGTGCCGTATGCGCTTTTCGAGGTGGAGTCGGCGGAAGGGGCTTTCGTCGACCGCGTGCGCCAGGAGGCGGAGAATCTCGTCCGCGATGTGGTGGAGAATTGTTTCTTCGATTCGGATGTGCGGAGCCGGCTTCTTTCGTACGTGAAGGAAAGGTACGGGACGGAGCAGGAGAATCTCCGGGTGATTTACAAGGATTACTGCACGCTCCGCGAGCACGGGACGAAGAAATGGTACGGGCTTTTCATGTGCATTCCGTGGACGTCGCTCCATGTGGAGAGGAAGGGCATGACGGAGGTCCTGAATGTGAAGGCGGATCCGGAGGAAATCCAGCGGCTGATCGATCATGACCGGTATTTCCCGGCGTACCATATGGACAAGGTGCACTGGATCAGCATTCTTCTGGACAAGGAAACGGATATGGATGCGGCGAAGCGGATGCTGGATGAGAGTTATGCTCTCGTGGAGAAGTCCGGCAGGAAGGGCCGCAGGAAAGTCAAGAAATAAGGGGAGGGGAAATTTATGATACAGGTCGCGCAGCTGAATTTCAGGGAGATGGAGCACCAGATCTGCCTGCTTGGGATAAATCAGACGATTTCGGGCTTGCTGTACGCAGGGGGCATGGATGCGCCGGAGGATGGCGGTGTGCTGGCGTACGGGTATGTCGATACGGAGGGCGGTTTCACTTTTGAAATCCTCGCTCCTGCAAAGGTAGAGGGGGACAAGATCATTCCTCTTCCGGGAGTTCCGGATATGATGGTGAAGCTGCACAAGGAGCAGGCGAATGAATGCAGCATCCGTCTCGGTCCGGTGGTGGACAGGACGCCGTATGAGAGGAAAATCGCCGTCATCAACGAAGCGTATGCGCCATCCGAAGATGTGGCGGCCATCCGCAGTGTCGACCTCATCGACGACTCCAGGCATCCTGACTATCCTGACGATATTCTCGTCATCTTCCTGAAGGACGATTACAAACCAGAGGGCTGCTGGGTGAGGAGCATGGAAGTCGAAGAGGGGCGCTGCATAGGAAAGCTCCTGAATGAACCTGACCAGGACTATGGTGTCCATGAGAATGATCTCATTCCTTTTGATATCGTAAAAGAAGGAGAGGATTACTTCTGCATTAGCAGGTTTTGAGGGGGATTATTGAAACCGTACAACATGATAAAACCATACAGCCGCCTTGCAGGCTGGGAACTACTGTATCCGTCGCCTCCGGCGACACCTTCTCCTTTCGGAGCAAGGTTAACACCCTTAAACCTCGCTGCGCTCGAAAAGAAAAGCAAAGCAGCCTGTGGCTGAAAGAAAATCAAAGCCATGCGTTTCGCTTTCCTTTCGATGTCCTCTTTTTGCTTTCTGTTTGATATTGAATATTTTTTGCAAATGGTATACTTTAGTAGTATATCTTTTTGTTTTATGCGGGATTATAGTCAGAGCAGGTTGAGATGTGGAGAGGAGGAGTAAAGATTAACGGAATTTTATAATATAGATAGATGTCTATCCTTTTATTAAATTTTATTAAACATCGCAAAAGTACTATTAGCAAAAGTACTATTAATTTATAGAAAAATAATGTAAAATAAAGCGCAATTGATTAGCAGCTGGTTATGGGCGAGGCCCGCTTTATGGCAGGAGGATAAAAGGTGAATAGTTCCTGGTTAATGGATGCCGGTATTTTCGTGGTTTCTTTTGGCACAGCATTTTACGTGCTCGGCAGGCTGGGAAGGAAGCAGGCGGCTAAGGCCGTGAAGAAGGCGGATACGAAGGTCCGCAGCGCAGCAGAGGAGAGGGAAGCAGCGAGGAAGTCGGCTGATCTGACCATCCGTCAGCTGGGCAATGAGAAACTTGCCGTAATTACCGGGGATCTCACGACGTTTACTGAGATTTTCAGCAAGATTGAAAATGTGGATTTTGAAGCTGGCAGCAGGGCTGCTGAAATGGCTGATTTCGTTCCGGGAGGGGATGAGAACAGAAGGCTTCAGGCAGGAATTGCCAGGATCAGGAGACTTGAGAGAAATGACGATCCTGATTTAAGAGGACTTCGCATCCGTGCGCTGGGTGTTTCTGATGCGGAGACACTTTTTGAAAGGGCATCGGGGAAGAATGAAATTTCCTATAGTTCTTCGATCAATGCGACTGTCAAATGGCTGATGACGGGCAAGGTGGAAGGCGATGTCTTCGGACCGGATGCGAATAATTCCGTCTTCGTCGGCTTCGGCGATGGTCCGTCTCATACGAGGGGCGAGGAAAAAGCATCGAGCTTCCGCACGAAGATGTATCCGCAGGAAGCGGAACAGTTCGAAGCGGAATCCAAGGTCGTTGCCCGCCTCGCTGTCCAGCTCTGCACTCTGGCGGAGGGTCAGAGGAAGGTGCTGGAAAGCAACACGAAGAATTTCCATGCCCGTGTCAAAGCGCTGAAGCGTATCGTCGATCAGGAAGGGTATGACTGGAACAAGTACGGCAAAGAGGATAGAAGAATCATCGCCCTCGCTGCCCGCCAGGCCAGAAATATCTCCGTGATCGTCACCATGGGTCTTCTCCACGATGACGGTTCGATCAATAGAGGAATCCTCGGCGTCATTTCACTCCTGAAATTCAACGAGGAAGAAGAATAAATAGGGGAAGAGCTATGAAAAATGTGGACCATTTTTCATAGCTCTTTTTGCGTGGGGGATGAGGGAAGATTAAAACCATACGACCTCGCTTCGCTCGAGAAACCTTTTTATAAAAACCAATGAATACTGCACCCCTTCCTCTGGCAACAGTAAGAAGATAAGCCAGACGCCTTCCCCGCTGGGGCAGGTCAAAGGCCTCCATTACGGCGTCATTTGATAGTATCGAATGAGCATCTTACGGTTTTCATTTATGGTAAACGTATTAAGTCACCATTGATAATATTGGTATTGAATGATTGCGGAAGGTTCTAACCTGCCCGTCTGGTTTCTCCACTCAAAAAGCGGTCTCTTGCGAGACCGCTTTCTACTTTCCTGTTTCACTTTCTTTATTTTATTTCCCGAGTTTTCTTTCTGCTTCTTCTTTGTCAGCCGGGACGATGATGGGGCTGGAGATGAGGTTGATGATGTCGGCTTTGGCTTTTTCGAGGATGCCGATTTTCATTTCGATCTGCGGGATGGTGCCTTCGGGGATCGGGCCTTCGTCTACTTCGGTGATGTCGGATTCTTTGAGTCTGAAGGGCTGGACTCCGATGGTGACGCTCTGGAGGGCAGCGAGGCGGAATTCGAGGTTGGCTGTGTTGGCTTCTTCGAGGAGGGCTGCTGCTTTTTCTTCGTTTCCTTCTTTCTTGACTTCAGCGAGGGACTGTTTCAGTTCTTCGATTCTTTCGCTGAGGAGTCTGTGGATGAGGGGAGCGGAGGTTTCCATGGACGGGGCTCTTCTTGCCGGGAAGATGGTGACGTCTTCGCGGAGGAGCGGTTTGTAGGTGGTCTGGAGAATGCTGCCTTTCTTGGTGAGGAAGTCGGTGCCTGTGATGTACTTGGCTTCTTTCAGTGCTTTTTCCACGATGGCAGGGTCGGTGTCTTCGAAGGTGATTCTTTCGAAGGCAGAGGCGTTCAGGTGGGCGTCGACGCATTGTTCGAGGAAGTGGTCGGCGAAGGGACGGGTGTCGTTGAAGACGTAGAGTGTCTCTCCTTCGGGGACTTTGTTCAGGACGAAGAAGTGTTCAGAGACGACTTCGAGGTGCAGGGGGAAGAGGTTTTCTTCCGGGATGACGGTGAGGAGCTGGGATGCTTCTGTGTCTTCGCAGATGTAGAGTGCATCTTTCCTTGCTTCTTTGATGTCTGCCGTCAGGACAGCCTCGACGGGGTAGTAGGTGCCGATGAGGTTGGTGACGATGAATTGGAGTTCGTCTTTGGATGCCTGGGTTCTTCCAGCGGCAATGAGTACGGGATGGTTCATGATGATGTCCTTTCTTTTCCTTGGTTTCTTATATATGACCGGATCCTTATGGATGCGGGTTGTTGTCTGGGGAAATGGCCTCTTCCCGGGCGTTCTGCATGGCTTTTTCTATAGCGCTTGCTTGCTGCCGCAGGCGGCCCCGGATGATTTTTATGAGTTCTGCGTTTTCTTCAAGTTCTTTCGCAGGTGGTTTGTAGGTTTCCTTTTCCTTGGCGGGAAGGCGGGAGGCTCCTTCCAGGAGGGCTATCCTGCAGGCGCGCTCAAAGCACTGGATGGCGCTTGCTATTTCTTCCCTGGCTATTTCCTTTTCGTCCGGGCTCTCCGCTTTCCGGAGGAGTTCTTTCAGCTCGCGCTCTCTTCTTGCAGCAAGGGCAAGGATGAGGCGGAGCGAGGAGTCGAAGGTGGGGACGCGGCTGGCGGGAAGGATGCTCACATCTTTTGGGAGGGATTCTTTGTAGGGGCTCTCGCAGAGGATTGAACCTTCTCCGGTAAAGCAGCTGGCGCCGGTGATGTACCTGGCCTTTCCAAGGGGGGAAAGGACTGTTTCTTCAGGCATGTCTTCATAGGAAATCGCGGTGTACGGGTGATTTCCCCGGATGCGGTCCTTCATCTGCCCGATGAAGCGCTCGGCGTAGGCTTTGCGGTTATTGAAGACGGAAATGGGTGCTCCTTCGGGGACCCTGGCAGTCATGGCGAGGAAGAATTCCGCGGCGGGCTGCATATCGAGAAGGAAGGTCCTTTCCTTGGGAAGGAAACGGGAAACGTGCGGGTACTGGATGGGTGACGCTATCCAGCAGGCGTCTTTTTCCGGATCTTCCCCCGCGGCGTCTTCGGTGAGGGCTTCCCTGACGGGATAAGTATCTCCGAAGAGGCGCCTGATGGCTGTATGGAGTTCGGCGGAGACGAGCGGGCTCGTGCCGAATACGACGAGTTCTGGTTTCATGGCCGTCTCCTTTCAGTTGATGGAATCCGAGAATGCCCGCGCGGCTCTGGATGGTGTCCGTCTGGCGTTTTCTGCATAGACGGGACTGATGACGATCTCGGGCGCAAGCGGGATTTCTGCAAGGCGGCTGTCTCCTTCGAAGATGGATGCGGGGAGAATGGCCGCGCTGTCCATGGCAAGGAGGAGTCCCCGGATGGTGTCGGCGCTTCCTGCTGTGAGGACGCGGTGCACGCGGCTCAGGGTCTCATTCCTTTTCCGAAGTCTTCGGGGAGGAACAAGGCCATGCCTTCGAGGTCGTCCCATGAGGCGCTCTTCTTTTCTGCGAGCGGATGGCTCTTTGGAAGGATGAGGGCGAGCGGGACTTCGGCGAGGGGATGGATGTCATACCCGGCGCCAGGGTCTTCGGGAAGGAAGGCTCCGTCGAGTTCGCCTTTTTCCAGGAGGGCGGCGACCGCCTCTGCCGGTCCTTCCTGCACGCGGCACTCGATGCCCGGATGGTCCGAAAGGAAGCGGGCGATGAGGGAAAGGACGGATGGCAGTGACAGGAAGGAGGAAATCCCGATGGCAAAGGTGCCGCTGCTCAGGGATTTCATGGCGTCCATGTCGCGTATGGTCGTGACGACGCCTTTCATGATTTCCTCGACGTGGGCGGAGAAGATCCTGCCTTCGGCCGTGAGGGATGCTTTTCCCTGGGAGCGGTCGAAGAGGGTGATGCCAAGCTCGCTTTCCAGGCTTCGGATGGCGCTGGTCACAGCGGGCTGGGAGACGTAGAGGTGCTCGGCGGCGCGCGTGAAGCTTCCTGCGTTCTTGACGGCGAGGAAGTACTCGAGTTGGCGGATTCCCATAGGCTGCTCCTTTCCTGTTTCTTTTATTATTATAACAAGTATGAACGTAAACTGTTGGGAATGTTATTGAAAAATATACGAAAAAGAGAGGATTCGGCTGTTTCTTTATCAATTTTGTATAACTTGCCATAAATCCGGCTTATGAAGTGATAAGGAACGGGTATTTCACGGGCGGGCGAAATGGGGGTAGGATATAGGAAAGAGAGGCGCGGGGGTTCCGCGCAGGAGGAGGCTGTGATGGCTAGCATGATGGAAGACAGCAGGGTGCTGGGATTTCTTTTCGGAACGGATGAAATGAGAGCGGTGTGGAGTGAGAAGAACTGGGTGCAGAAGTGGCTCGACACGGAAGCGGCGCTGGCAAGGGCGCAGGGAGAGCTGGGCGTGATTCCCAGGGAAACGGCGGATGTAATCGTCAGCCACGCACGCGCTGAGGAAATCGACATGGATGCTCTGGCGGAGGGCTTCAGAAGCTCGATCACGATCGTGCCGCTTCTCAATGCGTTCAAGAAGAGCCTTCCGGGCGATGCTGGCGAGTACGTCCACTGGGGCGCGACGAGCCAGGATATCTATGACACGGGCCTCGTCCTCATGGAGAGGGAAGCGTGCTCCATCATCCTGCGCGATGCGAAGGCCTGTCTTTCCGCGATCCTTGCGCTCGTGAAGAAGTACAGGGATACGCCGGAAGCAGGAAGGACGCACGTCGTCCATGCCATCCCGATCACCTTCGGTTTCAAGGCAGCCGGCTGGGCGGATGAGCTGGGAAGGGAAATCGAGCGTTTCAAGGAAATGGAAAAGCGCGCCTTCGTCCTGGAAATGGGCGGCGCTGTCGGAACGCTTGCCTCGCAGCCGGAAAAGGGCCTCGAGACGCAGGAAAAAATGGCAGAAATCCTGGGCCTTCGCGTGCCGCTCATCGCATGGCATACGGCGAGAGACAATCAGGCAGAACTTGCGAGCGACCTTGCTCTCCTTGCAGGCACCATGGGCCGCATCTGCTATGAAATATTCACTCTGCAGCGGACGGAAATCCTCGAGCTTGAAGAACCCTTCTTCAAAGGGAAGATCGGCTCCTCCACCATGCCGCACAAGAGAAACCCGGCCGTCCTTGAAAACGTCCTCGCGCTTCTTAGGAACGTCAGGACCACGGCGCCCGCCCTTGAAAAAGCAAGGTACATCCTCGAGAATCTCATCGTCTACGAAGACCACATGAAAAAGAACCTCTTCCTCCAGAAGGGCCTCATGATGAGCGAATGTGTCATGATGCACCTCGCCAGAAAACTCGGACGCCTCACCGCCCATCACATCGTCTACGATGCCTGCATGGAAGCCTACGAAAAGGAAATCCCCCTGAAGGACGTCCTCATGAAGACCAAGGTCGTCACGGATGATTTCACCGAAGAAGAAATCGACACCATGCTGAATCCGGAACAATACTTAGGCCTCGCGCCCATATTCTGCGACAGGGTCCTCGAAGCGTATAAAGAATATATGGGATAAAGATAATAAAGGAAGAAGGGGATGTGACAAAATTCATCCCAACAAAAAGGGCTCTGCCCCGGATCATTTGGTCCGGGGCAGAGCCTTTCGTGTTATAATTTTTTACAATGAAAAATAACAACACTAGCAATCATTTTACCGCAGAACAAGGCATTTTGCCAATGTTTCCCTCTGAGATTCTCAATGTCGATGATCCTGTTTTAATGTATGACAGATTTATGGAGGAAATCGATCTTAAAAAGTACCTTCGTTACATACCGACGCGTGGCGCTGGCAGACCCAGGTATAATCCCGTCAACATGCTGAAAACGATCATCTATGGTTTCGCAGAAGAAGGATATTGCTCTTTTAGAAAACTTGAAGATAATTGCAGGGTTAATATCAGATATATGTACCTGATGAATTATGAAGCCCCATCCTATCGGACATTCTGTCATTTCGTGAAGGGCTTTCTTAAGTATTCTCTCAAGGATATCTTTTATTCAATTACGAAAGAACTCTGCGGCAAACTCAACGTGGATTTGCAGCATATATATATTGACGGTTCCAAGTTTGAAGCGAACGCAAATAAATACAGCTGGGTATGGAAGAAATCCGCTGAAAAATCCCGCTACAAGCTTTTTGCCAAGATTACCAGCCTTTTTGAGTTACTCAATGATGATCTTAAGTATGACCATATGAGTGTAAACATCAATACAGAATACGCTCCGGACTATCTGCGTCTGGTATTGGATAAATTAAAAGAAATCTGGCAGATTGATGAGACGGCCTTTGTTCATGGAAGCGGGCATCGCAAGTCCGATCATCAACGCAAGTATGAGCAGCTTAAGGCATATACATCAAAACTTGAAGAATATGTTGAGAAGATACAGATATGCGGTACTTCCAGAAACAGTTATTCGAAGACCGATACGGATGCAACATTCATGCGAATCAAGTCGGACTACATGGGAAATGATCAGCTTCTGCCTGCATACAATGTCCAAATAGGTGTTGCCGATGAATTTATTGCCGTAATTGATGTTAACCAGTATCGTTCAGATATGGATTGCTTCGTACCGCTGATGGAGGAATTCCACGAAGTCTATGGGGCTTATCCTAAGTATCCTGTGGCAGATGCAGGATATGGATCTTTCAACAATTACATCTATTGCGAGCAGCACGGTATGGAAAAGTATATGAAATTCCCCATGTACAAGAAAGAAACGAAAGACAAGAAATACCATACCAATCCGTTTCGGCCAATAAACTTTAGAGTTGATGAGAATGGAACCATCCGTTGTCCAAATGACAGGGCTTTCAAATTTATCTATAGACATCTGGTCAGAGGGAACTTATACGGCAGGCAGGAGGAAGTATTTGAATGCGAAGACTGCCAAGGATGCCCGCTGGCAGAGCAATGTAAAAAGACCCCGAAGAACAAAAGAATCTCATTGAGCAGAGAACGGAATAACATGTACCAGGAGGTTCAGGATAATCTGGAAAGCATCCATGGAGCCCTGCTAAGAATGAACCGGTCAATCCAGGCTGAAGGAACTTTTGGAATCATGAAACATGACAGATGGTACAAAAGAATCGTCAGAAAAGGGATAGATTCTGTAAAAGCCGAGTTATACCTGGTAGCACTTGGCTATAATTTAAGGAAATACATCACAAAAATAATGCGTATAAGGATTGCCGCCTAAGACAATATAATTAAAAGTCTTATGGGGGTAAGGGGGCTTACGCGCATTTTTACGTAAAAGGCTTACAGCAGAGCTAAAAATGATGAAATAAAGACGCAAAAAAGAGGCTGCAACAAAATGATTAACCATTTTGTCACAGCCCCTTTTGCATTGTTTATATTCGATGGGGGGATTATCCAACACATTTATATATCTGTTTTATCTGAAAACCTCAAAACCTCAAAACCTCAAAACCTCAAAACCTCAAAACCTCAAAACCTCAAAACCTCAAAACCTCAAAACCTCAAAACCTCAAAACCTCAAAACCTCAAAACCTCAAAACCTCAAAACCTCGCTTTGCTCGATAACTACTGTATCCGTCAGCTACGCTGACACCTTCTCCTTTCGGAGCAAGGTTAACACCCTTAAACCTCGCTCCGCTCGAGAAAAGGAAAAAGCAGCGTTTTAACGGATTTTGTCACAGCTCTTTTTCATTTTCCAACGATCCTGGTTCCCAGTTCTGCGATGAAGCGTTTGCCGCTTTCTACTTTATAGAAGTCAAGGGGATAGGAGATTTCATAGGCAACGCTGGCAAGTTTGAGGTGCTGTTTTCTGGCGGCATCGAGGAGGGAATGGTAGTAGGAAAGGTAGTTTTCTCTGGACCAGATGAAGTCGATGGCGAGGAAGTTTTCTTCTGCCTTTATGAGCGTGAGGTCTTCGGGGATGGACTGCGGGATGGATTCTATTTTCTTGATGGTATGGGAGTAGATGATTTCGGAGAGGTCTTTGTAGCCTTTTCTCGGGAAGAGGAAGCCGTAGGAGAGGGCGGGGATGATATGGAGGGAGAGGAGGTGTTGGTCGAGGAGGCTGACGGCGTCGTTGGGTTCCACTTTCGGGGTGATGCCTTCTTTTTCGATCGGAAGGGAAAGGAGCGTGGCGCTTACGCGTTTGATATACGGTCCTTTTCCTGCGTGCTGCTGCATGAGGGATGCCTCCTCGAGCTGCTTTTGCTGCTGATGGACCATGATTTCCATTTCATGGAGCTCCTGCTGTTTCTGGAGGATGGCTTTTTCCTGGCTGTCCCAGAGGCTCCGGAGATCGACGGGATCTTTCTGAAGGGTTTCCCGGATTTCCGCAAGGCTCATCCCTGTGCGCTGGAGAAGACGGATGGTCTGGAAAAGGAAGATCTGACCATTCGTGTAGTATCGGTAGCCGCTATCCGGATCGATTCTGGCGGCCGGCAGCAGGCCTTTTTTATCGTATAAGCGGAGCGTCTGCACGCTCGTGCCGCAAAGGGCGGCCATGGTTCCTATGGAAAGCATAATTCCTCCTTGACTCTATACTTACTATAGACATTATACTCTAGGCAAAAGTAATAAGGAGGTATTTATATGGAAAAGAAAACGATTCGTCTCATTGTTCCGGACTGGCAGGCAGGAGATAATCCTGTCTATTATTTCGGCGCGAAGATACTGCAGGTGATTGCTCCGAAGAAGGAAGGGCAGAAGGAAATCACGATTCCTGTCCCGGACGATTTCAAACCGCGCGAAAGGGAAAACGGCGTGACGGCGCAGAGCGCTGTGTATCAGCAGGTGAAGGATACGGTAAGCGCGATCGACAAGGAAGCGCCGGACAAGATCATTACGTTTGGCGGGAACTGCCTTGTTTCCCAGGCGCCTTTTGCATACCTGAATGAAAAGTATGACGACCTCGGCGTTCTCTGGGTCGATGCACATCCGGATATTTCCAACCCGGAAATCTATGAAAATGAGCATGCGATGGTCCTGGCCAATCTTCTCGGCGCAGGGGATCCGAAGCTCTCCGGACTCGTGAGGAAAACGCTGAAACCGTCACAGGTCCGCTATGAAGGCATGCAGGGCGGGGTCGATGTGGAACAGGCGGAACTTGATCGGCTCGGCGTTTCTTATGCGGCAGCCAAGGGAAATGAGCTCGACGCGGAGGGAGCCATTTCCTGGATCCGTGAAAACGGGATCAAACACATCGCCTTTCACCTCGACTGCGACGTCATGGATCCCCATGATTTCTATGCGACCTATTTCAATAACCCGGCCCTCGGACCGATTCCGTACAATGCGGCCACCGGCCACATGAAACGCGCTTCCGTCTGGGATTTCATCGAGAAGATCAGCAAAGAAACCGACCTCGTCGGCTTCACCATCGCCGAATACATGCCATGGAGCGCCATGCAGATGAGAGAGCTCATGAAGAGGACGAAGATATTCGGCTGACGGCTCTTCCTTTTTCCTTTTCGCCCGTATAGGGTATAATACAAAGAAAAGGAAAGGAGGCGCTGTATGTCAAGAGAATCAAGGATCGGTATGTTCGCATTCATTGGGATTGTCGTCATAGGACTGATCGGGCTCTTCCTGAACCCCATCGAGCGCCTCCGCGACCAGTACTTCCGCGTCGATGCTGTCTTCGACGATGCCGGCGGCATCCGGGATGAAAGCCCCGTCCTCTACGCAGGCGTCTGCGTAGGCCGCGTCCACTCCTTCGAAGTGAAAGACGGCAAGGCCATCCTGACACTCCAGATCAAGAAGAAGGCTCTGATTCCAAAAGACTGCACCGTAGGCACCTCCAGCACCGGCGTCGTAGGCGACACCTACGTCAAACTTTCCGGAGGAAATCCTGGCGCAGGCTACCTCCAGAGCGGCGACGTCATCTACGAGACCAAGTCCGACCGCATGGACAAGATCATCGCCAAGGCCCAGAAGCTCATAGAATCAGCAGAAACTACGAAAGATAATATAGATAAAATGAGGAACTAAAAATAAATTAGAGAAGAGCCATGAAAAGGGAGAGAGTTTTCATGGCTCTTTTTTTGTGGGGAAAAACATACGGCCGCTCCTTTGGGAAATGAACCCCTTTCGGCGCATGCGCGCCAATTTCCCCTTACGGGGACAGCTAAACCTCGCTGCGCTCGAGGAAATGCTGTATCCGTTTACACCTTCCCTTCCAGGGCAAGGTCAAGACCGGCCTACGGCCCTTTTGCCCGCCTCATTTCGTTTCCCCATTCTTCTTTATTATTAGTCAACCGTATTCAATTATGCTAAAATAATAACAGAATTCTAAAAAGGTTTGGAATTCTGTATACATTCCCTTTGGGGAGACGCGGCGGCACTGGGTGGCAGTGTCGAAGGCGGGGATTTCGCGGTCCCTGCTGCCGTGAATAAATGAGGGCTTGGCCCGCAAAGTACGAAACGTGTCGGTTTCGTGCGTATTTAAGTAAAGGAAGGAAAATTCATATGGCGAATTATAACGCGCTTTTTCCAAGCCCGGATAATCTTCATCTTTCCCTCAGACAGGCTGATGGCAAGGTGCTCGGCCGTGTGCGTGCGATCGTAAAGGAATCGGCACCGCAGGCGGGGATGAAGGATTACCGGTTTTTTGTTGACCCGGTTTCACCGCTGCCAAAGGGCTTCGAGGAGGCGGAGAAGTTCGGGTTCACTGGTTTTATGAGCCGGATTGGTTTCGGCTTCAATTCATTTCAGACGGAGGAGCAGGCGCTCGCGAAACTGATGGAGGAGTATGGGGACTCTTTTGTGACGTTTACGCCGGCTCTTCGGAGTAATAAGTTTTTTGTCCTGGACGACATGACGAAGGAAGGGCGGACGCCTTTCATGGATGTGGATAAGAATTATTATCCAGTGCCAGCTTTCGGGACGATCGACCAGCCTGTTTTCGGCGGGGATATCAACAAGTTCTGCCATCATATCATGTCAGGGAAGCCGCTTCCGGGGCTTTCGAAGCGGAACTGGAATAATGACGTCCGTCCGCAGTTGGTTGTAGCAGCGACGAAAAATCTCGAGGGGAAGCTGGGGCCGTGGGTTGTCTTCGCTCCGCTTCATGATGATGCTTTCGATTCGATGGTGATCGGCGAGGGCGGGGCGTATTTCCGTGTAAGAAATCACGGCCCTTTGGGTTATGGCCTTGTCGATGTCAATAATTCGGAAATCCTTTCGCATATTCTGCGCTGTGAGGAAAGTCCGCTCTGGTTTGTTCCAGAAGAATTTCTCCCTGATCTTCGCCGCGATCTCCGTCCGGTGCCTGAGGATGAGGATATCCTGAAGGACAGCGGTGTCGAGGTGAATCCTTTCGGCATGTCAGAGGGAAATTTCGTGACGAAGGACGATTTTTTCCAGCTGCTGAATGGCAAGCGGGATGAGGAAACGGGCGAGGGTGTGCTCGATGTGATCCGGAAGATGAATCTCAAGGGGAAGAAGCCGCTTGAGAAGATGCCGGAAGCGCAGGAGGGCAAGAAGCTGAAGGCAGAGTTCAAGGCCGATGAGGTCCTGAAGGATGCCGAGAAGCCGCGCCGCGCCAACGAGGGAAGGGGCAGGAAAGAAGCGCCCCGTCAGGAAGCACCGGCGAAGGACGCACCGAAGGCTGATCCAAAACCAAAGGCAGAGGTGAAGGCTGAGGCGCAGAAGGTCATGAAGGCAGAAGTTGCTGCCAGCACCCGCCGCAGTGATAAGAACAAGAACGAAACAAAGGAAAAGGAAAATAACAAGAACCGCCGCGAGGTAAAGGAAGCACCGCTTCTGGAAGCAGGAAAGGGTCCGGTGAAGGAACTGGAAGCGCCTGCTGCCAAAGAGGTGAAGGAAATCGCCAAGGAAGCGCCGAAAGAGGCTCCCAGGGAAACGGCCAAAGATGCCGCAAAAGAAGCACCCAAGGACGTGAAGGAAGCACCGAAGCAGGAAACGACGGCCAAGGAAACGAAGGGAAAGAACGGGAAGAGGGACGAAGCGCCCGCTTTCACGGAGAAGGATTTCATCGACCGCCTGACGGACACCGCCAGCCGCGCCGGCCTTCTCTATAACCAGAAGGATCTCATCAATTTCCATATTTCCGTCAAATCCTCCAGGCTCGTCATCCTGGCAGGCATGAGCGGCACGGGCAAGTCCGGCCTCGTCCGCCTCTACGGCAAAGCACTCGGGATCCCGGAAGAGAGGATCTGTTTCCTCCCTGTCCGCCCGTCCTGGATGGACGACGGCGATATCCTGGGCTATGTCGACATGAAGAATCTCGTCTACAGGAGCGCCGACACGGGCCTTGCCGAGCTTCTGATCGATGCTTCGCAGCATACGGACAAGCTCTACATCGTGTGCTTCGATGAAATGAACCTCGCCCGCGCTGAGCATTATTTCGCGCAATTCATTTCCGCGCTCGAGAAGGAAGGAAATCCGGTCATCCGTCTCTACAATCCGTCGCTCGCACCGCGCCTCTACAATGGTGACCGCTACCCGGCAGACATCACTGTCGGTTCGAACGTCATTTTCACGGGCACGGTCAATGTCGATGAATCGACGTACCATTTCTCCGACAAGATTCTCGACCGCGCGAACGTCATCACGCTCCATCAGGGCCGCTTCAGGGACCTCATGGGCCTCAAAAGACGGAAGAGAGCCCGCTATGATGAAATCGGCGCGAAGATGTTCAGTACATTCCGCGTCCGCGGAGGCTTGGGGCTCACTGAACGCGAGCTCAATCTCCTCGATGCGCTGAATGATGCCTTCCACGACAGCGGCATCCAGTGCGGCATCGGCTTCCGCGTGGCACGCCAGATGGGAAGGTACCTGGAGAACATCCCCGAAGGCTTCGGCTTCTCGAGGAAGGAAGGCATCGACTCCCAGGTCGTCCAGCGCATCCTGACGAAGCTCCGCGGCTCTTCCCAGCAGCTTTCGATACTCCTTTCGCTGAACGACAAGGGCGAGCTCAAGGGCACAGTTCCTGCCGTTCTTGAGAAATTCTCCGACCTTTCGAATTTCGAAGAGTCGAAGCGTGTGCTGAAGATCAAAGCCGGGGAGCTGAAGCTCTATGATTACACGATCTAAACTGCCATTCTCCCTCACGTTTGAGACAAAGAAGGAAGGGATCATTTCCGCCACGCGCTTCACGATAGACCCTGACCGGCTGACGGGCCATTTCCCTGCCGCCCTTGCCCTGACGGAGAATCAGGATATATTCCTCCGCTTCGAAGCGCCTGCGGGCTTCCGCTTCACCATGGACGGCCTCGACATCGTGACGCTTCCGGGGCAGGAGAGGGAATCCGAGCAGACGTACATCCTCCCCGAAGGGAAGAAGGACATCCTCCTCTTTGCCGGGCAGGACTTCCCGCTCGTCCCGGGCTACTACGTTATGACCGTCGAAGGCGCAGGCCGCGCGTGGTACGGGATCCTCGAAATCAATCCGCGCTACATGGAAAAGCAGAGCTGGCAGGAAATGAGGGATGAGCTCGTCGAGGAAATCAAGACGCTCTCCTTCGATTTCATGAAGCGCAATATCCATATTTCCAGACAGCTCGAAGGGGCGCTTGGCGTCAATACGGAAATGCTGCTCCGCTTCTACACCATCCGCGACGAATCGCCCGTGGTGCTGAACGTACTGGACGAACTCGCCCGCACGGCCAATTCGCGACTGGCTCTTCGCATGAAGCATGTGAGGACGCTGGGCGACAGGCGTACCGAGCCGCACATCCGGCCCCAGCACTTCCACGACAGAGCCGGCGCACCGACGACGCCCGCCCTCTACACGGAAATGACATGGGACGTCGCAGAGAACCGCTTCGCTAAAGCGCTCCTCATGAAACTCGACCAGAATCTCTTCACCTTCATCAAGGAAATCGACGGCCACGTAGAACGCCTCGAAGACCGCCAGCGCGAAATCGCCCGCTTCTCCCGCGATCGTGAATACCGCATGGGCGTCAAAGCCCTCTCGCAGTTCATCGACTACAGGAAACGCGCGACACTCCTCAGGCAGAGCATCCGCCGCGTTACGCTTGCGCCATGGTATGAAGAAACAAAAGGCGAAATGCCCGAAACCATGCCCATGGCCGTCTTCCGCGACCCCAGATACTCCGTCCTCTACCGCCTCTACAAAAACCTTGAGAACCCGTTCTCGAGCCTTGACGTTTCCTCCTTCTACCAGTTCCAGTGGAAAAGGACCGATAAGCTCTATGAAATGTGGGGCTTCCTCCGCTTCATCAAAGCCCTCATGGCCAAAGGATGGGAACTCGAAGACGGCGTCGAGGTCCTCAAAGAAGAAGGCAAGTACCGCCTTGCCAGCCTTGAATCCGGCACAGAAATCCGCCTGAAACGGGAAAACGCAGAAATCCGCCTCGTCTACGACGGCATCGTCCCCGGAAACTCCGCCGACACCAGCCGCGACAAAGCGCCCCTCTACACCAACAACTCCCACAGGCAGCCGGACCTTAGGATGGACTACTACAAAGAAGGCCTCTACTACGGCTCCCTCGTAGCCGACTTCAAATACAGAGACGTCCTCTTCCTCTGGCAGGACGAAAACAGAAGCTACAGCATCAGGAAACAATTCAACGCCTACCGAGACATGAACACCCGCTTCTACCGCGATATGACAGAAGCTGCCTCTCTCAGAGACAGCCGCCCCGTCAAAGAAGTCTGGGCCGTCTTCCCCAAAGAAATCCCCGGAAGAAGCGACGCAGACTACAGCCTGCGGTTCATACCCCTTGCCCCGGGCCTCCCAGGCAACGAAGAACTCCCGGATCTGCTGGAGAAATATATAGAGTCGATATAGGGGATATAAAAGGAAAAGAAGAAGAAAAAGAGGCTCTTCACGGAAATTTGGGGGATGAATAATTTTTAGGTAAAGAATGGAATCGGATAAGGGTAAAGAAATAATCTATGTTTCGGTACCCATATCCGATTCTTTTTAGTACCTTGATCTTATTATTGAATCCTTCAAGCTTCCCCGTATTGATAGGATACAGGGCATGAGCAGCCAGTCCCTTGATTCGCTTCTGCTTTTGCCGGGCAAACTTTACCAGGGCAGGAATCCCGCTCTCCAGTCCAGCCTGAATCCATTTTGTCCATCCGGCGAGAGCTTCTTCATAGTCAGTCAATGTGAACAGACGAGTCATCTCCTGCTTCATGGCATAACAAATCGCCAAATCCCTATGCTCGCTCAGGATATCCAACAGATGAGTTTTCTGCCTTTCATTCAGGTGGTCGTCCTTCTTTAACAGTATCCATCGGGATTTCTTTAATTCGGTATAAAGCTTCCTTTCTTCATGGCTCTTTTCCCTGGCCATCTTCTGGAGCTCTGGATTATTAGTTTCTTTCGTATATTCCTTTAATGCTTCTGCTTCCTGCCTATGCTTTTGTGCTTCCTCCAGGCGCACGGCTCCCATAACATCACGCCCAAACTGTGCCTGCATATGGTACCGGTCATAAACGATGGGGACCTTCGGACAATATTTCTGGAACAGCCTGTTAAAGGATGCGTTCATATCCATGGCCACCACTTTTAGCCTGGAAAGAAGCGAAAGGTCAATGCTCTTAAAGAAGTGCTCAAAATCTGCCATGGAGCGACCCAGGCCGGCCCACAAGATGAATCCCGTTTCCAAATCCATAACGCAGGTGGCATAGCGATGGCCCTTATGGATAGCGAACTCATCTACGGCCAAATACCGTGGGCGATAGTTACTTTTCTTCAGGCAGGTTTCAAAGGCAGCCAACGCCTTATCCATGATATGCTTTTGTATTTTCTGTATGGCACTCCAATGTACAGAGAGCATGGCCGAAATGGCAGAAATGGATGTATGACACTTAAGCAGATGGATAATCCACAAGGCCATATCCCAAGTAACGCGTGTGAAAGGGCATTGGCAGGGGATATCTTCCGTTATGGTCTCCCCGCAGGATGTGCAGCGGAATCTGTGCCCCGAGAACCCTATATACTTCTTTTGCTTAGGAAGATCTGGAAAATCCTTGATGAGTACAGAAAAAGCCCCATAACTATACATACGGGAGTGACAGTGCAGACAGGAAAAATCTCTGGCAGTCCGTAAACTGGTAACTCGGGTATGGCAATGAGGATTTGGATGGTTAGTGATATTTTCTGTGCGATAATATTGACAATTAAAAGTGATTTCATTATAGTAATAAAAGAGCATTATTCGACCTCCGTGCGTAGTTTTAGGCAACTTACATTTCGGAGTAGATAATGCTCTTTTTTCAATGCCAATTTTATATGTTATTATTTTTATCCCACAAAAAAGCGTGAAGAACCAAGAAAAAGCCCATGACGGAATGAACAAATATTTCGTCATGGGCTTTTTGTGGTTGAGAAAACCATAAAACCGGACTTCGTCCGTAGGAAATGAACTTCATTCGGTCCCTCCGGGACCACCTTCCTCTACGAGGCAAGGTCAAACACCCTTAAACCAGCCGGACGGCTGAAGGAAAACAAGCAAACCTCGCTGCGCTCGTAGAACTGCACTCCTTTCACCAGCGTCAGTATAAGGATAGGCTGGATCCACCCCGCTGGGCAGGTCAGAACCTTCCGAAATCATTTAGTACCGATATTATCGAGGGTGATTTAAATACGTTCACCGTAAATGAAAATCGTATGACACTCGTTCGATGATATCCGTCAGAATCGAGAAAACCTGCCTCGGAACAAGGGGAACCTATATAAGTTCAAGACAAATTTGATTTGAGCTTTTTCTTTTCACATCGCAAGCTGCCCCCAACGGAGGGAAGTGCCCGAAGGGCGAAAGAGGTGCAGTTTCTAAAAAGGCCGGGCGGATAGGGTTGATTATTCATTGGTTTTTATAAAAAGGTTCCTCGAGCAACGTGAGGTTGTGCGGTTTTCATTCAGATGAAGGCTGGTTGTTCGGCTTTAAAACCATACAACCGAGCTGTCGCTCGAAGAAATGAACTTCATTCGGTCCCTCCGGGACCACCTTCCTCTACGAGGCAAGGTCAAACACCCTTAAACCAAGGCTAACGCCTTGAGGAAAAGCAAAACCAAAAAACCTCGCTTCGCTCGTTGAAAATCCACCCTAACCGCCACTTCGTGGCCCTCCTTCCCAGACGGGGAAGGCAAGCCTCGCTTCGCTCCAAAAAATCAAAGCTCTGGACGGCGAGGGGAGCGAGTTGATTTCTTCCATCAAAAAAGAGGCTCTCGATGGGCCTCTTTTTTGTGTTCCATATTCTTTATTCCCTATTCTTTCCCTCAAAATGTTTTGTCCAAATGTCCTACTGTTTTCTTGTTTCCTTTGACTTCGTCTCTTCTTTCCATTTCGGCCATGATGTCGTAGAGGTCGATGCCTGCGTTTTCCCAGAGGACGAAGAGGTGGTAGAGGAGGTCGCAGGATTCGGAGGTGATTTCTTTTTTGTCTTTGTGCTGGTCGGCGATGATGACTTCGCTGGCTTCTTCTCCGATTTTCTTGTCGATTTTGTCGCTGCCTTCGGCAAGGAGGTAGTTCGTGTAGGATTTGGGCTGGGGATTTTTCTTTCTGTCTTTGATTTCCTCGCTGAGGGCGTGGAGGATGGAAAGGGTCCCTTTTGTTTCCTGGTTCGTAAATCCCTCGATGCCGCGGAAGAAGCAGGTGCAGTTTCCTGTGTGGCAGGCGGGGCCTTCGGGGAGGACCTGGGCTACGATGGTGTCTTCGTCGCAGTCGATGTAAAGGCGCTCGATGTGCTGGATGTGGCCGGATTCTTCGCCTTTGTGCCAGAGTTTCTGGCGGCTCCGGCTGTAGAACCAGGTTTCTCTTGCTTCGAGGGTCTTTTGTAAGGATTCTTTATTCATCCACGCCATCATGAGGATTTCACCGCTTCTTGCGTCCTGGACGATGGCGGGGATGAGGCCTTTTTCGTTGAAGTGTATGTTTTCTGGTTTGACGTTTTCCATGTGTACCTCTATTCTGCCGGGCGGATGGGGATGCCTTCTTTTGCCAGGTATTTTTTAAGATCGGGAATCGGGATTTCTCCGAAGTGGAAGACGGATGCGGCGAGTGCTGCGTCGGCTCCTGCTTCGAAGGCTTTCTTGAAGTCTTCCATGGTCCCTGCGCCTCCGGATGCGATGACGGGGATGGTGAGGATTTCTGAGAGTGCTTTCAGGAGCTCAAGGTCATAGCCGTTCTTCTCTCCGTCGGCGTCCATGGAGTTCATGCAGATTTCTCCGGCGCCCAGGGCTTCGCCTTTTTTTGCCCATTCGAGGACGTCGATGCCTGTGTTCTTTCTTCCGCCTTCGACGTAGACGTCCCAGCTGCCTTTATCGTTTCTTTTTCCATCGATGGAAAGGACGACGCACTGGCGGCCGAAGCGTTCGGCGGCTTCGGAAATGAGTTCGGGACGAAGGACGGCGGCGGAGTTCACGGAGACTTTGTCAGCCCCGGCAAGGAGCATTTCGCGGAAGTCTTCTGTCGTCCTCATGCCGCCTCCGACGGTGAAGGGGATGGAAATTTCCCTGGCAATGGCTTTGACGGTCTCGGTGAAGACGGGGCGGTTCTCGTGGGTGGCGGTGATGTCGTAGAAGACGAGTTCATCGGCGCCTGCATCGGAGTAGGCCTTGCCGAGGGCGACGGGATCGTCGACGTCCCGGAGGTTCTTGAACTGTCTGCCCTTCACGACGCGGCCGTGGTTGACGTCGAGGCAGGGAATGATTCGTTTTGTCAGCATAGTATCACTCCTTCAGTTTCCGGATGTCTTCCATGGTGACGCGCCCTTCGTAGAGGGCTTTGCCGCAGATGGCACCATAAATGCCCATGTCCTGTAATTTCTTCAGATCATCAGGGGAGCTGACGCCGCCGGAGGCGATGAGGGAAATGCCTGGAAGTGCCTGAAGCATCTCGAGCATCTCGAAGTTCGGCCCGGTGAGCATGCCGTCCTTGCTGATGTCTGTGTAGATGATGGTGGAAACGCCGGAGGAAAGGAGCTCCTTTGCGAGCGGCATAACTTTCACGCCGCCGCTTTTTGTCCAGCCGTGTACGGCGGCTTCGTCTCCTCTGGCGTCTATGGAGACGGCGATGCGGTCTTTCCAGCGCGCTGCAGCTTTTGCTGCAAAGGAGGGGTCCTCGACGGCGCGGCTCCCGATGATGACGCGGAAGACGCCGGCATCAATTCTTTCTTCGATATCGTCCATGGTGTGGATGCCGCCGCCCGTCTCGACGGGGATGGAGACGGCTTCGCAGATGGAGCGGATGAGGGGCGTATTCACGCCCTTTCCTTCGAAGGCGCCGTCAAGGTCGACGACGTGAAGGAATTCCGCGCCGGCTTCCTCGAAGGAGAGCGCGGTTTCCACGGGGTCTTCCCCGTAGACGGTGACGTCGCTGGCCTCTCCCTGGCGGAGGCGGACGCAGCGGCCGTTCTTGATGTCTATAGCAGGAAATACGATCATAGCTTGAACCACTCCAGTATGTTTCGTAACAACAGGGCCCCGATGGCGCCGGATTTCTCCGGATGGAACTGGAGGCCGATGACGTTTCCTTTCCCGACGATCGCGGGGATGGGGACGCCGTAGTCAGCCGTCGCAATGACGTCTTCGGTGTCTGCGGGGACTTTATAGTAGGAATGAACGAAGTAGACGTAGGGATGAGCGGGAAGGCCTCTGGAAATCCAGTGGTCCCTGGCAAATACGAGCTCATTCCATCCCATGTGGGGGACTTTGCGCCCCGGAGCAGCGGGAATTTCTTCGATGTGGCCCGGAAGGAAGCCGAGCCCTTCGACGTGGCCGCCTTCCGTGGAGTAGTCGTAGAGGGCCTGCATGCCAAGGCAGATGCCGGCCAGCTTCGTGCCTTTTTCGACCGAGTCCCTGATGGATTCGGAAAGGCCGCTTTCGGTGAGGCGGCTCATGGCGTCTCCCATGGCGCCCACGCCCGGAAGGATGAGGGCATCCGCGTCTGCAATGACCAGGGGATCGGAGGAAACGATGCCTTCGCTCCCGGCTCTTTTCAGGGCGTGATAGACATTGGCAATATTTCCTGCGCCGTAATCGATGATGACGATTTTCATACGAGGACTCCTTTCGTGGAAAGGACGCTCTTATCCTTTCTGAAGGATACGGCTTCACCAAGGGCATGGCCGAAGCCTTTGAAGAGGGATTCGACGATGTGGTGGCCGTTCACGCCGTAGAGGCAGGCGATGTGAAGCGTCATGCCGCTGTTTGACGCAAGGGCGAGGAAGAATTCGCGGACCATTTCTGTCTCGAAGGTCCCGATCCTTTCGACGGCGATATCGACGTCAAAGACGAGGTACGGCCGGCCGGAAAGGTCGAGGACGATGCGTGAGAGGGCTTCATCCATGGGGCAGAAGAAGGTGCCGTAGCGGGTGATGCCGCTTTTGTCGCCAAGGGCTTTGGCAATCGCCTGCCCGAGGCATATCCCGATGTCTTCGACGGTGTGGTGGTTGTCGACTTCAAGGTCGCCTTTGGCAGAAAGCTTCAGGTCAAATCCGCCGTGCGCAGCAAAGAGCGTCAGCATGTGGTCGAAGAATCCGATGCCCGATGTGCCTTCGAAGGTTCCTTTTCCGTCGAGGCATATGGACAGACGTATGTCCGTTTCCTTTGTCGTCCTAGTGATGGAGGCTTCACGCATTGGGGATCACCTCCCGGATGACGGAGAGGACCCTTTCGTCGACGTCCTTTGTCGTGACGGTGATGCGGAAGAAGGAGGCCATCTCAGGGCTCTTGTACTTCTTGACGAGGATGTCTGCTTTCCGGAGCGCTTCGAAGAGAGCAGGCGCATACGTCCCTGCGTCCATGAGGAAGAAATTCGTGGAAGAGGGGTATACGCGGATGCCATTGACGGAAGAGAGCTCAGCAAGGAAACGGTCTCTTTCTGCAATGATGCCGTCTCGTACCTTGAAGATTTCATCCCTGTGCTTTAAGGCAATGGCGCCGAAGGCTTGGGTGAAGATGTTCAGGTTGTACGGGCTCTTCACTTTGGAAACGGCATCGATCATGTCGCTGTCCGCCACCATGTAGCCGCAGCGCATGCCGGCCAGCCCGAAGGCTTTCGAAAGGGTGCGGATGACCATGACGTTCGGATATTTCTTGATCAGGGAAATGGCGCTTTCTGCCTGGGCGAATTCCATGTATGCTTCGTCGACAAGGACGGGGTTCTTCGAAAGGGAAACGATCCTTTCGATTTCAGAAAGGGGCGCGAGCTCGCCTGTCGGGTTGTTCGGATCGCAGAGGACGGTAAGCTTCGGCTGGTACTTTTCGACCGCTTTGGCAATCCCGTCCCAGTCGCGTTTGAAACCAGGAAGATCGGGAACGGAGATGGTCTTTGCCCCGATGACGGCAGCTTCGGTATCGTACATGTCGAAGGTCGGCGCATGCGTCAGGAGGATGTCCTCGGGGTCGAGGAATGTATTAATAATGTAAGTGATGACTTCATCGCCGCCGTTTCCTGCCAGGATCCAGGAGGGATCGACGGAAAGGTAATCAGCGATGGCTTCGCGCAGCGTGTCTGCCATCGGCGCCGGATAAATCTGCGGCTTGAGGCTCGCAAGGGCCTCCTCGGCGTCCTTCATGACGGAGGGAAGGGAGAGGATATTGAAGTAGCTTTCGTTGGCGTTGATGACGGTCTTTTCATGGATCGGAGCGACAGCGTAAGGAGCGAAGTCTTTCAGTGTTTTTCTAAGCCAGTTATTGTTCATTGTATCGTACCTCCACGGCAGCGGCGTGAGCGTCGAGTCCTTCGGCGAGCGCCAGCTTCATGACTTTCGGAGCGACGGCGTGGAAGGCTTCCTTATTGTAGATTTCCACGCTGCTGTGCTTCATGAAATCGTACACGCCCAATGGGGAAGAGAAGGCGGCCGTCCCGGACGTGGGGAGGGTGTGATTGGGGCCAGCCATGTAGTCGCCAAGGGGTTCGGATGTCCATTTCCCAAGGAAGATGGCGCCTGCATTGACGACAAGGGGCAGGTACTTCTCCGGATCGGGAAGCTCGATTTCAAGGTGCTCGGGAGCAATCTTGTTCACGATGTCGAAGCATTCTTCCGGCGTCTGGCAGAGGAAGGCTTTCGCATAGTCGCCGATCGAGCTTTCGATGATGTCTTTGCGGTTTCTTTCCTTCGTCTGGCGAGTCATGGCTTCCTCGACCTTTTTGCCGAAATCGGCATCGGGCGTGATGAGGAAGACAGCCGCGCGGCGGTCGTGTTCTGCCTGAGAGAGGAGGTCGGCGGCAATCCATTCCGGATTCGCGCTGCCGTCAGCGACGCAGCAGACTTCAGAGGGGCCTGCAATCATGTCGATGCCGACGGTGCCAAAGACGAGGCGCTTGGCCATAGCGACGAAGGCATTGCCCGGGCCTGCAATCTTGAAGACAGGTTCGACGGTCTCGGTGCCGTACGCCAGCATCGCAATGCCCTGCGCGCCGCCGACTTTGTAGATTTCCTTCACGCCGGAAACGTAGGCAGCGGCGAGGATGTTCGGATTTACTTCGCCATCCTTCCCGGGAGGCGTCGTCATGACGACAGAGGGGCAGCCGGCCACGAAGGCGGGAACGGTATCCATGAGGACGGTCGACGGATAGGCCGCGAGACCGCCCGGCACGTAGACGCCGACTCTCTGAATCGGTTCGTACTGCTCGCCTAAGCGGACGCCGGGACGGAATTCCTTGATCCAGGATTCCTTCTTCTGCTCCTGATGGAAAGCGGCGATATTGTCACGCGCTTCCTTCAGGACGTCAAGCATTCCCGGTTCGATCAGGGTCAGCGCTTCCTCGATTTCCTCTTCCGTCACGCGGAAGTCAGAAAGGGTGACACCGTCGAATTTTTCTGTCAGGGCGCGCACGGCCGCATCGCCGTTTTCACGCACGTCCTTCAAAATGGCGGAAACAGATGCTTCCACCTCAGCTGACAAATTGACGCTGCGCTCGGTCAGGCGGCGTACGTCGCGGAGGGAGAGGCCTTCCTCCGGCACGGTAATCCATTTCATATCGGTCATCCTTTCTTTTCTATGCTGCTGATGAGTTTCTTGAGCTCATCCTGTTTCATCTTGTACGATACTTTATTGCAAATGAGACGGGCCGAGAGGTCCATGAAGAAATCGTAGGCTTCCAGGCCGTTTTCCTTCAGCGTCGTTCCCGTCTCCACGATATCCACGATCACATCCGAGAGCCCCACCAGCGGCGCCAGCTCGACGGATCCGTTCAGCTTGATAATGTCCACGCTCTTGTGCCTGCTTTCGAAATAGGCACGGGCAATGCGCGGGTACTTCGATGCCGCGGTGATCATCCTTTTTTCGAGGACGTTCTGGCGGCCCTTGATGCCTGCGACGGCCATCCGGCACTTTGCGATGTTAAGGTCGAGGAGCACGTACGTGTCGCCGGCCCCGTCTTCTTCGATGACATCGCTTCCGACGACTCCGGCATCCGCCGCGCCGCGCTCGACATAGACCACGACGTCCGGAGATTTCACGAGCGTCACCTTCAGCATGCCTGTTTCATCGGTGAAAATGAGCTTCCGGCTGTCATCGTCGTATGTGGGGAAATTAAAACCCGCGGCGGCGAGATTCTTCATGACCGTCTTTGCGATACGGCCCTTTGCGAAAGCTATGTGCAGCATGATTTCATCGCCTCCAGTTTCTTTTCCATTTCATCCGGCGAGAGGATTTCCCCGCCCGTTTCATACGATCCGTCCCGGTACACGGCCATGGCGGCGTAATCGGAAGGATCGACTGTATTTCCTAGACGGTACCCCATCACGCGGTACCCCTTCTTCCTCCAGCGCGTGAGGTCGGCGGCGAGGTTCTTCGAGAAGCGGTCGTAGGAAACCGCCAGCTGGAAGGAAGGTCCTTCCTCATCGAGAAGCCCTGAGTCCGTCATGTACTCGTAGAGGAGATTCATATTCATCCCGAACCCACAGGCCGGACGCGCCGGGCCGAACTGCTCGGAAAGTTTGTCATAACGTCCGCCGCTCACGAGCGAATAGAGCGCATCGTCGACGTAAATGCGGAAGACGAGGTCCGAATAATATCCCATGTGCGAAGCAAACCCGAAGTCCTGGTGCGCGAGCTTCTCATATCCCGCACTGGCCAGATACTCATACACCCGGCTGATCCGGTCGAGCGCCTGATCCATCTGCCCGTTCAGACAGAGCGAACGCGCCCGCGACATCGTCGGCCCGTACGGCCCGAAAAGCGAAGGCAGCTCCAAAAGCGCCGTGCGCCGCTTGCCAGAAAGGGGGAGGGACTCTGCGATTTCCCTAAAGGAAACCAGATTTCTCTTCTCCATGCACGAACGAAGCTCATCCGCCTGCCGTTCTGAAAGCTCCAGCGCCTCGAAAAGCGCATCCATGTAAGCCACCGTGCCAAGGTCGATCCGCATGCTTTCGATGCCCACCGACTCCAGGAACTCCGCCGCCGTGACAATCACTTCCCCGTCACACTCCGGCGTAGGATCCCCCAGCACCTCGACACCTGCCTGCAGGAAATCCCTGCCATGCGACGTCATGCCATAATAATTGCGGAACACCGTCGTCACGTACCCGTACTTCAAAAGCTCCGACCCGTCCGGAAACTCAATCGCCGCCGCCTTCACCAGAGGCAGCGTCACATCCGGCCGAAGCACCAGCACCGACCCGTCCGAATCGATCGTCTTGATCATCTCCTTGCGCAGCGACGGAAAATACGTCCCGTAAGAGTCATAATCCTCAAAACTTGGCGTCTGCACAATCTTGCAACCATGAGACAGCATCACCGAAATCACCCGATCCTGGATCCGCCCGTAACTCTGCATCTCCTCCTCATGGATCATCTTCATCTCATCCAGTGTCTTATTCATCGAAACACCGCCCCACTACAATAATTTAACGCGTTTATTAATTAATGTAGTTATACTTTACCACGGTAAAGATAAGAAGTAAAGAGCAGGATCAGTAAAAAGATGGTAAAGGGGGGAAACCTATATAAAGGAAAAGGGAGGGGAATGGATAAAAGGGAAAACCGTACAAGAAGGAAAACAAGCCAACCAGGCGTTGGCTGAAAACACAATACGACCTCGCGCTGCTCGCAGAAATGAACCTCCTCAGTCGACTCCGTCGCCAGCTCCACCTGCGGGGCGAGCTCTGACACCCTTAAACCAAGGCGTTGCCTTGAAGGAAATGATTAAAACCGGACGACGCTGCGCTTGGAAAAAACAGAAAGCGCTCCGCGGAAAACAAGCAGGATTTTAAAATACAGAACGCATTTGGAAAATAGAAAAGCATTTCGGAAAATAAAAAACAGCCAGGAAAACAAACTGCTATTTTATTTTCCTTATATATGGAAAGAAAAGAGGATCAAGGAGTAGAGCAAAGAAATCGCTCGCTGCAGAGCAGCATCGTGGGGAAAGTAAAGATAAAAGATAAAAGATAAAACCAGACAACCAAGGCTGAAGCCTTGGGGAACTACATCTCATTCCCGGTCTCCGACCGGACCTTCTCCTTCGGAGCAAGGTTAACACCCTTAAACCTCGCTTCGCTCGAAAAAAACAAGCAAACCAGCCTTTGGCTGTTGGTAATCAACCCTATCCGCCGGCATCAGAATTTGAGGCCGGCACCTTCCCCGTCTGGGAAGGCAAGTGTTAGCGGTGCTTACGAAAATGTGGAACTCGCTTCGCTCGTCATTCCTGAGCGTTGACTTTTGATAGTGATAATAGCGGTACGTGCCGTAGCGGAAGGTTTTGACCTGCCCCCGACGGAGGGAAGAATGCCTTTTACCTTGCTCCGAAGGAGAAGACCTGCTACACAAGAACAAGCCCCAATTTTAATTTTTTGGTATTTTTTGAATTTCTTATAGAATTTCTTGTCGGATTTCCTGACTGATCCTAACTGATTAGATTTTGGAGTTTGGCCGACTAATTCATTGCACTACGAAAAAGCCGATCTCACACTCGGCTTTTTTCGCTTTTCTTCACTTGTTTGCCTTATTTACGCAGCAAGGCCTAAGTCGCGATACAAATGCATCACCCGGCCGTAGTATATTCGTAAAAACTTAGCCATTCCTGCTACTTTTGCTACTTTTTTATACTTTCCTTCTGCCTCTTTCTTCTTTATGAACCTATATACTGCATCATCTTTGGGGATTTTATGCATAACTAACGACATCATTACTTGATACAATACTTTCCGCAGCCGCGCAGGACCTTTCTTTACTATGTGATTCTGCGAGGCTCGGAATTTCCCTGATTCATGTATTGATGGGGTCAGGCCTGCAAAGCAGATCAGAGAATGCTTGTTTTTAAAGCGTCTCACATCTTCGATCTGGGCAATAAGCGCTACTCTGGTAACTCTTCCGACTCCGCCCATCTCGCCGACGAGTTCATATTCCGGCAGATCCTTGGCTATATCTTCCATTCGTGTTAAACTAGCCATAAGAGCCTCGTCGGCTCTTCTCAGTAATCCGACATACCACATGATGGTTTCTCTAACAATTGGATTATTGGGGATGGAAGGGATACCATTCTTTGCTTGAGCGTAGATCGTCGCTGCTTTACTCTCATTGGAACGGTATCCTTTTTCTTCTGCCCATTCGCGATAAGATGCGACAAATTCTGCTTCCGATTTAGCAATAATATCCTCAATGTGGCAATACCTTTCCAGGAAATCCAGCAGTTTGTCTTTACCGCTGTTTATGTCGAATCCTCCGAAGAGATCGAAGATTCCTGGCATGGTCTGCTCCAATTGACTTTGCGGCTGGAGAAGGATGCGGCTTCTTTCCTCCGAAAAGTTAAGATAAGCATCGCAGAGTCTCTTTAAGAGGAAATACTTATCTCCATTAAGATCGAATTGCGGTAACTTTGCCCAATAAGCGATTCCATATCTGGCAATATTCGTGGAGTCGATGGAGTCTGTCTTTGTGTGTCTGAAGTTCTCTGCCTTATTAAAATTAGCAACCTTCAGAGCGTTGACGACAGATACAAAAATCCCATTCTGCTGCAAGAAATAGGCTATCGACAGGTGATAGACGCCTGTTGATTCCATGACGACTTTTATCTCGTCATACTTTGCTTGTACCCGAATTTCATCGACCAGAGGCTGAAGTTCCTCTTTTGTGTGCTTAACATCAAAGGGCCTGCGGATGATCTTGTCGCCAGGCGCCATGAAACACACCGTACTTTTTCTCTTGGATACATCAATACCTACACAGATCATAAGTGACCTCCTATAAAAGATATTTGTAGTTGGTAGACGCTAATCCTTCACACACTTATTACCACTCAAACTAGTTTTTTTACACGAACACGGAGATAAACCCGCCTAACGCGAGCACACATAATAAGGGGAAGGCTGACCCTCTTCTCCACGTCCAGTAAACGGACCGGTGGTTCGCCGTCAAGCCATCTACTCCCCTAATTATATGCAATAAGCGCAGCGGATAGGAGCGACCTATCTACTACACTTCTATTGTACTAGGTGGCTCGTATACCGGTTGACAATAATGGCAATTGCACAAATGCCTAGTAAGTTGGTGTACGAGACGGATGAGTTGCATTTCTTCAGCCGTCAGGCTGGTTGTAAAGGTTTTTCTTTTCATTCGCTGCATTCTGTTTTCCAGGCGGTAAAGGTTTTTTTCTTCTCGGTATTTGTTTTTATTTTTTTGTCCTCCTTTATATATATATATCCCCTTCATTTTTGAGCATGATGCAGCTCTTTCCATTTCCTTACTAATCTTAAAAAAGCTAGTGTTCATCAAAAATTTCATCTCTTCAATCCTCAGAACATCGATTCCATCTGAAAAGTTTTTGAAATTTCTTCCCGAATTGCAATAATAAGTTGAACACCCGGCGAACCTTTATGCAGTAAGTGCTGCAAGCATTTCTTCCCTAAAGCACTCCTCGGGTGTCTTATAGCCGAGTATTTTTCTTGGCAGGGTGTTGGCCCAGCACTCTACTCTGGAAATGTGTTCCACTGGGTAATCCTGGATTTTCTTCCCTTTGGGAAGAAATCGACGGAATAAGCCGTTGTGATTCTCATTCGTACCTTTGTCGCCGGAGCAGTACGGATGCGCATAATAGATCCGTGTGTGACTTAGTTTCTCTAGCTCCGACAGGCTGGAAAACTCACTGCCATTGTCTGTCGTAATGCTGAGGAACACTCGGCTGAAACAGCCGCGGAACATTCCATCCTTCAATTTTCTGAAGGCTGCTATTACAGAGGCACTTTCCTTGTTGGGCAGTTTTCTGATGAGGGAACAGCGTGTCTTGCGCTCAACCAGAGTCAGCAGTACTTCGTCCTTTGAGCGAGATCCCAGTACAAGGTCACACTCCCAATGCCCGAAATCCTGACGCTCATCCACAGAAGGATCGCGCTCATCTATACTGCGTCCGAACTTCTTCTTACGCTCACGAACCCGCTTCCTGGCGTTTTTTCGCTTGACGCGCAAGGGCAGGTCAATACTCTTGATTTTTCCTAGGAGCCCCAGCGTGACATAGTTGTACAGGGTTTTCGTACAGACCATCTCGCCACGTTGAAATTCTCCCGTAACCAGTGCCCTGCCAAAGCAGGCATCGAGCGACCAGTGATGTTCCTGAAGTCTCTTCTGCACATAGTCGAGGAATGCTCCCTTTGCTATGGCGTCGCATTTGCGACCACAGTTTTCGCGATGCGCCTCATAGGTGCTTTGCCCGTCTGCTGCGCGATAGCGTTCCACCTTGCCGTTATAGCAAAGAACCTTGCCACGCTTCACCTCGTTGCGTACCGTATTGACACAGCACCCAATCTCACGGGCTATGCTCCGATACGATTGCTTGTCGCGGAGACGCGTTTGGATAATGACTCGTTCCTCAAAAGTTAAATGAGCCCCTTTTTTGCGTAACGTATCCGTGGTAAAATGATTTTGATCCATAGCGATTCTCCTTTGTGGTTGTGTTTTTTGTGTAACTACATTTTACCACAAGGGTTCGCTATGGATTTTTAAGTGTTCAACTTAATTATACAATCCGCCTTTGAAATTTCTTTAAAAAAGCCGTTGACACCGGCTGCCGTAGGTGGTATTATCATACACGTCGCTGATGCAGCGTCCCCGCTGAAAAGCTTGATTCAAATCTTACTTAAAAATAAGTACTTGCAATCATCGCTTCAGTGTGGTATACTACTAAAGTCGCTTGAAGAGCGATGATTCTTTGAAAAC